>JBBSCU010000040.1:0-27253 GCA_038249935.1 Chroococcales cyanobacterium
ATGGGACAATGATATTTGCCAATCCTTGACCAATTAATTCGCGATCGCTATTGTGTTTCTCGCTCACAGTCATCCCATCAGCCACCACCGCCGATAGCAACGATTCAATACTTCCCAGTGCTGCTAAAGCCAAAGCTGGATTAATTAGTTCTCGAATCAAGCTAAAATCATTCCAGTGAGGAATACCTTGGGGCATCGGTAAAGATTGCGGAATAACTCCAATGGTTGGTACATCCAAATGAAAATAAGTAGCTATCCCCGTTGCCAACACCAAACCCACCAAAGAGCCTGGTATTGTCCGATTGATCTTAGGCCACAAAACCGTGGTTGCAATCACCACCATTGCCAACCCAACAGCAGCCCAGTTTAAAGCTTCTGCGTGAGTTATAGTTTGCCAAAGTCCCGGTAAAAAATGTTCGCTACGCGGTAGTTTTAAACCAAATAAATTATTTAACTGACCACAAAAAATAATAACGGCGATACCATTAGTAAAACCTGCCGTCACTGGATAGGGAATAAACTTTACTAGCTGTCCAAGTTTGGCAATCCCCAAAGCAACCTGGATAATCCCAGCCATCACCCCAGCTATCCAAACTTTCTCAATGCCGTACTTGGCGACAATTCCCACCAAAACCACAGCCATTGCCCCTGTCGGTCCTGTAATTTGTACTGGCGAGCCCCCAAAAACTGCCGCGACAATTCCCGCCACAATCGCGGTGTAGAGTCCCGCCTTTGGTTCTACACCACTTGCCACTGCGAAGGCTAAAGCCAAAGGCAAGGCTACTACTGCTGCTGTCAATCCTCCCGTCAAATCGCCGCGCAGTTCATGAAACAAGCCGCCTAGACGCAAAATCTGTGGTTCTTCCTGGATATCAGAGGTTGCCATATCGTCATTTTTAACTCTCATATACAATTTATTAATGCAAACACAGGTGTTATTCCAATACTGTTCGGATAAGCATTCTTCACTTCCCTTGTGGTCTGAGAAAAAAGATCCAGCATCTTGACGAAAGGTAATTTTTAGGGTGTTGTTATGGGCAATACTAAGATATTCTTGCTTTCTTCGCCAAGATAGATTGTCATGGTTCAATTCGATGAACAGCTACGCGGCTTAGTTACCGAAGCCTGTGGACACCCAATTGGAAGCCCTCAGCGTCAAAAGCTGCTCACGCAAATTATTCGCTTGACAGCACGTAGACTCTGGAGGGAAAGTACTCCCTACTATCAAGATGCACTACAACAAACTTGGTTGTATTTCTGCCGCAATGTTTGTGATGGGATGACTGGTCAAATTTATGATCCGACTTATGGCAGTGTGATCACTTGGCTGAATGCTTACCTAAAAAGGAGACTACAAGACTTTTACCTTAACCAGAACCGGGAACAAGCCACAACAGTCCCTCTTAGGGTTCGTCAGTCTACATCGGGTGGAACAAGTGAAATCATTAACCCCGTAGATAACCTCCCAGCTAACCCCCAAGTACCTCCCATCCTAGAAGACTTGGAGACATGGGTACAAACAGACTCGGAAGGAGAACTATGCCAAATTTATATTAAAGGCCGTCCAGACGTGAATTGTCAGGTGTTAATTCTCAAACGCCTACCCCCGGAAGTTAGCTGGAGAGAGTTGTCTGAGGAATTTGGGTTGTCAATTCCGACATTAAGCAGTTTTTATCAGCGCCAGTGTCTACCGCGTTTGCGTAAATTTGCTCAATTGGAGGGATTGTTATAAGAATGTATGTTGATTTTTGATCATTTCCATGCTTGTCAGCTTTTAAGCTAGACTTTGCTGATAAAATTTTACAGCGATCGCTAAAAAATCACGATCATTTATCCCTTGTCATACTTGTGACTAAAACAACTAGGATTTTTGGCAGGAATTTTGTAAAAATTAAAAGACAAAAGCAGCCAAGACGTTGCCTATTGCGTCTGCGTTTTAGTCACTGGCTTTTCGGGGTTCGCCAGTCTCTCACCACCCTGGCATACTTTCTGATAGTTTTACTGTGTACTCTCGGTTCACCTGTACTAGCAAAAGTTCCTGGCGCAATTAATCCTCCATCCCAACTGCCAATTAATAATGTTATGTCGCCGGCTGTGGTCGCCGATCCCGCTTCACTACTACAACAAGGCAAAGTTTTATACAATTCTGGAAACTTTGCCAAGGCGGTAGAAGTGCTGCAACAAGCTGTCCAGGTGTATAAGCAGACTTCGCCATTGCTCAGTGAACAGCAAGGGGAGAGTCTAACACTGGCAGCAACCCTAAGTAATCTTTCCTTAGCTTATCAACAACTCGGTGCATGGAGTCAGGCGCAACAGGCAATTACAGACAGCTTAAATTTGCTTCAATCACCGGATAAAAATCAAAATCGGCAAATATTTGCCCAAACGCTAGATATTCAAGGTCGTCTACAACTGTCAATGGGACAGTCCGAGGCGGCTTTAGCAACTTGGCGGCAGACAGAAAAAATTTACAGGCAAGTAGATAATAAAAGCGGTGTGGTGCGATCGCTAATTAATCAAGCCCAGGCGTGGCGAAGCCAAGGATTTTATCCTCGGGCTGTAAAAACCCTCGATCAGGTAAATCTGACGTTAAAATCTCAACCAGATTCCATAGAAAAAACAGTGAGTTTGCGATCGCTCGGTGATGCCCTTTTAGTGTCGGGCGATTTGCCAAAATCACGCCAAGTATTAGAAGAAAGTCTGACAATTGCTCAAAATCTGCAATCAAGCCCTGATATTGCGGCTAGTCTGTTCAGCCTGGGGAATAATGCCCGTAAACAACTAGAAAAGTCACAGGCGATCGCCTATTATCAACAAGCAGTCGCAGTATCTCCCTCACCCTTAATAAAAGTTCAAGCGCAACTGAATCACCTGGGACTACTCATTGAAGATCAAGAATGGGCAAAGGTTCAAACTATCTTACCGTTGATTGAGTCCCAACTCGACCAACTCCCCCTCAGTCGTGCCAGCATCTACGCCCGCGTTAATTTTTCACAAAGCTTGACTAAAGTTAAGAGTGGTGTATTGCAAGCATCCAGTCAGAATTACTATTCAGGATGGGCTAAACGCCCCGCTACCGCTAACAGCACAAAAGACTCAGCACTCTTACTCGCCAGAGCCATCGAGCAATCCCGCAGTTTAGGGGACAAGCGGACAGAAGCCTATGCTTTGAAGAGTTTAGGCGGTTTGTATGAAGAAACCAAACAGTGGTCAGAGGCGCAAGACCTTACGCGACAGGGATTAGCTTTAGCACAGAGCAGCAATGCACTAGAAATTACATATAGCTTGGAATGGCAACTAGGTAGATTGCTTTGGGCACAAAAAGATATTAATGGGGCGATCGCGGCGTATGATGCGGTTGTAGAAACTCTCCAGTCTCTCCGCAGAGATTTAGTAGTTAATAAAGACGTACTTAACCAGGATGTCCAATTCAACTTTCGGGACAGCGTAGAACCCGTCTACCGCCAGTCAGTAGAGTTACTGCTGAAATCCCAAGAAGGAAAATCATCAGATCAAAAAATATTGGAGAAAGTCCGCCAGCGAATTGAAGCACTCCAACTAGCAGAATTGGACGACTTTTTCCGGGAAGCTTGTCTGCAAGGTAACAAAGTAGCCCTAGATCAAATAGTAGACCGAGATAATCCCACGGCTGCCATCCTTTATCCGATTATTCTTCAAAAAGAACTCCAGGTAATTGTTAAAATTCCCAAACAACCCCTGCAAAACTACACTACTCAGATTTCCCACACAGAAGTCGAAGAACTCTTAGTAGAACTGCGAAAAAATCTTGTTAATCCCACCGCTACCAAAGCCGTTCAAACCCAGGCGCACCAAGTTTACAACTGGTTGCTCAAACCCATTGAGTCACAATTACAAAAAAGTGGTGTTAATACCTTAGTGTTTGTCCTGGATGGTGCGTTACGCAATTTACCAATGGCGGCTCTTTACGATGGTAAGCAATATTTGGTAGAGAAATATGCGATCGCGCTGAGTGTAGGTCTGCAACTCCTCGACCCTAAACCGCTAGTACAACAGCAGCTAAAAGCATTAACCGCAGGACTAACTCAACCACCGCCAAAGTTTTCCAAGTTTGCACCGTTGCTTGCCATCAAATCTGAATTCGACGGTATTACTAAAGCCGGAGTCTCAACAACTAGCCTATTGGATAGTGATTTCAAGAAAAAGAATTTAGAGAGTGAAATTGGTGCTGCTTCATTTAACATAGTTCATTTGGCAACCCACGGTCAGTTTAGTTCCCGCCTTGAAGACACGTTTATTTTAGATTTCGATGGTCAAATCAACGTCAAGGATTTTGATACTCTCTTCCGCAGTCAGGGTAAAACCAAAGTAGAACTATTAGTTTTGAGTGCTTGTCAGACAGCAACAGGAGACAGCCGTGCAGCACTCGGTCTAGCAGGAGCAGCTGTCCGAGCCGGGGCACGCAGTACCATCGCTTCCCTGTGGCAAATTGATGATAAATCGACGGCGATGTTTGTTAGTGTCTTCTATAAAGAACTCAAAAGTGGCAAAATCAGCAAAGCTGAAGCTGTCCACCGCGCCCAGCTTCATCTCCTGAGACATCCTAACTATCAAGCACCAAGCTTTTGGTCTGCTTATGTGTTGATTGGTAACTGGTTGTGATTTGCGAATTGGGCATTGTATTAGTGTCAACTTAAACCCAAACCCCTTTAAAACCTCGTTCACCAGTATCAAAGACTCATCGGCGAATATTAAAAACTCGTCAGCGAGTATCAAAGACTTATCCCAATGCCCTTCAGGAGTTCTGAGTAATGAGTGCTGAGTGGGGATCTCATTTCTTTACTCAGCACTCAAAACTGGGAACTCGGAACTGTTTTGCCCAATGCCCAACAGTATTAAATTTCAAGTTTGTGGCATAAATTTAATGAATGCGAGCGATATGTACATAGCAGCATTGATCAATAGAGATTGACTTATGAATAACTCCACCTATCAGCTAGACGATTTCGCTTTAACATTGCCGATTTCCCAAACAGCTCGCATAACTGCCCAGCAATTTGCTAATCAGCAGCCAAATCCTGAAAAAGCAGAGCAAGTCCGGCTGAATACGCTGGCTGTATGGGTGGTGAATGACTACCTGGAAATGATGGATATTCCTACTAACCTCAAAGCTAGTGACAGCTGGAACCCCATCATGCGCCTTTGTGCGAATATCGCTGACTTAGAGATGCCCTCAGTTGGTCGTCTGGAATGTCGCCCTGTGTGGGAGCATCAGCAAATATGTTCCATTCCTCCAGAAACATGGGAAGAACGGGTGGGTTATTTAGTAGTTCAATTTGATGAATCGCTCCAAGAAGCTCGGCTACTTGGTTTTATCCCTAGTGTCGCAACTGAAACACTGCCTTTAGAGCAACTACAACCGTTGGAAGCGTTTATCGACCACTTGGGGCAACTGCGCCAATCCCCACTTACCTCATTAGTGAATTTAAGTCAGTGGTTTACTGGTATATTTGAGACGGGCTGGGAGACTATTGAATCCTTGTGGAACGTGCCGGAACTCAGACCAGTTTATGCCTTTCGCAGTGCTGAGACTGTGGAACTAAATGCCCTTAACCTCCCAGAATCAATTACCAAACGTGCAAAACTGATTGATTTGGGTATCCAAATTCTCAATCAACCCGTCATGTTAATTGTGGAAATCAGCCCCGAAAAAAATGAACAAACTAGTATTCATCTGCAATTGCACGCCACTGGAAACCAAATCTACTTGCCGTCGGGAATCCATCTCACTGTTCTAGATAGTTCGGGTGCAGTATTTCTGGATGCTCAATCTAGAAAATTAGACAATTACATTCAGTTGCAGTTTCGTGGTGAACCCACAGAGCAATTTAGCGTTAAGGTAGCCTTGAATGATACCAGTATTACCGAACATTTTAGGATTTGAAATATGTAGCTATCTTCCCTCTTTGTCGGTAATTTATTAAATGGTAGTTGGTTAGTTAGAAATTAAATATTAAAAATTTAAAACAGCTTTTGGGAATTTTGAGATAAGTCTGTAGATACTTGTGGAGCTTGTGAGCAGACATTAGGACAGGGCGTGATTTTGCATAGAGGGATAGTGACGGTCATGGTTAAGTTAGTAGTTCTGAAATTTGGAGAAGGTAGTTTTGAGCAAGGGTTTGCTGTCACTCTCCAAATTGGTGAGGAACACGAGCGGGCTACGGCAGAAATCACAGGTAAACTACCCGCATTCCCCGAAATGCCTTTGTACTATAGTCATTGGCAGTCTAGTTATCGGCAGATAGGCAATCGTTATCGTCTCCATGCTAACCAAATGCAGGTGACGAATGTATCAATGATCCAAGACTGCGAAAACACTTCCCATATTTTGCGGGCACGCTTTAATACCTGGCTGCGATCTGAGGAATTTCGCCCTTTAAGGGAAAAATGGTTAGAAAGATTGTCGTCCACGGAAGAAATACGGGTAATTTTGCAAACAGAAAATAGCCAATTGCAGCTGTTACCCTGGCATCTGTGGGACTTGTTAGAACGCTACCCCAAGGCTGAAATCGCTCTTTCTTCACCATCCTACGATCGCATTCACAAGTCACGCACTCTAAATCCATTAGTCAACATTTTAGCGATCGTCGGCAATAGTCAGGGAATTGACACCCAAGCAGATCAAGCTTTGCTGCAACAGTGTAGTAATGCAGAAGTCAGCTTTTTGGTAGAACCAAAACGTCAGGAATTGACTGAACATCTCTGGGAAAAAAACTGGGATATTCTCTTCTTTGCCGGACACAGTTCCAGTCAGGGAAATGGAGAAAGCGGACGAATTTACCTAAATAAAACTGATAGCCTCACCATTGGCGAGTTAAAGTATGCTCTCAAAAAAGCCATTGGAAACGGCTTGCAACTAGCTATATTCAACTCCTGTGATGGATTGGGATTGGCGCGAGAACTAGCTGATTTGCAAATCCCTCAAATAATTGTCATGCGCGAACCTGTCCCAGATCAGGTTGCGAAGGAGTTTTTAAAGTATTTTCTCCAAGGTTTTGCCGGTGGCGAGTCTTTATATCAAGCGGTACGCCAAGCGCGGGAAAGGTTGCAAGGGCTTGAGGATCGATTTCCCTGTGCAACTTGGCTACCAGTGATTTGCCAAAATCCAGCGCAGATACCACCGACTTGGGATGAATTAAGGTGTGCCAAAAGTGAAGATATACCGAATTTAGCTTTGTCTACCAGACGTAGATTTCAGATAACTTTGTTCTCTAGCTTGGCGATTACAGCTTTGGTTTGTGGGGTGAGATGGCTGGGATGGCTGGAAAGTCCAGAAATTCAAGCCTTTGACTTGATGATGCGATCGCGTCCTGCCGAGGGAATTGATCCGCGCTTGCTAATAATTACAATTGACGATGACGATCTGGCAACTCAAAGACAAAATAACGAATCCTTAATGGGAACTTCCATTTCGGAAAAATCTCTCAACAAACTCCTGGCAAAACTGAATCAATACCAACCTCGTGCGATTGGTTTGGATATCTACCGAGATTTTAAGGCTACAGACAAAGATTTAATTACTCGTCTCCAGCAAACTCAGAACTTAATTGGAATTTGCAAGGGAAGCGATCGCACAGAAAATATCAAAGGTATTAAGCCACCACCAGAAATCCCCACGGAAAACCTGGGATTCAGTGACTTTATTCACGATCGCGATGGAGTTATCCGGCGACATCTCCTATTCATGAACCAAGAGGCGACATCGTTGTGTTCTGCTCCCTACGCATTCAGTGTACAACTAGCCTCCCTCTATCTACGACCTTTAGGAATTCAAACAAAGTTCACCCCAAAAGGGAATTTGCAACTGGGTAAGACTGTTTTTCCAAATTTGAAATCTCGCACCGGCGGTTATCAAAATATTGATGCTAATGGCGGTCAAATCTTGCTCAACTACCATTCCTCAAAACAAATAGCCGAGCAGGTGAAGCTAACGCAATTTTTATCTAGTCCAATTAACCCCAGTGCTATCAAAGACCGGATTGTTCTGATTGGTGTAGTGGCGAAAGGAGATTCTCCAGACACCTGGCCTACACCCTATGGCGCTCCCTTAGATGAGCAAATGCCAGGAGTGTTAGTACAAGCCCATATGATCAGCCAGATCCTTAGTGCTGTCCAAGATGGGCGACCATTACTGTGGGTTTGGTTACAGTGGCTTGAGGTGGTCTGGATGTGGGGCTGGTCTTTAGTGGGGGGAGTCCTGGCTTGGCGAAAGCTTTCCTTACCCTGGCTGGCATTGGCAGTCAGTATTACCTCTAGTGTTCTGTATGTAGTTTGCTTAACTCTGTTAATTTCGGGTGCTTGGGTGCCGTTTGTACCATCCGCTTTGTCGCTGGTAGCGATGGTGGGCTTGATGTCAATTTATAATTCCAAAACAACAATTAAAAATTCAAATACTTAGTACTCGTCTAACCCAAAATCTAAAAAGTAAGGTTTTTATGAAATCAAATTTACAATCGATAAAACTGTCTTTAGTAGTAGCTTTTAGCTGCACCAGTTTGTTAGTTAGCTTGATTCCAGTATTGGCAAAAACAATCGCTGGTAGTTCACACGATGCCTACGGCGGGCTACGCTTACGCTCTGATCCGAAAACCCTTCTGGCTCAAGCCACACAAGCCACAACCTTTAATCAACCCCCGCCCCCATCTGGCCCCCCTCCTGGAGGTCGCGTTCGTGGTGGAGCGAAGCGCGGGGAGTTGGCTGCGTGTCTACCTACTAAACTTGACCTAACTGCTTTAGTACATTTTACCGAAAAGAACTCAGTGATTAATGTCTGGGGACAGACAACAGTAGAACACCCAAGTTGGTTTTTCTATGTGCCATATACCAAAGATTTGGACTATACAGTTGAATTTGTGCTGCAAGATTTGGACTTGAACGAGGTATACAAAAAAGCGATCGCTCTACCAGATAAACCAGGAGTCATCCGCGTTTCTCTACCTAGCACTGCTCCCGCCTTGGCGCTAAACAAACAATATCGCTGGTTTTTCACTATTAACTGTGACAAGGAAAAGAATTCGCCCCCGACTTTCGTCGAAGGGGTAATACAACGAGTCGAACTGAATCCAGCCACAATCAAAGAGCTAGAAACCACAGAACTTCTAAAGCGCTATGCTATCTATGCCCAAAAGGGGATATGGTACGAGGCACTGACGACTCTAGCTGAACTGCGTCAAAAAAATCCTGAAGATGTAGCACTGAAAGCAGAGTGGCGGAATTTGCTAGGTAGCATTAGCTTGGATGATATTGCAGCAGAACCGATTTTATCGGACAAACCTTAGAGGTTGTTTGAAAAGTGGTTGGCTATGATTTTAAGCACTTATTGATCCCCCCTAACCCACGCCAGATGCTTCTCCTTGCTGGAGACGCTGCGCGTAGCTTGCTTCCCCGCAGGGGTACAAGTCGGCGGAGCCGATTAAATAAAGTGCAAAAGTAGGGTGTGTTAGCGGAGCGTAACGCACCATTCCAAGTTAAATAAGAATTGCACGTTATTAAATTTGCGTTCCTTAGTTGCATGGACTCGCAAAAAATAACTTACCCGACGTTATGCAGTAACTCTAAAAGATTTGTGTGTACACAGTAGCTTAAAAAGCAATACGGTTCAGTTAAGCCTCAAAGCGTTATAAACTACGTGTTGTTTCCGAAAATGGAAATCAAGTCAGGTGCATCTCAAAGAATTCTCATTAATGTCTCCCAAGATACAAAGTATCGAGATATTCAAAGCAATAGAAGCAGCTATGCCAGCAACTTTAATCGAACAAGCAATCGCTAAGACTAAAGTAGAAGAGGAACGTCATCGTTCATTACCAGCACATCTGGTCATTTGTCTAATAATAGCAATGAGCCTATGGTCGAGAGATTCAATGCGGGATGTACTAAAAAATCTCATTGATAGTCTTTCAGAGGCATGGGTAAAAGTTGGTAAATATTGGCGTGTCCCGTGTAAATCAGCTATCACTCAAGCAAGACAACGATTGGGAGCAGGGGTGATGAGACAGTTGTTTCATCAGTTGGTACAACCAATGGCAACAAAGGAAACAATAGGAGCTTTTTTAAATGGATTACGAATTGTAGTGATTGATGGCACCTGCCTAGATATCCCAGATAGCGATGAAAATGCAAGGGTTTTTGGTCGTCCTGGTAGTCGTGCTGGTACACGAGCTGCATTTCCACTCATTTAGATTAGTTATTTTAGTAGAGGCAGGAACACATCTAATTTTCGATGCATTAATGTGCCCATATCGAATTGGAGAGCGAGTCAGGTCACTAAAATTATTGCGCTCAGTAACATCTGGTATGTTATTGATGTGGGATAGGGGCTTGCATTCTTACGCAATGGTACAAGCAACAGTAAGTAAGGGTTGTGATTATTTAGGCAGAATCCTGCCAATGTTAAATTTTTAAACGAAGAAGCTTTAGACGATGGTTCATATTTAAGTTATATTTATCCATCTGGTAAATTGAGAAAAAAAGGTTTTGAGCCGATAAAAGTACGAGTTATTGAGTACATAATTGAGAATCCTGATAACCCAGAAGAAAAAATTAGATATCGTTTAATTACAAGCTTATTGGACATTGAAAAATTTCCAGCCCAGTTACTCGCAAGCGAGTACCATCAACGTTGGGAAGTTGAGAATACGATTGATGAACTCAAAGTACATCTTTAGTTCCAACCTTTAGCCTTGTGCTTGGTTGGGTCAGACAATGCCTACATTTCATTGCCGCTAAATGCCAATTAGTCCAAACTCAAGTAAAATAAATCAAAACTGTTTTAAAAAAATTAGGGCAACTCTGGAAAATCCCAGAATTGCCCCTAATTTTAAAAGTTAGGCATTAGAAATTGGTATTAAACAGACGCGATTAATCGCGTCTCTACTCCTAACTTCTCATTGATTAGGCAAACGCAGCAGTTGTCACATCATTACTTAACAGAATTTCTTGCAATTCTTCGGCATCTACGGTTTCTTTATCAACTAACATTTGCGCTATTTGATCTAAAATGTGGCGGTTACGCACTAATACTTCTTTAGCGCGTGTATAAGCTACATCCACCAGTTTGCGGACTTCTTCATCAATAGCGGCGGCAGTTTCTTCAGAGAAATCGCGCTCTGACATAATATCCCGTCCAAGGAACATATTACCTTGTTGACGACCAAGGGCAACTGGTCCTAAGCGATCGCTCATCCCAAATCGGGTAATCATTTGACGGGCAACACGGGCGACTTGTTGGAGGTCATTAGAAGCACCAGTGGTAACTTCTTCTTCACCAAAGACTAATTCTTCAGAGATGCGACCGCCCAAAGCCACTGCCATTTGATTTTCCAAATAAGCGCGGCTGTACAAACCAGTGTCCATCCGGTCTTCGCTGGGGGTAAACCAAGTTAAACCACCTGCGCGACCACGAGGGATAATGCTAATCTTCTGCACAGGATCGTAGTCTGGCATCAAAGCACCAACTAAGGCGTGACCAGCTTCGTGATATGCTACCAAGGTTTTGCGCTTTTCGCTCATCACTCGGTCTTTCTTTTCTGGGCCAGCTAATACGCGATCAATCGCGTCGTTGATTTCATCCATCGAAATTTCAGTCAAATTCCGGCGTGCTGCCAGAATTGCGGCTTCATTTAGGAGGTTGGATAAATCTGCGCCAGTAAATCCAGGTGTGCGACGGGCGATTTTATCCAAGTCCACATCTTTGGCCAAGGTCTTGCCACGGGCGTGTACCTTGAGAATTTCGCTACGTCCGGCATAATCGGGACGATCTACCACAACTTGACGGTCAAAGCGACCAGGACGCAATAGTGCGGCATCAAGGACATCAGGACGGTTGGTAGCGGCAATAATTATGATGCCTGTGTTGTCTTCAAAACCGTCCATTTCTGTGAGCAACTGGTTGAGGGTTTGTTCCCGTTCATCGTTACCACCGCCTAAACCTGCACCCCGTTGACGACCTACGGCGTCAATTTCATCGATGAAAACGATGCAGGGGGCATTGGTTTTAGCTTGTTCAAATAAATCGCGGACGCGGGATGCACCCACACCTACGAACATTTCGACGAATTCCGAACCGGAGATCGAGAAGAAGGGTACACCTGCTTCACCAGCTACGGCACGAGCTAGAAGAGTTTTACCTGTACCAGGAGGGCCGACTAATAGCACACCTTTAGGAATTTTTGCACCAACTGCGGTAAAGCGATCGGCATTTTTCAGAAAGTCTACGACTTCGTTTAATTCCAACTTAGCTTGGTCAATACCAGCGACATCGCCAAATGTCACCTGAGTTTGTGGTTCCATTTGCACTCTGGCTTTGGATTTGCCAAAGTTCATCGCTTGGCTACCTGGGCCACTTTGAGCGCGACGTAGCAAGAAGAATAAGCCAACTAAAAGCAATACCGGAAAAAATAAGCTACTCAGTGCCTTAAACCAAAATCCCTCATCGGTTTGGGGCAGAACAGAAATATCAACACCTTTTGAAGTCAGAGTATTGATTAAGTCTGGATCGTTGACTAAGGTAACAATCAGTTTGTTTGGGTCATATTTGGGTGTAACCAGTGCTGTAGAGCGATCTGCACTCAAACTGACTTTTTCTACTCTGCCTTGTTGAACTTCTTGAATAAACTTACTGTATCGCCATGTCTCTCTGCTTTGGGGTTGTTTGTCAAAAAATGCTGTTCCCAGCGCAATGACGACAATAAACAACAGCGCATACAGCCCTGTATTTCTCCATTTTTTATTCACTAAGGTCTATCCTCCTGTATTTTTCGCGCGATCGCCTAGCGTCTCTGTTTAGAGAGGTCATTATTAAGAATTATGTTAACTTATCTTAAGTGTAACAAGGTGGCGTAGCCGTCATGCTACAAAAAGCTCCCTGATTTGCTGAAAACTAGGATGGTAGGGATTATATTGTAGCGACCCTGTGGGCTGATGAACGGTATGAATGGGAATAATTTCTACCACACTATTAGTGTAGGCGATCGCTTCAAATCTCTGGACTAACTCGACGCTCCAAATTTCTTCCTGCGCTGGCTGCTGGTGGTTTTGTAGCCAGTTTACCAGATGCGATCGCAAAATTCCCGGCAAAATCCCCGCCTTTATTGGTGGTGTCGACCAACTGCGATCGCACCATCCCCAAAGGTTGCCTGTGCTGGTTTCTAGCCAATTTCCTTGAGCATCGACTAATATTGCTTCTTGAGCATCTAAGCTAGTTCTCGCTAGCCAAGCACTTAAATAGTTTCCAGTTTTATGAGCGGGGAGAGAGCGAGAAAATTCTGAACTAGCAACGGCACATATAACACCATTATTTTGTTTTTCTATCAAATTTTGTGGTAATAATCTGCCAGTTATCCACTCTCGTCCATCGGGAAACAGGGTAATTCTGAGAACAGGGAAGTGTGCTAGGAGAATTTGGGCACCTTGACGCAGACGATTCCAATCGGGTTGCTGCCAACGAAAAGATTGTACTGAGAAAAGTAAGCGATCGCAGTGTGCTTGCCAATTAGTTAAATTACTATTTAGGGAGTTCTCATAAACCCGCAACGTTGTAAAAACAGTCGCCCCATAAAGTAACCCCGGATCATTAATATTTAACTCTAAAGTTTGGGAGTGAATTAATTTACCGTCATACCAAAAAACGTTATTTGTCATTTATACAATGCCCAATGCCCAATGCCCAATTGCTTAATCTTTTGGGGGAAATAGAATTTTATTAGTACCTTCAGGAGTCGTAATTACTTTTCCTCCCAAAGCTTCGATAGCTCTAATTGCTCGTTTCCGACTTCTCTCATCAACTTGATTATTTAAAACAATTGCCCAGGTAGAAATTTGAGCATATTTACTGTTAGGATTGCGACTCAAAAATTCAGCAGTTCTTTGGGAAGTATTAGCTATCAACTGACTCTCGGCATCGGAAAAGTTACTAGCCCAGTTTGCCGCTGTTGCAAAAGATTGTTGAGCAGCTTGAGCATTGCCTAAAAATAATAACTCATCAATTCCTTTATAACGCCACACATAATAAGACTTTTCGGGAACCCAAGGGGATAGTGATTTTAAACCTTTCTCTGACAATGCGATCGCACGTTCTGGCATACCAGCATACAATGAAGTACTGATAGAAAGACTCTGATACACTGCCAAAAATCGCGGGTCACGTTCTAGAATTACTTCAAAATATTCTGGACTTAAACTGTAACCTGTTTTATCCCGAACTTCATCATCTCCAAAGTATTGTAAAAAATTGAGATATACCCCATCTGCGATGAAGTTATCATAACCAAAACTAGGCATTTTTTGGAGAAAATCAAGACGGAGCTTTTCTGATTTTATTTCTTTTTCTAGAGTTTCTAAAGAGGCGAATTGTTTACTATTTATCAGTTTTTGCAGTCGTGAGAATTGAATCAAGCCAACTCCTAAAATACACGCACAAATTATCAAAGGTGTGACAATGGCTTTACGCGATAACAACAACATATTTTCCTTGTTTTCTCAAGCATAACTAACTGATTTTTGCTTTTACTTATTCAAAAGTTGCCAACATTCTTGTGCGATCGCCCAATCTTCTTGAGTATGAATAACCAATACTCGCACTGCTGAGTCAGGTGTGGCAATATCTTCATCAACTGGCTGCTGTTGATTTTTCTCAAGGTCTATTTTCAGTCCGATAAATTCAAAGGCTTCACATACAGCTTGGCGAATCTCTGGAGAGTGTTCACCCACACCTGCGGTGAATATTAATGCATCTAATCCGCCCAAACTGGCAAGCATTGCACCGATACCAGAACGCAAGTGATGCACATACATATCCCAGGCTAGTTGAGCGCGGGAATTACCTTGAGCGATCGCTTCTCTCACTTCACGCATATCGCTAGATATGCCCGAAATTCCCTTTAACCCAGAAGCTTTATTTAATAAATAATCTAAACTTTCAGCCGAGTAATTGCAGTATCGCAACAGATAGATTAAAATTCCTGGATCAATCGAACCAGAACGACTGCCCATCATCAATCCATCCAAAGGCGTAAAACCCATAGTTGTATCAATACTGCAACCGTTTTTAATCGCTGCTAAAGAGCAGCCGTTACCCAGATGACAAGAAATTAACCGCAGGGATGCTAAATCTCGACCGAGAATTTGGGCAGCACGACTAGAACAGTATTGGTGACTAATGCCATGAAAGCCGTAGCGACGGATACCTTGCTCTACCCACTCATAGGGGCCGGCATAGATTGCTGCTGCATCGGGTAGAGTGGCATGAAATCCGGTATCAAAGACTGCTACTTGGGTGACATCTTTTAAGCTTTTCTCAATCGCTTCTATCCCTTCCAAAGCGGCTGGATTATGTGTAGGGGCAATATTAGACAGATGTGCGATCGCTTTTTTGACATCTTCGGTAATTACTACACTATCTCGATAATCCTGTCCACCATGTACTACCCGATGCCCGACAACATCGATTTCTGACAACTGCTCGATGACTTTGGTAGCACCACGACTGAGTGTATAGAGCATATAAGTGACGTGTGCCTGTGGAGAATCACCAGAGATTGATTCTTCGAGCGTTGCACCAGTCGCGGTTTTCACTTTAATTTCTGCCACACCCCGATCTTGAGTCCAGTTGATTTTCCCTTCCCAAAGGGGTTGGGGTGCTTGGGTGGGGAGAGCCTCATCTGCAATTTCATACAGACAACTCTTTTGACTGCTCGATCCGGCGTTTAGCACCAATATTTTCATAGGATAACAGGCAAACATGACTTGCTCTAACCATTTCACAATCCTACAGTTACTGGTAACAGTCTGCCATTAAGCATTAGACATAATCTCAAAGATAGGGAATTTTTTATAAGTAACAGGAAAAATGGAGAGTTCGTAAAGCGATCGCACAACTTGTAAAGTAAACTAACGGGCGTTGCTGAATCGAAGTATGAAATTCCAAAATCGACTGTTTAAAACTCTTACCTTTGCGCCTTTGCGTGAGATTAAATTCATACTCTTAATCAGCAATCTTACACACTTACTAGCTTTCTTAATTTTGAATTGGTATTACCTGCTTCAAAACCTGAATGAAGATCCCAGGCTGGAAAAATGCGCTGGGTGGCTTGAGCATATTTAGCACTTCCAAGAAAAGCTCATGGATTTGGGCGCTGTTAGCTTGCAACAGAAACGCTTGATCAAGATACTGCTGCGTAAGTTTGGTAATCAAATCAGGTTTTCCTCCTTCGGTGGTAGGCCAACGGAAGTCTTCGCCTGTGGACATCAGCCAAGGTGAAGAGATTACTTTGCTCAGTTGTTGTTGAAAATATCGGGACAAACCAACAGCTTTTTTTCTGTATGTGTAGAAATTTGTGAATCAAACATTTGAAAATTAACTAGTTTATAAATACTATTACCATCTTGCCACCTGCTGTTTGAGTTCTTTTATATCTAAATAATCGTTAGCAAAAGCTTTTCGTAAAAGTTGATGAGGAATAAATTCATCATACTTTTGAATTTTTGGGGCTTCGGAAGTACTTACTAAATCTTCTGGGGTAATTTTTTGCTCACACAATGAAGTAATTTCGTCATAAAGATATTTAAATTTATCCTTACCTATTTTAATTGTCAAATAATAGGGATTTACACCGCCAATACTTGTAATTTCTAACGATTCTCGACAGTAAGAGTTCAGCAATCTTTCTAAGGTGCGATAAGCAACCGTACCCATCCAAGGAAAAATGCAGCATTTACCTTTTTCTAATTGCAAGACATTCTGCTTATCTAATCCAACCTGCTGCACCAATTGGCGAACTTTCTGTAAACGTTGCGAAGCATTTTTCTGCAAGTAGGTATACTCGACATTTTCAAATAAAACTTGCTGCATTCGTTGTAAAACCCTTGTATGAATAACGCCACCACCACCACGCCAATAAATACTAGCTTTACCCTCGGCTTGTTTAACAAAAATAGCCTTTTTTTTGAAATCAACTTCTACAACTTCCCAAGTTCTCCCAGCTAAAGCAAATTGATTACCAACCGGAGGCGGCGTGACGATACTCCCAATTTCCGTTGCACCTTGCTTAACAAGATATTCTTGCTGTTCCGCAAAGACAGCATAAAACTGAAATTTTCTAACAACCTTTTCTCCTACTAAACCCAGGATTAATTTACCTTGTTCAGTTTGTTGGATATGATCAATATCTACTAAATAGTGTAGCAATAGTTGAAAATCTTCTTTGGAAATAGCAGCAAAGGTTGACAGACTAAAAATTTGTTTAGCTAAGGCATTAGGTGAAAGTTCCCCTGTCGCTGTTAAAATACTCATTGTCTGGTGATAAAGCAGACTCAAAGGATATTTAATCGGTCTGATTGGCTCAATCCATTGCTCTTCTAAATAAAGTTGAATGATAGCGATACACTGCAAAAGTTGCCACGGAATTTGCTCTGGTAGAGAAGCTTCTGTTAATGGCTTATCTTCAGCGCAGATAAAGCGCATATCAGCAGCTTCATTTCTTCTGCCACTGCGTCCCAAGCGCTGTAAAAAGCTAGCTACAGATAAAGGTGATTCTAACTGAATAACTCGTTCTAAATAACCAATATCTATGCCTAATTCTAAAGTCAAAGTGGCGGCAGTAACAGCTGGATTATGAGGTTCACGCATCGCATTTTCAGCTGCTTGCCGCAAACTAGCAGATATACTACCATGATGTACATGATATATATCTGGGAATCCTTGTTGTGTGGCAATTTGTCGCAAAGATGCAATTACAGATTCGGTACGCGTCCGATTATTAGCAAATATTAGGCATTTACGAGACTTGCTGAGGTTAAAAATATATTGTTCATCAGCTGTAGCCTCTAATTCATCTACTTCATCAGTAATATAAAAATGTTCTACAGCTAGTTTTATTTGGCGTTTTATGCCCTCTATTTTTGGTGTAATTACTGGCTTTTCCGTTCCAGAACGCAACCAATCTTCAGCTATTGAGTAATCACCAAGGGTCGCCGACAAACCAATACGGCGTGGTTGTTTTTGGGTCAACTTTGCTAAACGTTGTAATTGACAAATGATTTGACAACCGCGTTCTGAACCCATAAAAGCGTGAATTTCATCAATGATCACAAATCTTAAATCACCAAATAAGGAAAGTAGGTCATTATTTTTGTTGATTAACAAACTTTCTAGAGATTCTGGTGTAATTTGTAAAATGCCTTGCGGATTCTTTAAAAGCTTATTTTTTCGAGTTTGAGAAACATCACCATGCCAGTGCCAAACTGGAATATCTGCTTCTTTTAGTAAGTCGTTGAGACGCTCAAATTGGTCATTAATTAAAGCTTTAATTGGACTAATGTATAACACACCTATGGTTGTAGCAGGATTAGCGTGTAATAGAGTCAAAACTGGCAGAAAGGCTGCTTCTGTTTTACCCGCAGCTGTTGCAGCAGTAATTAGTAAGTGAGCATCAGTGTCAAATATCACTTGACAAGCGGCAATTTGAACTGGCCGCAATTCAGTCCACTGATGATGATAAATATACTCTTGGATGAAGGGTGCAAGTCGGCTAAAGGCATCGCTCATGTTTTTTAGGAATAATTTAGTAATAGTCGGCGTTGCTGAATAGAAATATGAATTTGTGTCACGCAGAGGCGCAGAGGCGCAGAGAGTAGGAGGGTAAGAGTTAATTTGAAAAATTTTGTTGATTTTCTCCCTATTGACTCAAGGCAGATTAATATCTGTCAATCAAAATGAAGTAATAGGGGTAAGTATATGATCAGGCAAAACCTATGAAGAAGTATAAGGAAATATTACGTGTCGTTCTTGCTATACGCATCATTGTGGTTGGAGTGACACACTTTGTTAATCCAGAACCCTATGTCAAAATTATGCCGCCGCAACTTCCTTACCCTTTAGGATTAGTTTATCTCAGTGGGTACACGTAATTAGACTTCCCTTTCAAGCAGTTTTAATTGCTTGGGCTTGGTGGTACACGAAATCTGCTGATTGGGAAAAACAAGCTTCTATCATTCCTAAATCACTGATTCCCAAAGGACTAAAATTAAAATGAGTGCGTTTTTATATCTGAAATCATGCGCGTTGCAAGTTTGTTTGGCATAACACTTTCGTTAACTATAGGCATTGGGGGAGTTGCCGTTCCGGTGACTCAAGCAGTGCAGCTTAGAGATGGCACTGTCTACTTTGTCCAACCGCCGAAACTCGTCAACGCTACGACTACTTACAAAGATGTGAATGTTTGGGGCGCGACTTACTATTTCACTATTAACGTGCCGGAAAATGCTGGAGAATCCCTCCAAAGGGTAACGATCGCCCAACGTGAGGGAGTAGAAAACATCCGCTACAATCTTAATGATACCCGCGCCTTTGTAGTCACACGCGATGCCTACGGCGGGCTACGCCTACGCCAAGAATCCCGGCTGACACTAGGCGCAGTCACAAGCGATCGCAAAACACGGACGGTTACTGTAAACTTTGAACCGCCTGTAACTCCGGGACAAACAGTTACAATTGCCCTCCGCCCCGTGAATAATCCCAGCTTTTCTGGTGTTTACTTACTAGGTGTCACAGCGTTCCCGCCGGGTGAAAAATCCCACGGGCAATTTCTTGGCTTTGGACGGTTTCAGTTCTACAGCAATAGCAGCAGCTGGTGGTTTCCGTAGGAGCGTTACGTCACAGTAATTCGTAATTGATAATGACGCTCTCTACGAGACGCTGCGCTACGAATTACGAATTGAAGCCAATATCGAAGTTATTAAACGTAACTCTTAATTACGAATTACGCAGGGCTATTTCATTCTAGGCATAAACCGCCCAGAACTAAAGTTCCAGGCTAATAGCTAAAGTCCGTTAAAACGGACTATAACCTTTTCTCATACCATTTCACGAAAACCTTGATACACATAGATTTCTCGTAGGGGCATGGCATTGCCATGCCCCTACCAACGTATTTGTATCATTATTAAAGTGAAATGGTATCAGTCGTCTTTAGACGACTTTCGCTATTAGACTCAGAATTCATTCTGAGGCGGGCTAGATGAGAATGAAATAGCCCTGCGAATTACGAATTAGTAATTATCTCGCTTGTATTCTTCTAACAATTGCGGAATGTGATCATACCCATCCACACCGATAACTGCAATCATCTTAGGGCGATGTTGCTGTAATAGATTCTGAAAAGCTTCTGCCCCTATTTGTCCCTGTAAAATTGTCAGTAACCCTGCTGGTTGTCGCCACTCACTAGAAGCAATTTGCTCTAAAAGATACATTCCCAAGCAGCCTGTGTAAATAGCTTTTTCAGAATTTTGCAGATAATAATAAGCTTCTGCTAAATAAGCTAAGTTCCGCCCTTGGAGATACAAATCGCCGGAAATTTGCGCTGTTTTAAAACCATCTTCGAGATACTTAATTGCTGTTTGGTGTTGTCCAATTACTAGATAGGCAATTCCTAAGCTGCTGACACATAAAGCTTTACTTTGAATATCGCCTAATTTTTCTGATAATTTTAAACCTTGTTCCAAATAGTTAATTGCAGCTTCATAGGTTTCTGGTTCTATTTGTTCTAGATTCTGAGCTTGCATAACTTCGCTGTAACCTAAATTTACCAGCGCGTTTGCTTCTCCTGTCTGATCCCCTGCTTGCCGACTGAATATTAATGCCCGTTGACTGTAGTTAATCGCCTCAGGATAATTTTGCTGTTGGACATAAGTGCGGCTGAGGTGGTTGAGATTGGCAATTTCACAGGGGCGATCGCCAGCACTCCTAGCTATCTCCAGTGCTTGTAGATGAAAATCAAGCGATCGCTGATATTGTCCCAAAGCACGTTGAGAATAGCCCAAAAGTGTCAAAATTCGCGCCTTTTCCTGGGTTCCTTCACCTCTTCGCAGTGGTTCATCCAGATAATCTAGGGCATCTCGTAAATAAGTGCCAGTAAAAGAGGCAAAAATCCCGCCGTAAAAGGGAAAATACGGACGCTGGGCAAAGGTTCGCAAAATCTGAAGCATAATTTGAGAACAAGCATCGCTGTACCTGACTCCAATGCTTTGGAAACCACTTGCTAACTGACTCCAAATCACTGCAAAGGTCAAGAACGTAGAAATGGACAACTTTGGCCCTGCCTTAACATCGTAAGCTTGTTGGTCAAACCAGTTAATTAGCCCCCGTTGCAAATACTGTAAAATCAATGCCATTTCTACCCAGTCTCTCAGGGTGATACCCCGTTGTCGTTCGGCAAATTCAATTGCCGAGTCTTCCATAGCCAAAGTGCGAAGCAATGCTTTGGGTAACTCACTATTCAGTTGCTTTGCCCAACTTGCCCAAGGGCCACGTTCTCCTGGTACGCCGCCAAATCCCAAAGATTCTTTCTGCTCGTACATCCAACTGAGCAAATTGTCTTGCAATCGCTGCCAAGAAGCTAAACCACGGGTAATACCTTCGGAAAATTGTTGTAAATCAGAATCTACCTGAGCAAATTGCTGTAATGATTTTGACAATTGATGTAGCTGTTGCGAATTTAGCGGATACTTCTGATTGGGGTCAGTAACCCGTAAAAATGCTGCCAGACGCTCATCTGCCGAGGCTGTGGTAATTTCTATAACTGCTCCGGCGATCGCTTCTGTGGCTTTGTTTTGCTCTTGCCAACGTTGCCATTGACTTTGGATAGTCTTAATGGCTCTCAAACTTCGAGTCGCTTTAGCTGTTTTGAATTCGTCTTTTTCGCTATCTACTTGGCTTTGGAAGGCATTCAAGCGATCGCTCAAAACTAGCTCAAACACTTCCCCTGTACCGGAAGTGATGCCTTTAAGCAGCATTTGATACACCATGTCAACAGAGCTAATTTTGCCCTTGAGGGTGGTTTCGACAATTTCATCGATTAAAGCAAGATAGCGATCGCGCAATGGCAGAGATTCTGACACTTTGGCTATTAGAGAACGTCACGTCAATTCTAATTCTAGTCCTCGCAGGTGGGGAGTGAAGAACAAAACCAAGAAAAAGACCAAATCTCAGCCCCAATCATCCGCACAATTAACATTACCATTAGAATAATGCCCAACTTGTACATTATCGGTGGTGCAAACGGTTCTGGTAAAACTACCGCCGCCTTGCAAATCCTTCCCTACTTCCTAAAAGTATTTGAATATGTCAACGCCGATGAAATAGCAGCCGGACTTTCTCCTTTTAACCCGGAATCCGTAGCCATTCAAGCCGGACGGTTAATGTTAGAAAGACTAGAAACTCTGGTGAATACTGAAGCTGATTTTGCATTTGAAACTACATTAGCGGCTCGTAACTTTGCCCGATTTTTGAGAGAATGTAAAAACAAAGGTTATATTATCAACTTAATTTGCTTTTGGTTACAAAGTCCCGAATTAGCGATCGCACGAGTACGCAGACGTGTAGAAAGTGGTGGTCATAACATCCCTGAAGATACTATTCGCCGTCGCTATGAACGCGGACGCAGCAACCTAATCAACTTATATTTACCTGTGTGTGATACTTGGATAATCTATGATAATTCTGGGTCTGAACCTCTATTAGTGGCTGCATCAAATATCAATCAGGAAGCAATTATCTATGAACCCCAAATCTGGAATCGAATTACAACCAGGGAATAAAGCGCAAATTCCCCTAACAGAAATCCATCAAAAAATTGATGCAGGGGTTAAACTCGCTATAAAAAAAGCTATTGAAAGACACCGCCTTTTAGGGGAATCTATTAGCATTTGGCAAGATGGACAAGTTGTTACATTAACCGCCGAACAAATTCCTCCTCTTGATTCAACTGTTAGTCATGGCGAATAACTATTTTTACTTTTCCGTGTCTGGCAAAAAGTTAGGACTTACGCACTATACAAATTAACCGTGATGTGAATTAAGGGAAATAGGCTGTTTCAGGCTTTTATTAATTATCCTTATGATGCCTACGGCGGTAAACTACGTAAATAGACAACGCTGTAGGGGTTTAGCAATGCTAAACCCTGACGAAAGATGTGGCTTTTAACCATATCCATGTTTGGTATTTTTTGTCAATGCGTAAGTTGTAAAAGCATAGATATATCAATTTTAAATAATTATTTCTTTCAGTATATAAGTCATCATTTCTCCTTTACCTTTAACCTGGATTAAACCTCGTTTTTCTAATAAGTACTTATCCTTCAAAAGTTGATAACTTGCTTCACAAACCTGGATACTACCTGCTATACCGTGTGATTCCATTCTACTAGCAATATTGACTGTATCTCCCCAGAGGTCGTAGGCAAACTTTTTTAGTCCTATTACCCCTGCCACAACAGTCCCTGTACTAATGCTCTTTGTAGGATTCGGCAAGATTATTGTTAATTTGACGATGGGGTATTCCGTGGCTAATGAGCGCATCTAGCTGGGTTTTGTCTGAGTTATTTGGATGAATCATGCACTTTTTGCGTTATTAGTAATTAAGGGAGTGGGGAGTGGGGAGTAGGGAGTGGGGTACAGATTATTCCCTATCACCTGTCACCTTTTCCCTAACCCAATGCCAAATTAAATGTTAAAAGTCGGGATAAGGCTCTAAATGGCTCGCACGCCCACATTAAATTTTGATCGTGGCACATTAATTCTGCATCCACCACCACGCGGCAAAGGTTGGATGGACTATGCGACATGGGATGATCGAGTTGAAAAATTTCGCATTCCGGCAATTAGATATCGATCGCTAGTGGAAGCACTACAAGCGGAAGATGTTTATTTTATCGATGAGGCGAAGCAATTTTATCCTGTAGATTTGGTTCCTAGTCTGGAAATGGAACCTTATCCCCATCAGAGTGAGGCGCTAGCGGCTTGGAAACTTGCAGGTAGAGTAGGGGTGGTTGTGCTTCCCACGGCGGCGGGAAAGACTTATTTGGCGCAAATGGCAATGCAGTCAACGCCACGGACAACGCTGATCGTGGTGCCAACTTTGGATTTAATGCATCAGTGGTATGCCCACTTGATAGCGGCTTTTCCTGATGCGGAGGTGGGATTATTGGGGGGTGGTTCGCGGGATAGAACGGCAATTTTAGTTGCAACTTACGACAGTGCAGCAATTCACGCTGAGACGTTGGGGAATCAATATGCGTTGATTGTGTTTGATGAATGTCATCATTTACCAACAGATTTTAATCGGGTGATTGCTGAATATGCGATCGCACCTTATCGGCTGGGACTATCTGCTACACCCGAACGCACCGATGGTAAACACGCTGACTTAAATATCCTCATTGGTCAAGAAGTATATCGCAAACGCGCCGAAGATTTGGCGGGAAAGGCGTTAGCAGAGCATCAAATTGTCCAAATTAAGGTAAAGTTATCGCAACTTGAACGGGAAAGATACAATCAGTTAATTCAAACGCGCAATGACTTTTTAAAGCAATCAAAGATTTCTTTGGGAAGTCTGCAAGGTTGGCAAATGTTTGTGCAGATGAGTGCGCGATCGCAATCTGGACGTAGAGCAATGTTAGCGCATCGGGAAGCGAAAGATATTGCTTTGGGTACTGATGGTAAGTTGCGAATTTTGGTTAATTTATTGGCAGAACATTATCCAGCAAGAATTTTAATTTTTACTGCTGATAATGCCACAGTTT
This sequence comes from Chroococcales cyanobacterium, assembly GCA_038249935.1. Classification (GTDB taxonomy): domain Bacteria; phylum Cyanobacteriota; class Cyanobacteriia; order Cyanobacteriales; family Nostocaceae; genus Nostoc. The sequence goes on from JBBSCU010000040.1 coordinate 24,613, forward strand.
ACCGCATTTCTCAAGAGTTACTAATTCCGGCAATTACTCATCAAACTCCTGTGAAGGAACGGCATGAGATATTAACAAAGTTTCGAGCAGGTGAATATAATACTTTGGTTGCTTCTCATGTGTTGAATGAAGGTGTTGATGTGCCGGCGGCTTCTGTGGCGATCATTTTATCGGGAACGGGTTCGGCTAGGGAATATACTCAGCGATTGGGGAGGATTTTACGGAAGGGGAATATTGAGAATAAGCGGGCGATTTTATATGAGGTGGTGGCGGAGGATACGAGTGAGGAAGGGACTTCGGCGCGGCGGAGAGGAGAGAGGAAGACAGGAGGAGAAAGTGAGAAGAAAGGGAATTTACAGGTTGTCTATGGGACTGGGAAAGAAAGGAGTTTGAAGGCTGCTGAACAGTTAGAAATTAATTATTCAACCGGAAGTTCAAAATCTAAAATCCAAAAATCAGCCGATGTTACCAACAGACTTACTGATGCATCGCCAAAACGGGGAGGAGATTATTCCGAAGAGACTGAAGATTGATCAGAAAACTTCGGAGTTGGCGATTGAGTTAATTAATTATTTTCAATCAGCAGTGGGGAAAACTCAAGGTGTGCTTGAGCGACAACTGACTGATTTTGAAGGAGATTCTACAGATTATCGGGTGAAGCGAGGATTAGCTTATATTCTCAAAAGCAGTTTTTGCACTTTTGAGGTGGTTAGTCCTCTGGAACCACAAATGTTAAGAGAACGGGTGTTTTCTCTAGCTGCAAAGTCTATTTCTAGTCGGGAATCAACACAAGTTACTTTAAGCAAAGTTGCTGATGAATTAACTCAAGAACTTGAGCGGGAAGTTTTACTAGAACAAGTTCGTAATGGATTATATGCTGATTTATCTGAAAATAAGATTTTGACTGTTTTTGATGCACCAATAGCACCAGATTTGTTAAATAGATATAACTTATCTCAGGTGCAGGGTGTGTTTTATAAAGCCAGTCAACTTGTATTAAATGCTCACCGGAATGTTCCGGGTGAATATAAGCTGTTGTTTCGCTATCTGAAGTTGTTTCAATTGATGGCTTATATTGAAGGTGATGCTGACCACGGGTTTACAATTACCATTGATGGTCCGACGAGTTTGTTTAATTCTAGTACGCGGTATGGGTTAGCGATCGCTAAACTTATTCCTGCTTTACTTCACGTTACTAGATGGAGTCTTTCTTCTATTCTCAAAACCCGCGACGCTTATACAGATACTTGGAAAACTCGACGTTTTACTCTCAATTCTGAATGTGGTTTAGTATCCCACTATCCACCAGGGAAGCCTTACGATAGTATGCTAGAAGCATCCTTTGCTGATAAGTGGGATGCGTTGAAAAGTGGTTGGGCATTAGAGCGAGAAGTTGATTTGATCCCAATTCCTGGTAGTGTGATGATTCCCGATTTTCGCTTAGTGCATCCTGATGGACGTACTTTCTTATTAGAAATTGTTGGTTATTGGCGGCCAGAATATTTACAAAAGAAGTTTTCTCAGGTGCGACGGGCTGGACGTGATGATTTGATTTTGGCAATTTCTGAGCGACTTAATTTAGAAAAGGCGGGAGTAAAATTAAATGATGTCCCCGCCAGAATTGTTTGGTTTAAAGATAAGTTATTGCCGAAAGCTGTGTTAGCTGTGATGGATTAATTAAGGAAAAATGAAATGAAAACTATAGAAACAATTGCCACAGTTACAAAAGACGGGAAAATTACAGCGCAATTACCATTGGATATTGTAGAGGGTGAGTATCAGGTGGTAATAGTAATTGATGAGAAGCTTTTGGCAGAGAAAGCAGAGACAAAAGAAAATAAAGCGCCCCTCAAATTTTCCGCCTATCCTGTAGGATTAGTGTCGGAAAGCCTGACTTTCCGTAGAGAAGACCTTTATGCAAACGACTAATAACTCTGTATTCATCGATACGAATATTTTAGTTTATGCAAATGTGTCCGAATCTCCCTTTCACCAAGCAGTGATGTATTAATCTAATAGAAATGATATGAAAACTATAGAAACAATTGTCACAGTTACAAAAGATGGCAAGATTACAGCACAGTTACCATTGGATATTCCAGAGGGTCAGCATCAAGTGGTAATAGTAATTGATGAGAAGCTTTTAGCTGAGAAAGTAGAAAGCAGGGAAAAACGTCCTCCTCTAAACTTTCCGGTAGATAATTACGGTTCTTGGCCTGAAAATCTTTCTTTAAGACGTGAGGATATGTATGGTGATTGGGGTCGCTAACTCAATATTTCTGGACACGAATATTTTAGTGTATGCAAATGTGTCCGAATCTCCCTTTCACCAAGCAGCACTACAGGCTATTCAAAATCAATATGACGCAGGAATTGCGTTATGGATTAGTCGCCAAGTGTTACGGGAATTTTTGATGACTCTTAGTCGTCCACAAGCATTGATGAATCCCCGACCTGTTGCGAGAATAATTGAGCGTACCCGATTTTTTCAAGCTCAATTTCGAGTAGCTGACGATACCGCTCAAGTGACAGAAAGACTTTTATCTCTAATGGAGCAAATTACTATTGGTGGTAAGCAAGTTCATGATGCAAATATCGTCGCCACCATGCTAGTTTATGGCATTCCTCAGTTACTCACTCA
>JBBSCU010000041.1:0-26690 GCA_038249935.1 Chroococcales cyanobacterium
ATAGGACGCACTTGATCAAGATAAGTCTGGGCATTGTGCGCTACATCTGCTTCTGTAAGCTGGCGACGCACCTCAGATTTGCCTGTTGGATCGCCAATCCGGGCGGTAAAATCGCCAATAATTAGAACTGCTGTATGACCTCCATCTTGAAACGCTCGCAGTTTACGCACTGGTATACTATGACCAAGATGAATATCAGCACCCGTGGGGTCAATTCCCAATTTAACTCTCAAAGGTTGGTTTTTAGTCAGCAAAAGCTTTTCTAAACTTTCACTTTCACTCTCATCATCAACTGGTTGAGGAAAAACTTCCACAACACCACGACGCAGCCAAGCAAAATCTTGCGTCATACTAGGAGATTCACTATTAGTTATACTTTGGACTTTAGAACTTAGGTTAGTTATATTCACTGGCAATTTATCCGCTCTTTCATCTGCCAAACTACTATAATTGCAGAAAATTAACCGCTTTACTTCGCTCAATGAATTACAGTTAAATCTACAAGTGAGGAAGTGTAATAGCCGTGTCGTCGTCTAGGACTTTTGAAGATAAACAGCCACGTCGGGCTTCATCAGGTTTTGAGTTTATGAAAGGAGTTGGTCAGGTAACTGGCGGTACTCTCCTTTCAATCACCATGTTGGCAAGTTCCATTGTAGCCGGAGGACTGGTTGGTTTAGCCATTAGCTTCCGTAATTTGCCAGATGTCAGACAGCTACGTAACTTTTTTCCCTCAGAAACGACTTACATCTATGACCTTAAGGGTAAACTTTTAGCGAGTATCCACGGGGAAGCTAATCGAGAAGTTGTACCCCTAGATAAAATTTCTCCGAATCTAAAACGGGCAGTATTAGCGAGTGAAGATAATCACTTTTACGATCACCACGGGATTAACCCCACTGGTGTTGGACGTGCTGTAGTGGTTAACGCTGTAGCAGGTGGAGTAAAAGAGGGTGGCTCTACTGTTACTATGCAGTTGGTGAAAAACCTGTTTTTGACTCGCAAGCGTGCCTTTACCCGGAAGTTAGCCGAGGGAGTGCTGGCGATTCGCTTAGAGCAAATTCTCACCAAAGACCAAATTTTAGAAATGTACCTCAATCAAGTTTATTGGGGTCATAACAATTATGGTGTACAAACGGCGGCACGCAGTTACTTTAATAAGTCATCAGAATATTTAAACTTGGGTGAGTCAGCAATGATGGCGGGTTTGATCCAAGCGCCCGAAGAATTCAGCCCGTTTGCGAGCATGAAGCTGGCAAAACAAAAACAAAAAGAAGTGCTGGGACGGATGCTGGAATTGACTTGGATCACTCAGCAAGAATACGATGATGCCCTCAAGCAAGAAATCAAACTTGGTAAAATCAAATCTTTTCAAGGTAGTGCTTTACCTTATATAACCAATACTGTGGCACAGGAATTGGCTAAAAAGTTTGGACGTGAGGCACTACTCAAAGGTGGAATGCGGGTACAAACTACAGTTGATGCCAACTTCCAAATTATGGCAGAGGAAACTGTCGGGAAGTGGCATAAATCACTGCTTGGGCAAGGATTATCTAAAAATCAAATAGCTCTGGTGGCAATTGATCCGCGTACACATTTTATCAAAGCACTGGTAGGCGGTACAGATCCTAAAGCCAGTGAATTTAATCGTGCAACTCAAGCTCAACGGCAGCCCGGATCTGCTTTTAAACCGTTTGTATACTATACTGCTTTTGCTACTGGAAAATATAGTCCAGACTCAACGGTAGTAGATTCCCCAGTCAGCTATCGAGATGGTAGCGGTTGGTACTTTCCCAGAAATTATGATGGGGGTTTTAAGGGAGCTATGCCAATCCGCACAGCTTTAGCCCAGTCGCGCAATATTCCCGTGATTAAACTTGGTAAGGCTGTGGGGATGAATAGAGTCATAGAAACCTGCCGTACCTTGGGCATTATGAGTCCAATGGAACCTGTTAGTTCCCTACCTCTTGGCGCAATTGGTGTCACACCTCTGGAAATGGCTAGTGCTTATGCTACCTTTGCTAATTATGGCTGGCAATCTCCACCAACTGTAATTGCCCGTGTTACTGATAGTAGTGGTAACGTATTGCTAGATAATACGCCCAAACCCCAGCTAGTTCTTGATCCTTGGGCATCAGCAGCTATTATTGATGTGATGCGATCGGTAGTTACTGAGGGTACTGGTAAAGGTGCTGCTATAAGTCGCCCAAGCGCTGGTAAGACGGGAACAACATCATCAGAAAAAGATATTTGGTATGTTGGCACTGTGCCACAGTTAACTACTGCTGTCTGGGTGGGGAGGGATGACAACAGACAATTAGCTAGCCGCGCTACGGGTGGCGGTATGGTTGCTCCCATTTGGAAAGATTTTATGGAGAAGGCACTCAAGAACGTACCAGTAGAAAAGTTCAAGCCACCTTCTCAGTTTTCTCGCCCCAAGTCACAATAATTTTGAATTTTGGATTTTGGATTGGCAATTAATCCAAAATCTAAAACTGACTAAGGTTGTTTTTCTAGCTCGGTTTTCATCCGTTGTAGGGTGAGGTTCATTTGGTCAAACATTTGTTGAGGGGTGACACCGAACTGACCTAACTGCGTTTTCATTTGCTCTACTGTCATTTGTGCCATGAAATCTTCTGATAGCTCGAAACGCTTCATAAAGATGCGATACCGATCCATCATGGCTTCCATTTGCTCAATAAACACCTTTTTGCCCTCACGGTCAAATTTGCCGTAACTGTTACCAAGGTTAATTAGCGCTTGGTAATCCTCAAACAGGTGTTTTGCTTCTTGCTGAACTATCTCAGAATCGAAGAATCCCATATTGCTTAAATTAAACTGAGCGCCCAGACTCAGTAGCTTAATAGTTTTACTTCTACTTTTATTTTAGTCTAGGAGAGGAATTTAATGATGAAGCTACGGTTTTAGTACGGTTTGTTATCGAAATTTCAACACTTGACTTGAGAAAGTTTTCCGTCTTTAAACGAGGCGTTAAAAACTCAAATTTAGTATCAAAGCTCAACTTGGAATGATTATGGAACTTACTCAAACTTATGCAAATACTAAATTATGGGACTTTCAACTCAAAAGTCTAAACTTAAACCAAAGTAGTTGATTAAAATAGATAATTTTGACACTCTCAGGGCTGAAGCCTCTGAGATTCTGCGGACAGAGTAAACTTAGGTAACGCCCAAAATCTAACTCTCGCTACGGTCGTCAAGCACCGTCTACCCAGTAAGCCTAAGTCTAAGCTTAGATTGCTGGCTACTTTTCGCAAAATATTTGCGCTACCATTTAAATCGGCATTAACAATTGACCCATTTGCTGACCGATACAATCCACGTTCAATGCGCTTACCCGATGCTTTCCACCCCATAGGCTTTTGACCGTATTGGGGTAGGGAGTCACCATCTAAGAAAGATGCTTTTGACGTATAAGATTCTTCGGTTTCTTGAAATCTAATTCCGTGTAAATCACACAATTGTTTTAATCGGTCTTTTAGCTTACCTAAAGGCATCTGAACAAACTTTTGATTGTTCAATCTACCCATATTGGCATTAGACTTAAAACCTTCATTCCAACCAATTACTAATGTTCCAATGTTGTATTTTAGGCAGTGGTCAATAATTAATTTCGCTGCTTTGTTAATACCATCTCTCATTTGATGGTTGCGTTTACGGGTTACTCTATCTAGCCAATTATCCCAGTAAGCTTCTGGTTTACCCTCTTTACGAGTTGATACTTTTTTATTCCAAAGTTGGTTCATCGCTTTCATTGCTCGTGCATCAACCAACAAGGAATTACCTCGCGTATCTACACAAGCAGCTAAATTATCAGCAGTACCCAAGTCAATTGATAGTGCTTGATTGATATCTAAGTCAAGTTTTTCTTTTTCAACTTCGTAGGACATTTCTAGGTAAAAAGCACCATTCTTAGGAAGAATTGTAAACTCTTTAACCTTGCTATAATCAATGTTTGATGGCATTGGTAGAAAAAACTCTGAAATACCAAACCAACGTTTTACTGTTAACCCCAAAGAGAACCTAAGCTGACCATTAATTAGTATTGGTTTTTGTCCCCCAGAGTTAGGATATGCAACTTTAAAGAGTTTTGACCCTTTTAGATAATCAGGTGCTTTTGGTTTAAAATGCAATTGACCTTTGAGAAACAAAGACCGCAGTTCCTTAAAAGATTTAAACCCTTCAGATACTGACATTAAAGTTTGCTGCATAGGGGTTGATGGCATCGACTGAGCAACCATTGATTTACTAATAGATTCTTCGTAAATCAAATCAAACTTACTGGTTAGCAACTTCCCCGTCTTAAAAAATATCTGACGAGCGTAGTAGACACCATTGTTGTAAAGCTTCCCTGACTGCTGACAAAGATACCCTAGTATTGATTTCGTTTCATTATCAGGACGCAACAAGACTTGCTGCACCCCCATTGACTTTTTGATTTTAGACATTGTTTCGACCTGCAATGCTCTGTTATATATTAGTATACCAGTATATACAATAAAAACAATGCCATTCCATAAAAAACACAAATTAGGTTTTAAAAGTAATCAACCATTTGATAAAGACCCTATTTGTTTCAAAGTTTTACCAGGCGTTAAGGACAAGTTAAAAACTATCCCTGACTGGCAAGAACGTCTAAGAGAATTTGTTGCTATGCTTATTGAAGAAACAAATATTGAATGCGACTGAAGTCGCTCGTGCCGCTTCCCTCTCAGGTCTAAAGACTCTGAGTTTACCGCATCCCGTATATTCCTATGATCCCTGGTAAGTATAAATTTGGCAATATAGTCGGGATGTTTGCCAAGATTACACTTTATTACATTAATTGAAAAACGCTCAAATTTGAAATTCTGAATTGTTTATGGCTGTCTCATTGTAGAAGTAAATTTATTGCGAATATGTTAACTAAGCGCAAAAGCCGAAGCGTTGCTGCTATTTTAGCTTTTTCTGGCACGCTGACAATTTCAGGATTACATAAATTTTATCTGGGACAGCCTTTGTGGGGTGTTTTGTATGTATTGCTTTCTTGGACACCTATCCCCAAGGTAGCTAGTGCTATTGAGGGAGTTTGGTATTTAGCTCAAGACGAGGAAGCTTTCGATCGCAATTTTAATCTAGGCAAATCAGCGAGGAATTCACAACAGGTTAGTAATCAGGTAGGAGCGATCGCTAACGCTATGCGGGAATTAGATGCTCTGCGCCAAGATGGACTGATTTCAGAATATGAATTTGAGCAAAAGCGCCGCCAACTGCTAGACCAGATTTCTTGAGGTGAGCGACAATCATGAATAATTGGCTACCTTTGAATCCTAAGTTGCAAAAACTCCGTGCCAAACTCCTCAACGATCCCTACTATCGCCTACAATCTGGGGAAGAAATTCAAATAGCGGCAAAATTAGGTATCCGCATTGATGCTAATCAAGCGACTGTAGATGATTGGTTGCGTCTACCAGGTTTGTCAATTCATCAAGGGCGATCGCTTGTCGAACTTTCACGTTCAGGTGTTAAATTTTACTGTATTGAAGATGTTGCTGCGGCTTTGAGTATGCCAGCGCAACGCCTGGAGCCATTAAAGCCTCTATTAAATTTTATTTACTATGACCACGAATCTCTAGAAAATCCGACGCATCTAGTCAACCCAAACACAGCAACAGTTGAAAACTTAGTACAAATTCCATTTATAGATTTATCTCTAGCGCAAGCAGTGGTGCAAAATCGGCAATCAGCTGGACTTTACCGAAACTTAGCTGATTTCCAGCGAAGGTTAGAATTATCTGGTGATGCGATCGCTCAGTTGATGTATTATTTAAGGTTTTAAATTAAAAGTTAGAAGTTTTAAATAACTCCTAACTCCTAACTATTTAAATGAATCCGATGCGATCAAGAGGCCAAAAGCGAAATGTTGCCCGTCCGATGACATTTTTTCTTGGCAAAAAGCCCCAATAGCGAGAGTCGTTACTATCGTTGCGGTTATCTCCCATCATAAAAAATTCGTCTTTCGGGACTTTGACTGGTGGATATGGCTGATTTGGTGGTTCAGCAATGTAGTCTTCTGCCAAGGGTTGACCGTTAAGATAGACTTTGCCAGAAGCAACACTAATCACCTCACCCGGCTTGCCAATAACCCGCTTGATGAAAGCTTGGTCTTTGGGATATCCCCGACGTTGTAGTTCTGCGGGTGGCTGAAAAACAATAATATCGCCAGTTATGGGAGGATGAAAATGGTAGGAGATTTTTTCAACTACCAAGCGATCGCCAGTATGCAAGGTAGGCAACATTGAGTCAGAAGGTATATAGCGGGGTTCGGCAATAAAAGTCCGAATTAGGAGCGCCAAACATAAGGCGATCGCAATTAGAATCAGATTTTCCCGCCAACTACGCCATACTTTTAACGGCGCACGCGCTTCTTTTGCATCACTTTCGTGAGGAATCATAAAAGTTTCCAGCCAGTTTAAGAAGTGGAACAAATACCTTGATTATTTTGACTATAAAGGTATATTCATGAGCAAGCTGGGTTTTGCATCAACCCATACAGTTATTAAATAATACAGTTATCGCATCTACCAAAGCTAAACAAAAGTGCTGAAAGTAAACTATGACTTGTCTAAAGCAATATAAGCTAATGATTAGGATTCCTAGATAAATAATTAAAAACCCTAATTCTAATTGCTGTAATTATAAGACAACTTATTTAGATAATTTTCGGTTTTGCTTCCTCCTGCTAAAAAAAACTAGTTGCTGATTTGTAGATCGATATAGCCAGTCGATTTTTTCTTAGAGCAGAAAATTGGTCGTTGAGTAGTAAAACACCTTACCAAATGTTTTAAACACCTGCTTCACTATGTAAGATTTAATGCTTAATATAAATACGTTTCATACTATTCCATTTTTAATAAATTGCCTATGACGACGCTATCTAATTTCCGTATTTATACGGTAACAGTGCATATTAAACTGTACTATTAATAATATATGGATGTCCTTAACTATGGAAAGAAACATTACTACATAAAAAACCACTAGTAATTTAGGCTAAAGTATCAGCATTAAAAATAAAACTAAACTGCCATAAAATTATTTTTGCTGAATGAGTGAAAAGTGTCTATATTAACCATTAACTGCCTCTTGGCAATGAGAAACTATATGGAGTTAATTCTCGTCTATTTATTTGATAGAACAAATAAAGCAACGTTCTGTAAGGTAAAAATTTAATTTTTTCTTAAAAATGAAGCAATGGCATTAGGCAGTAGAATATATCTTATCAAGCATAAAACTAAATAGTTTATTAGAGTCTTTTTTGAAAGACATCTTGCCGCTTGAAATTAGTTTTGTATGTTAATAAAACAATTCACAAAGTTATCAACTATACAACTTTACAGTCAGAAAAGTTTGCCGTAAGGACTTCAGCCTACAATAGTTTAACTCATCCTATTTGCAAAGGTATAAAACCTGAAAACATAGTGTCGCCTTAATGGTGAGGTGAAATACAGTAATTAATTTAAGACTTTTTAGGATTATCAGAAAGCAACTGATATCTAAGTATCTAAACAAATGTGCTATGACGTACCGTCATAACCGTAGTTAATGGTTTGATCCTTGAAGGAGCTATGAAGTGGAAAACAATAAGTCGTTTCTGTGGCCAGAAGGAATATTAATTGCGCTGCTTGCTTTGGGTGGTATTTTTAGCCTTAGCTTCATGATGCTTCTAAGACCAAATGTTTCAGAGGCTCAAAGTAGACAAAGTATAAATCTAAAGGATGTAACTGCAAACGTAGGAACTCAGCAGCGCATTGAGAAATTAAAGGCAATGATGCTTACAAGTTGGCAGCAAGAAGCACTAGTAAAGGGATTATCCTACCCTGTACCATCGCGCTTTCAAGGAGCAATGATTAGAGCGGCAGAACTTACTCAGGGTGAGAAAGTGATTGCTCTCACCTTTGATGATGGGCCGTGGCCTGAAACCACAGAGCAAGTGCTAGATATTCTGAAATCAAATAATATCAAAGGGACGTTTTTTGTCGTCGGACAGAACCTAAAAAATTATCCAGAGTTAGGAAAGCAGATTGTTGCTCAAGGGCACGTCATTGCCAACCATACTTGGCATCACTGGTATCACTTCTTTAATCAACAAGCGGCTGCGTTTGAAATTGATCGCACAACAGACCTAATTTATCAAGTTACAGGTGTTAAAACAAATCTATTTCGACCGCCTGGTGGCATCCTGCACAACGGATTAGTTGCTTATGCTAAAGGTCAAAAATATACTGTGGTGATGTGGTCAGCTGACTCTATAGACTACAAGTCACCATCTGTACCAAAGTTGATTAATAACGTGATTAAAGATTCAAAACCTGGTGGGATTGTGCTAATGCATGATGGTGGTGGTAATCGTTCCCGAACTGTACAAGCGTTACCAGAAATTATTAGCAACTTTAGGAAGCAAGGCTATCGCTTTGTTACTATTCCAGAACTTTTAGAAATGGCAGATGCAGACCAAAAGTTGCTTGCTAACAAAAAACAATAATTATTAATTATAGGTAATTCGTCAATAGTATTGAATAAAAACTAAAATTATATTTTTTGATTAAAATACGTTATCTCGGAATCAGCTAGTGAAAATCCCCCTTTAAAAAGGGGGATATTTTTTTCTCACTACCCCTTTTTAAAGGGGTAAATTTAGGCAGATGTATTGGCCATCAAAGGGGTTTTCACAAAGTAGCCGTTTGTGCCGTGTCTCCAATGGGAGAAGAGCTTAAGGCAGAAGGTATGAGAACAGTTACAGTCACTAATGACTAGTCACTAGACTGAACTCAGTTGTTTTTTCCGGATCAGCTTCTGGACTATCAGCTTCAGAAGGCGGGACTAACTGCCAGAATTTTGGTAAGAATTCTTGCCAGTGTTGCAAAATCTTCTTAGCCTTTAGTGAACCAGTTCGTTCTGCATGAGTTTTAATTAACTCTTGGAGTTGCTTTGCACCTGCTTCTGTAATCACCTTCTGGATTTTGACAATTTCTGGGTTGACTAACTCACGAAATGAATCGTCTTCATCCAAGAAGTATGCCAGTCCGCCAGTCATTCCAGCAGCTACGTTACGTCCTACCTTGCCAATGACGACAATTACACCACCAGTCATATATTCGCAGCAGTGATCCCCAGCGCCTTCAATCACTGCTATACCTTTGGAATTTCTCACAGCAAAGCGTTCTCCTGCCAAGCCATTAGCAAATAATATGCCACCAGTAGCACCATAGAGGCACGTATTGCCAACTATGACGTTTTGTGATGCGTTATAGGTAGCATCAGTTGGGGGTTTGATGATGATTTCACCACCATGCATCCCTTTACCTACGTAGTCGTTTGCCTCTCCTTCCAGAGTCAGAATTATACCAGGGAGGTTGAAAGCACCAAAGCTTTGTCCAACACTACCTGTAAAGTTGAGATTAATCTGTCCTTCAAAGCCGCTATCGCCGTATTTGGAAGCGATCGCACCTGCTAATCGAGTGCCTACTGTTCTGTCAGTATTAACAACACGGTAAGTCTTGGTGGCGGTAGACTGGTTGCGAATGGCAGCTTGAATGTCGGGATCGGCAAGGAATTTGTCATCTAAAACCACGCCGTTGCTGTGGACTTCTTCATGCACCAACCAGCTACGATTTTCTCTACTATCTGGTAATTGAAGTAAACAGTCGAGATTGAGCGATCGCGTTTTGGTGAGTTTTACCTCTGGGCGCAGTTTTAATAAATCTGCACGTCCAATAATTTCTGACAAAGAACGATAACCTAGTCGGGCTAACAAACTACGCACTTCTTCGGCGATGAAGTAGAAGAAGTTGACAACTTGTTCCGGTATTCCCGTAAACCGCTTGCGGAGTTCTTCTTTCTGAGTAGCAACACCCACAGGGCAGGTATTCATGTGGCAAACTCGCGCCATGATACAGCCTTCGGCAATCATGGCGATGGAGCCGAAACCGAATTCTTCACCGCCCATCAATGCACCTATTACCACATCCCAACCACTTTTCAGTCCGCCATCCACGCGTAAAATCACGCGATCGCGCAGGCTATTTTCCATCAAGACGCGATGCACTTCACTTAAGCCGAGTTCCCACGGTGAACCAGCGTGTTTAATCGAACTTAGTGGCGATGCACCTGTCCCACCATCATGCCCAGAAATTTGGATAATATCAGCGTTTGCCTTGGCTACACCAGCAGCGATCGTGCCAATGCCAACTTCGGCAACTAGCTTCACCGATACCTTTGCCTTGGGATTAATTTGGTGCAGATCAAAAATCAGTTGTGCTAGGTCTTCAATGGAATAGATATCGTGGTGCGGTGGTGGCGATATCAGCGTGACACCTGGCTTTGAGCGCCTTAACATCGCAATGTATTGGCTCACCTTTGGCCCTGGCAGTTGTCCACCTTCTCCAGGTTTGGCACCTTGGGCAATTTTGATTTCAATTTGTTTGGCGTTGACTAGATACTCTGGCGTGACACCAAAGCGTCCCGATGCAACTTGCTTAATAGCACTATAGGCTTTATCACCATTTCGCAATCCTTTTAAATGAGGTAGGGTTGGCGAGTGACCAGACTCGTCTACATCATCCAGAACTACATAGCGCACTGGGTCTTCGCCGCCTTCTCCAGAATTTGATTTACCACCAATGCGGTTCATGGCGATCGCTAAAGTTTCATGAGCTTCTCTTGACAAAGCGCCTAAAGACATCCCACCAGTGCAGAAGCGCTTGACAATTTCAGTTACCGACTCTACTTCTTCTAGAGAAACTGGGGGGCGTAGCTTGCCGCCGTAGGCATCGCCTTGGAAGTCTAGCAAGTCCCGTAAAGCTGTTACTGGTCTACCTTGGAGATGCTTTTTATAAACTTCGTAGTGGTCGTAGTTTTTGCCATCTAGAGCCTTATGCAGCGCCTTGACCATTTCGGGGCTATTCATGTGGTACTCGCCGCCAGGACGGTACTGTACAAAGCCCAGGTTTTCTAACTTATTGGTCGTCAGTTCCGGGAAAGCCTTGCTGTGGAAGGAAAGCACTTCATCAGCAAGTTCTCTAACACTCAAACCACCGATGCGGGAAGTCGTACCACGGAATCCCAGTTCGATTAAATCCCCACCAATGCCGATCGCTTCAAATATTTGGGCTGCTTGATAGCTGGAGAGCAAAGAAATTCCCATCTTGGAGAGAATTTTTAGTAAACCTGATTCTACGGCTTTGCGATAGTTTCCTAAAGCTTGTTCTAGGGTGAGGGCTGGAATTTTTTGCAAACCCATTAACTTTTGAGTTTTGGGATCAGACCACCAATCACGCACCGTGTCCAAAGCCATATACGGGCAAACTGCACCAGCACCATAACCAATGAGACAAGCAAAGTGATGGGTACTCCAGCATTGAGCAGTATTGATAATCAGGGATGTTTTCATTCGCAACCCTTCACGAATGAGGTGGTGATGCACGGCACCTACTGCTAACAGGGGAGGAATGTAGGTATATTCTGTGCTGATACTGTCATTGACCCGACGATCGCTTAATATTAAAATCTTTGCACCTGCCCGGACTGACTCAGCTGCTTGTGCTTGTAAAGACTGCACTGCGGCTTTCAATCCTTCCGGGCCAGTAGCGATCGCAAATAGGGTTGACAACTCGGCTGTGGCAAATCCTGACAGCTTAATCGCCTCCAACTCTACTTCTGTCAACAGTGGCGACTCAAGTTTTAATCTCCGGGCATATTCTGGCTTGGGTTCTAATAAGTTACCCCGTTCACCCAGTTCGACTTTCAAAGACATCACTAGCTTTTCCCGGAGGGGATCGATCGCCGGGTTTGTCACCTGAGCAAAGCGCTGTTTAAAATAGTCATAAAGCAAATGGGGTTTTGTTGACAGCACTGCTAAAGGAATATCATCTCCCATGCAGAAAGTCGGCTCTGAACCGGCGATCGCCATTTCTTTAATCACCATTTCTAAATCTTCTATGGTGTAGCCAAAGGCAGTTTGAAGCTGAAGCAAGCTTTGTTTGTCAATTGTCACTTGTCCTTGGTCATTTGTCATTTGTCCTTTCCCATTGCCATTTGCTAATGACGGATGACCAATGACCAATGACTTTAATTCTTGACGATAGTCTTGCAGCCATTCACCATAAGGGTGCTGCTTGGCGATGCGCTGCTTAATCTCCCGATTCTTCAGCACTTCATGGTTTACTAAATCCACGGCAATCATCTGCCCTGGGCCGAGTCTACCTTTCTCGATAATATCGGCTTCTGGGAAGTCCACCACACCAGCTTCAGAAGCTACAACAATGTAGTCATCTTTGGTGATCACGTAGCGAGCTGGTCTTAAGCCATTACGATCTAGTGTTGCGCCAACTTTTTTGCCATCGCTAAATACTAAAAGTGCTGGACCGTCCCACGCTTCTTGCAAACCACTGTAATATTCGTAGAAATCAACAATTTCTGGAGAGTCACGTAAAGAAGGCTGATTTTGGTAAGCCTCTGGAACCATAATCATTAAAGCTTCCAAAGGGGTACGTCCAGAACAAACCAGCAATTCTAGTACGTTGTCTAGGGTAGCTGAGTCGCTGTTATCAATGTGAACTAATGGCTTAAGTTCTTGGATGCGATCGCCCCAGACTGGATGATTTAAGCTAGCATCTCGTGCCATCATCCAGTTGATGTTACCCAATAAGGTATTGATTTCGCCGTTGTGACCCAAAAGCCGCATTGGTTGAGCTAAAGGCCACTTGGGCATCGTATTCGTACTAAAGCGGCGGTGATAGACAACAAAGGAGCTTTTGTAAGCTGGATTTTTTAAATCGTGATAAAAGCTGCCCAATACGGCAGAACGCACCATGCCTTTGTAGACAATTGTGCGACTTGACAACGAACAAACATAAAATTCTTCTGAGATATTGGTTGCAACTTTACTAATGCGGCGGCGGGTAACGTACAACTGTCGTTCCAATTCATCGCCGCTTTTGTCAACAGAAGCTAACAAAACTTGTTCAATCTGGGGTTGATTTTCTCTTGCTTGTATCCCCAGTAAATCAGATTGCACTGGCACTACTCGCCAACCCAGTACAATCAATTTTTCTTCGGCGGCTACTTCTTCAACTGTCGCCCTAGCTTTTTGTGCTGCTTCTTGATCTTGTGGTAGAAAGATCATCCCCACAGCTATATTATTGGCAGATGTAAATTCCTTCCCCCTTTGGGCAAAGTCTTCTTGAAACAACTCCCAAGGGATAGCTGTCAATACTCCAGCACCATCACCAGAGTCTTGATCAGCGCTACAACCTCCCCGGTGTTCTAAACAGGTTAAAGCAGCTAAGGCTTTCTCGACAATTTCGTGGCTGGTATGATTCTGGCAATGAGCAATAAAACCGACACCACAGGCATCTCGTTCCTCTACTAACCACTTTTGCCCCTGATAGGCATCTCTTGAGTTTATCGCCGTTGTGATTTTCTGGTCTTGATTCATCGGTTTATTATTCATACCCTGTTCCTGAAGTATTGAGTTACCAATTTTGCCACTACTTAGCGGAAAAAATTTCTAAATTCAGTGATGGAGAAATATATAAGCACCGAAATTTTGGGAAAAAAATTTTAACTTCGGTTTTACTTTCTTAGTCCACCTGTGTTAAGATAGGTGCGTATTTTTTATGTATTTATGCGGTGTTAGACAAGTTGCCTACGCCAAGACATTATTTTTGTCCTGACAGTTTCTTTTTTATATTTTGAAGCTAAGTATTTTCTCAATCCCCTTTTTCCAGATGCACGGTAGTTACTCATAGAGCCTATTTCGGCTTACCTGAAAGAAAATTAAAACTGAACGCTCTACTATTTTTTAAGACCAAAGTCATCCTGATCCAGCAATAAAATCAGCGTATTACAATATATACCCATTTGACAATTCCCAAATATTTTTGTTGTTGTCTAGAGTTTTGCTGCTTACCAGTTGCCACATATCTTACAATTAATTAGTAACTAGGCTTGACTGAAGTAGCAACAATAGCAACATTCAGTGAGGATTAAATATCTTAATCCAGTTTTGATAATTAAGACTACCGTGTATAGTGTGGTTGGAATTAGTGCCAGTTAAAACATTTGGCTGTAGTGGCTTTAGAATCTAAACTTTTTTATGTTTAAAAGAGATAAGTAGCCAATATAAATAATACCATGCTTTTTCAAAAAAAAAGTCATGCTTTTTTAATATTTCCAAATAATTTAGTTAGTTTATACCTTGGGTGATAGTTTTCAAAAGTACCTAGTAAATTATGGTAAAAATGCCGAATTGTTGCCAATTAGGGATTAGCGATCGCTCTGCCAAAGCTAAAGGCGATCGCAGATTTTTCCAGGCTACTGTGTCACCAATACTTTTGACAGTACTGTGCTTAACTACTACCTGCGCTACCAACGCCCAGGAGTCCCCGAAAAACGCCAAACCACCAAGTTTGACCTCCCAGACACCTACACCTCCTTTAACAGGGGTGGCATCCTCTGGTAATCAAATTATCCTCAATGGTCGTACTTTACCAGGAACTTGGTTGCAGCGACCTGAAAAAGCTGGTCAGGTTACAACTCATCTCAGCGACGGGGCATTCAGGCAATTAATTGGAGTAAATTTCTTAAACAGTAGCAATTGGGCTAGGCAACCAATACAGTGGTTTTCATCGCTGACAAAGCCACTAGTTTTAACCACCAAGTTACTAGGAGCATATCGCTATCTAGATGTTACTAATTTTGCTCAAACAGCCGGATGGCAAATTCAAACCAATGGCAACACCTTGGTAATTGCTACCCCAAAAGCACAAATCATAAATATTATTCAGAGCCAGGAACCTCCAGAGGCGAGTGCCCCTTTGCGACAGACTCGGATTCTTGTCGATTTAGATCGTCCAACTCCCTGGCAAGTTACACAAGGATCAACTGTTAAAAAAATTCAAACTCCATCTTCTGATCCAGACACACCAACTCCAAAATCCACTGCACCGCCAAATCGAGAGTGGAAAGTTACCCTGGATGGAATAGCCGATCCTGTTTTGATAGAACGCTATACTCCCCAGCCACCAGCAGCACCAACATTGCTGCAAAACCTGCTCAAACAATTATCACCATCTCCACCAGCACCAGATCCTGATCCATTGATTCAACAAGTGGAGGTGATGAAAAACCAAACCATTATTAGTCTGAGCGTTCCCTTTGGTCTATCGCCTCAAGTTAGTACTGTCGCTAACCCCAATCGCCTTATTATCCATATTCGACCCGATCCTTTAGAAAAGCGGGATATTACTTGGTCTCCTGGATTGCGGTGGCGACAGCATTATGTCAACTTAGGCACAGAACGCTTTCCGGTAGTTTGGTTAGAAGTTAATCTCCGCAAATTTGGGCTAACGTTGAAACCCATGTGGGCTAGTCCTGATGGGCTTGCGGGTACTGCTCCCTTAATTCAAATAGCACAACGTTACTTAGCGGTAGCCGGGATTAACGGTGGTTATTTTAATCGCAATAACCGATTACCATTGGGTGCGATTCGTCGGGATAGTAAGTGGTTGTCAAGTCCAATTCTCAACCGGGGTGCGATCGCTTGGAATGATTCTGGCCAATTTTACTTCGGTCGTCTTACTCTGGAAGAAACTTTAATCACAGCAAATAACCAGCGCCTACCAATTCTGTTTCTTAACACTGGTTACGTTCAGAGTGGCATTGCCCGTTACACACCACTTTGGGGATCAACTTACACGCCTTTGACAGACAATGAAATCATCCTAGTAGTAGAGAAAGACCAAATTACTAATCAGTTACCAGGCGGCAAAGTCGGTGAAAAGGCGGTTCCCATTCCCCAGGATGGCTACCTACTAACTTTACGCGCCAAAGCTGCTAGTGCTGCCTCCCAGCTACCTATTGGAACCGTAGTAAGTATTTCCAGCGCTACTGCTCCGGCTGATTTTAGTCGTTATCCCCACATTATCGGCGCAGGTCCCCTATTAGTCCAAAATCGTCAAATTGTCCTCAATGCCAAAGGCGAAAAATTCAGCAATGCCTTTATTGCAGAAAAGGCTATTCGTAGCGGTATTTGCACAACAGCAACAGGCACACTGATGATTACTGCTGTGCACAATCGTATCGGCGGTTATGGCCCTACTTTGGCGGAATATGCCCAATTGATGCAACTGATGGGCTGTGTGGATGCCTTAAATTTGGATGGCGGTAGTTCTACAAGCCTTTATTTAGGAGGACAACTACTTGATCGATCGCCTAGTACCGCTGCTCGTGTTCATAACGGCATTGGAATTTTCCTAAAACCACAATAATGATGTAATGGGGAAGTCTTTTAGTCACCAATGACCCATCCTTTTTTTAAAGTTTAGAACAAGCTATCATTTTGCTTGATGAAGACTTGGTATAGACCTCAGAGTTTTAACAGTGATGGTTTACACCATAGGGTCTGATTTTGCTATGTTTATCAAAGTGCGAGAAAATTGTTGATTTTTAACGTTGCAAGACACCGCCAGATTTTTTATCAATTAATTAAAAGTACCAACGGTTTGTTATGTCTCCAAATGAGGTAACTATGGCTCGATATCAAGAAACTACACAGACTGACACTCTACACCTATCTCCAGCCATCACTTCCAGAGGCGTTGCTGCAACTGAGTTACGTCCTTGGGGTGCTTTTACAGTTTTGGAAGAAGGGCGTGGATACAAAATCAAGCGGATTGAAGTTAAGCCAGGACACCGCCTTAGTCTACAAATGCACCATCACCGTAGCGAACACTGGATTGTCGTCTCTGGTACAGCTAGGGTAACTTGTGGTGAGCTAGAAGTACTACTGAGCAATAATGAGTCAACCTATGTACCCCAATGTACATCTCATCGTTTAGAGAATCCTGGCGTGATCCCCTTAGTGTTGATTGAAGTGCAGAATGGCGAATACTTGGGAGAAGATGACATCATTCGCTACCAAGATGACTATGCCCGTACCAAGGATTAAAACTAAAAGAACGCTACTAGTAGTCTGTCAAGAAATAATTGACGGATAGATCCCCTGTAGAGACGGCGATTTATCGCGTCTCCTTAACTTCCAAATAAAAAATATTCAACTATTTCTTGCAGGATGGGCTTCTTTCCCACCTCATAAGATTGGATAATTTATTTATTGGAAGTCCCTAATCCAAAAAGTGAATGCGTTTTTGTGCAAATCCTCTTTGAGAACCACTGCACCCCAGAAGTCCCTACCTAGTTAAGGTAGGGACTAAAGCGTATTAGTGATATAAATGTAGTAATAGCGATCGCGCTCATGGTTCGGTGATCTGGCACAGGGCGATAGCGACAGTCAACCCATCTTCATTTTAAAGATGGGGTACTCAACTGCAAAAAACAAGTTCTATGATTCATCTGAGTCAAGCAGCCGCAACTGAAATTGGGCGAATAAAGTCCAAGCAGCAACCAAATGTCTTGTTTCGATTAGCAGCAAGACCAGGTGGTTGTTCCGAGTTCTTTTATGATATGTCCTTCGATAAAGCAATAAAAGTTGGCGACCAGGTTTTCGATTTGGATGAAATTAAAGTAGTCATAGATGCCACAAGCTTAAATTACCTCAACGGTTTAAAGGTGGATTATTCAGAAGACTTAATGGGTGGTGGTTTTCGTTTCCGCAATCCTCAGGCGATCGCTACCTGTGGCTGTGGCAATTCCTTCTCCGTTAGTCATTAACTTATTAATCAAAAAAATCAATGGCAATTGACATAAAACCTTAAAAAACGATATAATCAGGATTTGTTAAAACTTAGACCATAAGCAGCCTTATGCGCTGTAACTCATGCCAACAATACAGCAGCTAATACGTAATGAACGCGAACTATCGCGTCAGAAAACCAAGTCCCCAGCTCTGAAACAATGCCCCCAACGTCGGGGAGTTTGTACCAGAGTATACACGACCACACCAAAAAAGCCTAACTCAGCTCTACGCAAAGTAGCAAGGGTAAGACTTACCTCTGGATTTGAAGTTACAGCTTACATTCCAGGGATTGGTCACAATTTACAAGAACACTCAGTTGTGATGATTCGCGGCGGTCGGGTTAAAGATTTGCCCGGCGTGAGATACCACATTATCCGTGGGACTTTAGATACAGCCGGAGTCAAAGACCGCAAGCAAGGCCGTTCCAAGTATGGAACCAAGCGTCCCAAAGAAGCGAAAAAATAGGGTTAGCGATTAATCGCATC
The DNA here is from genome assembly GCA_038249935.1 of Chroococcales cyanobacterium. GTDB lineage: Bacteria > Cyanobacteriota > Cyanobacteriia > Cyanobacteriales > Nostocaceae > Nostoc. The sequence continues at coordinate 18,240 of JBBSCU010000041.1, forward strand.
AAACACGATTAATCGTCTATTACCGAAAACAGATCCAAAATTGGCAGTCAAATAGGTCAATCTTCCTGCAACAGTCCAAAAAAATTAAGGAAGTCTGAGGGTTGGATACTACCACTTTTAGTTTCCGGTGTCTGATAGCATATAATTTCGTTGCCAATTCCGAATTAAAGGTAAAGTATGTCTCGTCGTGGTGTTATTCAAAGGCGCCCAGTCCCGTCTGACTCCGTATATAACAGTCGCCTTGTGAGCATGATTATCAGGCGGATCATGCGTCACGGCAAGAAATCACTTGCCGCACGGATTGTTTATGAAGCATTGAAAACTATTGAGGAACGCACTGGTGTTGCTGCGTTGGAAACCTTTGAAAGAGCAGTGCGAAATGCCACGCCTTTAGTAGAAGTAAAAGCTCGGCGAGTTGGTGGAGCAACCTACCAAGTACCAATGGAAGTGCGTACAGAACGGGGCACTACCCTAGCACTGCGCTGGTTAGTGCAATATTCTAGGTCTAGACCAGGCCGGACAATGGCAAGCAAATTGGCAAATGAGTTAATGGATGCTGCCAACGAAACCGGAAATACCATTCGGAAACGGGAAGAAACGCACCGGATGGCGGACGCAAACAAAGCATTTGCACACTATCGTTACTAAGTAGAAAAGCGATATATCGCCCTCCCGAAGCGGTGTATCGTGGATTTACAAAAAAAAAGACGGTTTTCCGTTAAAGTATAGAATCTTAACAAAGAGTAATATACAAGATATCATGAGGCAAAAACTATAGGAGGTGGCTGTGGCACGCACGATCCCGCTAGAGAAAGTACGCAACATCGGTATTGCGGCGCATATAGATGCGGGCAAAACAACAACAACAGAGAGAATATTGTTTTACTCTGGAATAATTCATAAAATTGGCGAAGTTCATGAAGGAACTGCTGTAACAGACTGGATGGAACAGGAGCGGGAGCGGGGAATTACCATTACTGCCGCTGCAATCACCACCAGTTGGAATGATCATCAAATTAACATTATCGATACTCCGGGTCACGTAGACTTCACAATTGAAGTTGAGCGTTCCATGCGCGTGTTGGATGGTGTAATCGCAGTATTTTGTTCTGTGGGCGGCGTGCAACCGCAGTCGGAGACAGTGTGGCGACAAGCCGACCGCTACAAAGTACCTCGAATCGCCTTTATCAACAAGATGGATCGCACAGGAGCGAACTTCTATAAAGTTCACGAGCAAATGCGCGATCGCCTCCGGGCTAATGCGATCGCTATTCAGCTACCAATTGGTAGTGAAACCGAATTCCGAGGCATCGTTGACTTGGTGCGGCAGCGTGCGTATATGTACGTAAATGACCAGGGAACCGATATCCAAGAAACTGATATCCCCGCCGAATTACAAGCGCAGGTAGATGAATACCGCCTCAAGCTAGTGGAAGCAGTGGCAGAAACTGATGACACTCTGATGGGTAAGTACTTCGAGGGCGAAGAACTGACAGATGACGAAATCGCTCTTGGTCTGCGTAAAGGCACGGTTGCTGGCACAATCGTACCAGTACTTTGTGGCTCGGCATTCAAAAACAAAGGTGTACAGCTGATGCTGGATGCCGTTATCGATTACCTGCCAGCACCAAGTGAAGTGCCGCCAATTCAAGGCTTACTGCCCAATGGCGATACTGTTGAGCGGCGGGCTGATGACAACGAACCCCTAGCGGCTCTGGCATTCAAGATTATGGCTGACCCTTATGGTCGCCTGACATTTCTTCGTGTTTATTCTGGTGTGTTGAAAAAGGGTAGCTACGTCCTCAACGCTAGTAAGAATAAAAAAGAACGGATTTCCCGCTTAGTTCTGATGAAGGCAGATGACCGACAAGATGTCGATGAACTGCGAGCCGGGGATTTGGGAGCAGCCCTGGGATTGAAAGACACTTTAACAGGTGACACCATCTGTGATGAAGGATCGCCAGTAATTTTGGAATCCCTATTCATTCCTGAGCCTGTAATCTCGGTAGCGGTTGAACCCAAAACCAAGAACGACATGGATAAACTATCCAAGGCTCTGCAATCTCTCTCAGAAGAAGATCCAACCTTCCGTGTCCGCGTCGATCCGGAAACAAACCAAACCGTAATCGCGGGGATGGGAGAGCTACACCTAGAAATTCTAGTAGACCGGATGTTACGAGAATTCAAGGTAGAAGCGAATGTTGGTGCGCCGCAAGTAGCTTACCGAGAAACAATTCGGAAAGCTGTGAACAAAATTGAGGGCAAATTCATCCGCCAAAGTGGTGGTAAAGGTCAATATGGTCACGTTGTGATCAATTTGGAACCAGGAGAACCCGGTACTGGCTTTGAATTCGTCTCTAAAATTGTTGGCGGTACAGTACCTAAAGAGTACATCAACCCAGCAGAACAAGGGATGAAAGAAAGCTGCGAATCCGGCGTTCTAGCTGGATATCCGTTGATTGATGTCAAAGCGACGCTAATTGACGGGTCATACCACGATGTAGACTCTTCGGAAATGGCTTTCAAAATCGCTGGCTCAATGGCGATGAAAGAGGCTGTGCTGAAAGCTTCACCCGTACTCTTAGAGCCTATGATGAAAGTTGAGGTGGAAGTTCCCGAAGACTATATCGGGAATGTCATTGGCGACCTCATCGCCCGCCGGGGGCAAATTGAAAGCCAAAGCACTGAACAGGGACTCGCTAAGGTGGTATCTAAAGTTCCACTGGCGACCATGTTTGGCTACGCTACTGATATCCGATCTAAGACCCAAGGTCGGGGCATCTTCTCAATGGAGTTTAGCCGCTACGAAGAAGTACCTCGCAGCGTGGCTGAGGCAATCATTGCTAAAAGCAAAGGGAACGCTTAGTTAAAATAAGGAAATGAGCATTCATGGCACGCGCAAAGTTTGAAAGGAATAAACCCCACATCAATATCGGTACTATTGGCCACGTTGACCACGGTAAAACTACGTTAACAGCAGCCATCACTATGACCTTGGCAGCTATGGGTCAAGCTATAGCTAAAAACTACGACCAAATCGATAACGCGCCAGAAGAAAAGGCACGGGGTATTACCATTAATACAGCTCACGTTGAGTATGAAACCGAAAATCGGCATTATGCTCACGTAGATTGCCCTGGACACGCTGACTATGTGAAGAACATGATCACCGGCGCTGCCCAGATGGATGGTGGCATCCTCGTAGTAGCTGCTACCGATGGCCCGATGCCCCAAACCCGCGAACACATCCTGCTGGCAAAACAGGTGGGTGTTCCTAGTCTGGTTGTCTTCTTGAATAAAGAAGACTTGATGGATGACCCAGAACTCCTAGAACTGGTGGAACTGGAACTGAGAGAATTGCTTTCCAGCTACGATTTTCCTGGCGATGATATCCCCATTGTCAAAGGCTCTGGTCTGCAAGCTCTGGAAGTAATGGCGAAGAATCCTAAGACCAAACGGGGTGAAAATCCTTGGGTAGACAAAATCTACGAATTGATGGACGCTGTAGATTCTTTCATTCCCACTCCTGAGCGAGATGTTGATAAGCCATTCCTGATGGCTGTAGAAGACGTGTTCTCAATTACAGGTCGTGGTACTGTCGCCACAGGTCGGATTGAGCGGGGTATAGTCAAAGTCGGCGATAACGTTGAACTAGTGGGTATCAGAGATACTCGCGCCACTACCGTAACTGGTATTGAGATGTTCAAGAAGAGTCTTGACCAAGGTATGGCTGGTGATAACGCTGGCGTACTACTCCGGGGTATCCAGAAGGCTGATATTGAACGCGGTATGGTAATTGCCAAACCAGGTTCAATTAAACCTCACATTCAATTTGAAGGTGAGGTGTACGTCTTAACAGAAAAAGAAGGTGGTCGTAAGACTCCATTTTTCGCTGGCTACCGTCCCCAGTTCTATGTACGGACAACTGATGTAACTGGTACTATCAAAGCCTACACCTCCGATGATGGCAAAGAAGTTGAAATGGTCATGCCAGGCGATCGCATCAAGATGACAGTAGAATTGATCAACGCGATCGCTATTGAACAAGGAATGCGCTTCGCTATTCGTGAAGGTGGTCGTACCATCGGCGCTGGTGTTGTGTCCAAAATTCTGAAGTAGCACCTTTTGGCTCTCTTAACAAAGGAGCAGAGATGGTATTTATTATGCCTCTCTGCTCCTTTCTCTTCCTTGAATTAAAGGGAGTGGGGAGTAGGGAGTAGGGAAAAAAGATAGCGAGACAGAGAGAAATTTACACTCTCCCCATTCCTCCGTCATCTCTACCTCATCCCCCACTCCCCACTCCCCACTCCCCACTCCCCACTCCCCACTCCCCTAATTACGCAGAACCTGGACAATTAAAGATGGCAACTCTACAGCAGCAGAAGATTAGAATTCGCTTACAGGCTTTTGACCGACGCTTATTGGATGCATCTTGCGAGAAGATTGTAGACACAGCTAACCGCACCAACGCCACAGCCATAGGCCCAATTCCTTTACCAACAAAACGCCGGATCTATTGTGTGCTGCGATCGCCTCACGTAGATAAAGATTCACGAGAACACTTTGAAACCCGTACTCATCGCCGGATTATTGACATTTACCAGCCTTCTTCTAAAACTATTGATGCCCTGATGAAATTGGATTTACCATCCGGTGTGGATATCGAAGTTAAACTTTAATTAGTTATTAGTCATTAGTACTCTGAAAATAAAAAAGAACTAATGACATTAGTATAAATATTTGCATAGCCCTGAAGAAATATATCTCAGGGCTTTTATTTAGCTAGGAAACAAATGATAGAATGTAAACAAAGTACGGAAAAAGCAGAGAAAAATAAATTTTAAAGATTAAGTTTATACCAAGGTAACAATGACATCATCTTCTAAAATTGCAGTTCGTGAACTACCTCTGTTCCCGTTACCTGAAGTAGTTCTGTTTCCTACCAGACCATTGCCTCTGCACATTTTTGAATTTCGCTACCGAATCATGATGAACACGATTTTGGAGAGCGATCGCAGATTCGGTGTTTTGATGGTAGATCCAGTCAAAGGCACAATTGCAGACACTGGCTGCTGTGCGGAAATCGTTCATCACCAACGGATGCCAGACGATCGGATGGAGATGTTGACTTTAGGGCAACAAAGATTTCGTGTATTAGAGTATATTCGTGAAAAGCCATACCGCGTTGGCTTAGTAGAGTGGATTGAAGACCACCCACCGACTAAAGATTTGCGACCTTTGTCAACTGAAGTAGAACAACTACTGCGAGATGTTGTGCGTCTGTCAGCTAAATTAACTGAACAAAATATTGAATTGCCAGAAGATTTGCCTGATTTACCAACAGAGCTATCTTATTGGGTAGCCAGCAATCTCTACGGTGTCGCCGCCGAGCAGCAGTTATTGCTAGAAATGCAAGATACTGGAACTCGTCTAGAGCGGGAAGCAGAAATTTTAACTTCTACTCGTAATCATTTGGCGGCTCGTGCTGTTCTCAAAGACACATTTAATGAAAAGTGAGGAGTTAGGAGTTAGGAGTTAGAAGTTAGAAATAAAAAACAAAAAATTGACAATTTATAATTTATATTCCCTATCTGATAATTTTTACCTCATAACTCATAACTTCTAACTTCTCAAGTAAGAGCGTTAATTGGCAAAATATTGTAAGTGCCAAGAATTTTTAAAATCTCTGTATGGATAGTTAATTCTGTTAAAGCAGATTGCATTTGTGCTTCGTTGGCATCGGCTTCTAGATCCATAAAAAATAAGTACTCGCCTAGCGATCGCTTCGTCGGACGAGATTCAATTCGGCTAAGGTTAATCCCTAGTTGAGCAAATATTTGCAAAGGTTTAACTAAGGCTCCGGGTGTATTGGCAGGCATACTAAAAGCCAGTGATGTGTGACTAGCATATGTTGTTGATGCATGGTATTCAGCATCCAGATCATCCTTACTTACTACCCAAAAACGAGTAAAGTTTTCTGGATAGTCGTTAATACCAGTGGCAAGTATGGGCAGGTTGTAGAGTTGAGCTGCTCTACTAGAGGCGATCGCTGCTGTTGTGGGATTTTGCTCTAATTGGTGTAGTGATTCGGTTGTAGAATTGTTTGGAATAATCTGTACAGCTGGCAGAAAGCGCTCTAACCATCCTTGACATTGTGCCAAAGCTTGCGGGTGAGAGTAAACAGTTTTAATGCTATCTAAGCTAGACGCGCAAGAAATTAACATATGGGCAATGGGTAATACCAAAGCCAACTGAATTCGCAAACTGTCCAACTGCCACAGTGTATCCAGTGTTGTGGTAACACTCCCTTCAATAGAATTTTCCACTGGCACAACAGCCAGGTGAGCTTGACCATCAGCAACGGCGTGTAGTGACTGCGAGATGGTGGGATATGGACATAACGTAGCTTCAACTCCCGTACTTTTAGCCAACCAGTTGACATAAAGAACAGCTGCTTGTTCTGCGTAAGTGCCAGGAGGACCTAAATGTGCGATCAATAAAGTCATATCTTTAGCCTTGAGTTACGAATTTAAGGGGTAAACAGAGGTATGATATTTTAGTTTTGGCAAATATATCTAACACCTATTTTTACTAGACACTGTTATCTGTAAAATCTACGCACTAAATGAATACACCAAGATATGAATCCAGGAAAACAAGTCATGGAAATCAGTCTCTTACCAGACTAATTCCCTGGCAGTTTTTTCGCTAAATTTTTTTGAAGATTTAAAATAAGTTATTAGGACTTACGCATTGACAAAAAATACCAAATATGGATATGGTTGAAAGCCACATCTTTCGTAAGGGTTTAGCATTGCTAAACCCCTACAGCGTGGTCTATTTACGATCATAAGAATAATTAATAAAAGCCTGAAACGACCTATTTTCGTTAATTCATATCACGGTTAATTTGTACAGTGCGTAAGTCCTAGTTATATTAGTTTCTCCCAAAAATAGAGGTTGCATATTCTTGTTTTTATGTCAATAGTTAATTACTAATTTATATTTATGAAAGAGAAGATAGTAATGGGCATACCAACTTTTTGCTAATAATGTATAGCTGACAAGCAATGATAATTTTTATAATCAATAAACTTTGTACTTTCCGCCAAACAGATATAATTTATTAAAAAATATTAAAATTAAGAAACAGATATTTTTATCCGCTCATGGCTACCCGGTTTACTGCCTCTCAATCGGTTGAAATCGCTGTTCCAGAGCAGCCTATTCCTATTCAACACTATTTGCGTCAGCCTCAACGTCTGGTTAAGGCTTTGGTTGATAATAGCCGGATTCAACAGCTTTCTGAGGAAGTATTTCGCTTGAAAATGCGTCCGCTAACTTTTATGTCATTAAGTATTCAACCTACTGTAGACATGAGAGTTTGGGCAGAATCAAATGGAATAATTTATTTGCGATCGCTAAACTGTGAAATTCTTGGTTTCGAGTATATTAACCAGCGCTTTGCTCTCAATTTAGAAGGGTATTTGTCTCCCAAAGAGTTTAGCACTGGCACTCGTCTGCAAGGAAAAGCTGATTTAGAAGTGCTGGTGGATTTTCCACCGCCATTTTCCTTCACTCCCAAGCCGATTTTAGAGGCTACGGGCAATGGTTTGCTCAAAAGCGTGCTATTAACGGTTAAGCAACGGTTATTAAATCAACTTTTGGCGGATTATCGCTACTGGGTAATATCACAAACCAAAGATAGGGGAATTGACGGCGACAGTACTGAATTACCAATCCTGAATGCTGAGTAATTATTTAATCACTCAATACTCAGTCGTTTGATTTGGCAAGGACGAAAAGACTGACGATGTAGGGGCGAAGTGCCGTATTGTTGCAGAGCCAGCAAATGCCGATGGCTACCATAACCCTTGTTAGACTCTAAGTTGTACATAGGGTATTTTAATGCTAGACGCACTACTAGATCGTCACGCCAGACCTTGGCAACAATACTGGCAGAGGCAATAGCGAGCGATCGCTCGTCCCCCTTGACTATTGTTTGTTGCGGCACTAACAAGTCTTTTATTGATTGATTGCCGTCAATCAAACAGAGTGCGGGCTGTACCTTTAACTTCAGCACAGCCCGCTTCATTGCTAACAGCGTCGCTTGCAAAATATTTATTTTGTCAATTTCGGCAGTGGAAGCAAATCCAATTTTCCAGTCTATAGCCAGTTCACAAATTTGCTGCGCTAGCTGAGTTCTCCGAGAACTAGATAACTTTTTACTGTCTTTAATTTTAGCTGCCATCAGTATTGGCAAAGCATGATCTGGTAGGATCACTGCTGCCGCCACCACAGGGCCAAATAAAGCACCTCGCCCTACTTCATCCACACCTGCAACCAACCCGGAAATCTCTGACAAGGTAGAAAACTCCAGCCAACTGGCTTTTTCCAAGGGTGCTGGCGACGTTTCTACCATAAAGCAAATTAATTATCCTCGATCGCTGA
>JBBSCU010000042.1:0-26405 GCA_038249935.1 Chroococcales cyanobacterium
ACGCACTGTACAAATTAATCATGATGTGGATTAACGAAAATAGGTTGTTTCAGGGTTTGATTAATTATCCTTTGATCGTAAATAGACCATACTGTAGGGGTTTAGCAATGCTAAACCCTTACGAAAGATGTGGCTTTTCACATTACACATATTTACTAGGCTTTTCGATTACTCTCTAATGAACCTGCTCATTCATCACTTGGTTCATCAATCATTTCCGGTACTAAAGCTGGGTTACTTTTACGTTCTTCTGGTGATTGCTCCCGGATAACATCGTCCATTTTTGGAGGGTGTTTAATTTTGTCCAATACCTCTGGACTTAATTGTGATTCATCACCTTCTGGATTAGATTTTTCAGCTTGACTAGGAACTGTTTCCTTATTCATCACTATTTCCCCAAACTTATATGCCAAGCTTAAGTTCTTCTGTGGTGAAGTACACACTATCTTGGGACTTAATTTTACACAGAAGCGGGTAAGAAAAGCGATCGCGTAGCCCGCACTTCTCTAGGCTTCGCCAACGACAAAGCTAAGTGAGCATCGGAGACATCGCTCTCAACTACTACGGGAACACTACAAACATTTAATTATAAACATTTAATTATTACGTCGTTCTAATTAGTCACCTATTTGTAGTTTTTGGAAAATCATAACATCCTCATAATTTTTAGTAAGTAACGGTTATAAAAAAATACGGTTTTGTTAAAGCCAAAAACTTTTTAATTGTAATTAATTATACTATTTATTTGCTAGACACTTGAGTTAGCTGCCCAGGCAAAAAAAAGCAATATATGATAAGATTGTATCAAAATATAGCAGTTATTCAAGAGCAATTTAGAATAATTTTGCGCTTTATTGAGTAAGAAAGCTAAAATCTACGATTTTTGGAGATTTTTAGGTTATGACAACCTCACAGGAGAGGATTATCCCGATAGACTTGCGAACCGAAATGTCGCAGTCTTATCTGGAATACGCCATGAGCGTAATAGTGGGTCGGGCGTTGCCAGATGCCAGGGATGGTCTAAAACCTGTGCATCGTCGCATTCTCTACGCAATGCACGAGCTAGGTCTGCTCCACGATCGCCCTTTCAAGAAATGCGCCCGTGTAGTTGGGGAAGTTCTGGGTAAATATCACCCCCACGGCGATACGGCAGTGTATGATGCCCTGGTGCGGATGGCGCAGGATTTTTCGATGCGATCGCCCTTAGTTAACGGGCATGGTAACTTTGGATCGGTAGACAACGATCCACCAGCCGCAATGCGATACACAGAATGCCGCTTGCAAGCTTTAACCAGTGCCGGTCTACTACACGACATCGAATTGGAAACTGTAGACTTTGCCGATAACTTCGACGGTTCTCAGCAAGAGCCGACAGTTTTACCGGCGCGGATTCCGCAGTTATTGCTCAACGGTTCCTCTGGAATTGCCGTGGGTATGGCAACCAACATCCCCCCCCACAATTTGGGCGAATTGATTGATGCTTTGGTGGCAGTGATCCACAATCCAGAAATCACCGATCTGGAGTTAATGCAGTATGTCCAGGGGCCCGACTTTCCGACTGGGGCGCAGATTTTGGGGACATCTGGCATTCGAGAAGCTTACACCACCGGGCGGGGTTCCATTACCATGCGTGGTGTAGCTAACATTGAAACCGTTGAACAAAGAGGACGGCCAGATAGAGAAGCAATTATCATCACCGAATTGCCCTATCAGACAAACAAAGCGGCGCTGATTGAAAAAATCGCCGAAATGGTCAACGAGAAGCGTCTAGAAGGCATTGCAGATATCCGGGATGAAAGCGATCGCGACGGGATGCGAGTTGTCATCGAACTCAAGCGTGATGCTTATCCCCGCGTCGTTCTGAACAACCTCTACAAGCAAACGCCACTGCAAGCAAACTTTGGCGCAAATATGCTGGCGTTGGTGAATAGCGAACCCCAAGTACTCACCCTCAAGCAGTTCTTAAGCGTCTTCTTGGATTTCCGGATCGAATCCATTGTCAGACGCACCCGCTACGAACTGCGGAAAGCCGAGGAACGCGACCATCTACTGCAAGGGTTATTGATTGCCCTATCTCAGTTAGATCCGATTATTGTCTTGATTCGCCATGCACCAGATGCGCCCACAGCTAAAGGCGAATTAATCACAACTTATGGACTCTCGGAAGTACAAGCAGATGCGATTTTGCAGATGCAATTACGGCGGTTGACTGCCTTAGAAGCAGATAAAATTCGTCTGGAACACGAGGAATTACAAACGAAGATTACCGACTTGCAAGATATTTTGGCACGGCGGGAGAGAGTGCTAGAAATCATTCAAACCGAAGTCGCGCAACTAAAAACTAGCTTCGCCACACCTCGCCGCACGGTGATTTTACCAGGGGAAGGGGAATTAGATGACCGTGACCTAATTGCCAATGAAAAAGCGATCATTTTAGTTACAGAGCAAGGCTACATCAAACGGATGCCAGTCAACACCTTTGAAGCACAAAGCCGTGCTACTAGAGGCAAAGCCGCAGCCAAGGTGAAAGATGATGACACCGTTGAGCATTTCTTGACTTGCTGCGATCACGATAGTATTTTGTTCTTTAGTGAGCGTGGTGTCGTTTACTGCCTAAGAGCGTATCAAATTCCAGTCAGTTCGCGTACCAGTCGCGGGACACCAATTGTCCAAATGCTACCGATTCCCAAAGAGGAAAAAATCACTTCGATTGTACCGGTTGACGAGTTTAGCAACGAAGAATATTTGGTTATGCTCACCAAGGGCGGCAATATCAAAAAAACCGAATTGGCAGCGTTTAGTCATATTCGCGCCAATGGCTTGATTGCTATTTCCTTAGAAGAAGGCGACCAACTCCGGTGGGTGCGACGTGCCAGAGTAGAAGACAGTGTAATCATTGGTTCTCGTAACGGGATGGCGATTAACTTCCGGTGCAACCATCAACAATTGCGTCCTTTAAGTAGGGCGACTCGTGGCGTGAAAGCCATGAAACTCAAAAATAAAGATGAACTGGTGGGTATGGATATTCTCCCCGCAGCAATTCTTGCCACTTTGGATACAGAAACCGAAGTCGAAATTGAAGATATCGAAGTTATCGAAACAGAAGATATCGAAGTTATCGAAACAGAAGATATCGAAGTTATCGAAACAGAAGATATCGAAGTTATCGAAACAGAAGATATCGAAGTTATCGAAACAGAAGATGTCGAAGTTATCGAAACAGAAGATATCGAAATCAATGAAGAGTCCGCAGAAGTTCCTAGCAACGCCAGTATTGGCCCTTGGGTGTTGGTAATTACAATGGGAGGATATGGCAAGCGCGTACCAGTTGCCCAGTTCCGGCTGCAAAATCGTGCTGGTCAGGGTTTAATGGCAACCAAGTTCAAAAACCGCAAAAATAAAGATAAGTTGGCAACCTTACGCATTGTCAACAATGATGACGATGAAATCATGATGGTGACAAATCGCGGTATTATTATCCGTCAAGCAGTGAATGCGATTTCTATCCAATCGCGATCGGCTACTGGAGTCAGAGTGCAGCGTTTAGATGAAGATGACGCTATTACCGGAGTGGCAATAGTTCCACCTGATGCTGTCGATGCAGAAGAAGCTGAATAAAAAGCAGGGGGAGAGGTTAAACACCTTACTCCCCTACTTAATTGCCTTAACTAGCGGCATTTTAATGGGGCTAACTGTCGCCCCTGTAGGTGCATGGTTCTTAGCTTGGATTGCCCTAGCTCCCCTCTGGGTGCTAGTTGTTGGTTCCTCAAAACGCAAAAACCAATCCCTCCCTGCTCTCCTCTGGGGTATCGCTTATCATGGTGTCGCCCTGTCCTGGATTACGGGAATCCACCCGATGACTTGGTTGGGCGTTCCGTGGTGGCCGAGTTTGGCAATCACTCTTTTTTGTTGGGGATTTATCAGCCTCTTGGGAGGGGTATTCGTTGCTATTTGGGCGGCTGTGATGGTTCGCCTAAGTGAGCAAAAACCGTGGTTACGTGTACTGATTGGTACAGCCGTCTGGTGCGGTTTAGAAAGTTTGTGGAGTGCAGGTCCCCTGTGGTGGAGTTCCCTTGCTTACACACAAAGTCCGTCTAATCTCGTTATTCTACACCTCGGCCAACTCTCTGGCGCTAATACTGTGACGGCGGCAATAGTTGCCGTTAATGGGTTAATTGCGGAAGCGTGGATAAACCGCAGAGACGCAGAGAATGCAGAGAAAATTTCTGTTGTCTCTTCTTTACAAGACGCTGTGCGATCGCGGTTTGTTAATCAATACTTCCTAATTGCCACAGGATTATTAATTACTTTACACCTGATTGGTTTTATATTATATACCCGTCCGATCGCTCAACCCCCAGAAGCAGCTTTAAAAGTGGGGATTGTTCAGGGTAATATCCCAAACCGACTTTTGCGAAGTTCCGAAGGGTTTCGTCGCGCTCAAGAAAACTACACCAGTGGGTATATAACTTTAGCAAATCAAGGTGTAGATGCAGTCCTCACCCCAGAAGGAGCTTTACCTATTTTCCAGCGTGACTTGCTGGGAACTGCCTTAGTCGCAGCCGTAAAGGAAAAAGGCGTAGTTGCTTGGATTGGAGCTTTTGGCGAACGGGGAGATAGTTATACAATTAGTTTGTTTACTTTCAATAGTAAAGGTGAAATTGTCAGCCGCTACGACAAAGCTAAATTAGTACCTTTGGGAGAATATATTCCTTTTGAGGGAATTTTAGGCGGAATAGTTCAGCGCTTATCGCCACTGGAGGCGCACCAAGTTCCTGGTTCAGCAAATCAGCTATTTGACACTCCTTTTGGTCGTGCGATCGCTACTATATGTTATGAGTCTGCTTTTCCTGAACAATCTCGCCGTCAAGCTGCTGCGGGTGGGCAATTTATCCTTAGTTCTTCTAACGATGCTCATTACAGTGCATCTATGCCACTTCAGCACCATGCACAGGATATCATGCGGACGATTGAAACCGATAGATGGTCAGCACGAGCAACTAATACGGGATATTCAGCCTTTGTAGATCCTCACGGCAAAACTTTGTGGATATCTGGATATAATACCTACGAAATCCATGCTGAAACAATTTATCGGCGACAGACGCAAACTTTATATGTGCGTTGGGGTGATTGGTTAACACCGTTGTTGTTGATATTCTCTGGAGGAGCTTGGCTGGTAATTCAAGGTAGCGGTATAAAAAAATTCAGTAATTGATTCGTTAACAATTAGCGATCGCTTGACTGCCGTAAGTTTACCATTGCCAGTAACCCCAGGATTGAGCAAGGTGGAAGCGATCGCTATAGAAACTCTATTGTCCTATTTGTTTGGTTCTTTTTTCTCCTTTTTATCTTGGGGATCTTTTTTAGGTTTTTTAACTTCTTTATTACTTTTTCTTTCTTTGGACATCAGCGTTCTCCAACTAGGTTAATCAGTCAAAACTTCCACATTCTGCCGTCAAAAAATCAGGGGTGATTTACCTGAGATTCTTTTAAGGCAAAAAATAAAGTATCAGACACGAATGCTACTAACTACCATGATAAGGTGTTGTTTCATTTTCTTCTTAAGTTGATTAAATGCGACATAAAACGTAGTCCTAACCGTTTTTATAACAACAGCAAATCAGCGCAATATCTCCGATATCCGCCTGAATTGAACCTGATATTTTTTTTAATCTTTACTAGTTATATTTTTTAGGCTTTTTTGCTTATCAAACTCACGTTTGCTTAGTGGTTAGTGGTTGTTCTACTAACCACTAACCACTAATTATGGTTACGTTCTAATGACTTGCTACTACCTCTCCTTCCAGGCGAACCAGTCGGTCTGCTAAAAGTTTCTCAAGGTCTTCTAGCGCCTTGGTGAAACCTTTAATGCCCTCGTCTAGTTTGTCAGTTGCCATGCGGTCAGCTGCGTGCAGTTTCTCATAACTAGCTTTGTCAACGGCTATTTTTTCAATTGACAAATTGGCTGCCTTGGCTGGGTCAAGTTTGCGTGGCAATTCTTCAATAGTTGCCTGCAATTCAGCCAAAAGTGATGGCGAAATGGTTAGCAAATCACTACCTGCAAGTTCAGTAATTTCGCCAATGTTGCGGAAGCTAGCTCCCATAACTTCGGTTTTATAGCCGAATTTCTTGTAGTAGTTGTAGATTTTGGTGACAGATAAAACTCCTGGGTCTTCGGCGGCTGGGTAGCTATCGCGTCCGGTATCTTTTTTGTGCCAGTCAAGAATCCGACCGACAAAGGGAGAAATTAGAGTCACACCAGCTTCTGCACAGGCGATCGCTTGGTGAATACCAAACAACAGTGTAAGGTTACAGTGAATACCTTCTTTCTCCAGAACTTCCGCAGCGCGAATGCCTTCCCAGGTGGCGGCAATTTTAATCAAAATGCGATCGCGGTCAACTCCGGCAGCTTTATACTGGGCAATTAGTTCCCGTGCCATAGTCAGGGTAGCTTCGGTATCGTAGGATAAACGAGCATCCACTTCTGTAGACACGCGACCGGGAATAATTTGTAAAATCTTTAATCCAAAGGCAACTGCCAAACGCTTAAAAGCTAGAGAAACTATCTCTGCTTGAGTGGCTCCCTCTCCAGCATCTTTCTTGGCCTGGAGTAAAGTATGATCAACAATTCCCTGATATCCTGGCATCTGCGCCGCAGCAGTAATCAAAGAAGGATTGGTGGTGGCGTCTTGGGGTTTGAACTTTTCAATTGCTTCGATATCCCCTGTATCTGAGACTACAACAGTCATTTTTCGCAATTGTTCTAGTAAGCTTTTAGACATAGAATACTCCGTAATGTTTGTTTAGGACTTACTTAAAGAGTGCTGACTTAAAGAGTGCTGAGTGAAGAGTGCTGAGTGCTGAGTTATTGTTCTTCTCCTTAGTCCCCAGTTCCTAGTCACCACTCCTTACTCCCTACTCCCCAGTTCCTTCAATTCTGATTCTGGCAATTTTTTTGGATCATTGCCTAATTCTGCTTGCTATCTAGAGCCACAGGCCTATTCTAAGTGGGTTATGCCGAAATTGGCTGTCCAATGGAATGCACTTTAATTAAACTAGTTGTTCCCGATTTACCAATTGGAACACCAGAGGTAATCACTACCTTATCGTCCTGATTCACTAGACCCATTTCTACAACTGTGTTCACCACATTGGTAAACATCTCTTCAGCATTGTAAACTGGTGGAATTAATAAAGGTTCCACACCCCAAGAAAGCGCTAGCTGGCGATAAGCGGTGATGTCAGGAGTTAGGGCAATAATGGCAGAAGTTGGCCGATATTTAGACACCATTCTCGCCGTGTTCCCAGAAGTTGTATTACAGAGGATTGCCCGTGCGCCGGTTTCATAAGCAATGCGACACACGGACTCTGCCACGGATTCGGTGACGCTGAGGCTACCTGCCTCATGACACCAGGAATGTCTACTACCCTCATCTAGGGCTTGTTCTGTCCGTAGTGCAATCTTGTGCATCATTTGGACGGCGGCCATGGGATATTGTCCAACAGCAGTTTCACCAGAGAGCATTATTGCATCAGTGCCATCCAAAATGGAATTAGCAACATCCGTTGCCTCAGCGCGGGTGGGGTCGGGGGCGCTAATCATCGACTCTAGCATTTGCGTGGCTGTAATCACTGGCTTACCAGCATGATTGCAACGACGAATAATATCTTTTTGAATCATCGGCACTTCCTGAATTGGCACTTCAACTCCTAAATCGCCACGGGCAATCATAATGCCGTCGGCAACCTGCAAAATGGAGTCAAACTGCTCTACTGCCTCTGCTCTTTCAATTTTAGCAATTAAGCGGATGGAAGCACCAGCTGCTTCAATCATCCGCTTGGCGGGTTCTAAGTCTTGTGGCGATCGCACAAAGGACACCGCTACCCAGTCTACACCCAACTGAATCCCAAAGCGCAAATCTAGCAAGTCTTTTTCGGTGATGGAACTGACGGGTAAAGGAGTTTGTGGCAGGTTTACTCCTTTGTGCGTAGAAATTAACCCGCCAATTGTCACTTGTGCCCGAATGCGATCGGCATCGCGATCGGTGACAATTAACTTAACGCGACCATCATTAATCAAAATCGGTTCGCCTGGTCGCACCATTGCAAACAAAGTCGGCAATGGTAGGGGTATTTCGTGAATACTCTCACCCTTTTCTTGCAA
Source organism: Chroococcales cyanobacterium (assembly GCA_038249935.1). Taxonomy (GTDB): domain Bacteria; phylum Cyanobacteriota; class Cyanobacteriia; order Cyanobacteriales; family Nostocaceae; genus Nostoc. The sequence continues at coordinate 8,168 of JBBSCU010000042.1, forward strand.
AACAAAGGTGACTTCACTACCAGCTTCCAAATTTAACCCTTCCGGTGGTAAAGTTCCCAAACGAATCTTCGGCCCACACAAGTCTTGCATAATTGCGATCGGCTTTTGCTGCTCAGTACTAATCTGTCTGAGATGGTGAGCTGTTTGGGCGTGGAATTCATAAGCGCCGTGAGAGAAATTCAACCGCGCTACATTCATTCCAGCTTCTACTAAAGCTTGCAGCTTTTCAAGCGCAGATGTAGCCGGCCCAACAGTACAAATGATTTTGGTTCGACGCATATAGATTATGAGGTGAAGAGTCAATAGGATTCGGTTAAGGGGGAAAGGGCAAAGGGAAAAGGTTTTGAATACATTTACTCTTTATCTTTTGAGCTTTCCCCAGACTATTAGGACTTACGCAAAACTAGACGCTGTAGGGGCAATTCATGAATTGCCCCTACCTGAAAATAAGGGTTTCGGTTATTGTTTGCGTAAGTCCAGACTATAAACAAAGTGAAGAGTGCTTATCCAAACTGTATTGGGCGTAGACCGTCGTCTATATCGCGCAAAGCATCCAAATTCATACGTGTTTTATATCACTGCTTTGCTAAATTGCCCAATGCCTACATCCAAGGACTAATCAAACCACAGCAACTGCCGATGCAAGTTTTTCTTTCTGTGACATAGATAACATTAAGTCAATCACGCGATTTGAGTAGCCCCACTCGTTGTCATACCAGGCAATTACCTTAAAGAAATTTGAGTTTAACTCAATGCCAGCACCTGCGTCGAAGATACTAGAATGGGTATCGCCTTGAAAATCTGTGGAAACTACTTCTTCATCGGTGTAGCCCAGGATACCAGATAGGGAACCTGCGGCAGCCTCCTTCATGGCAGCACAAATTTCTTGATAACTGGTGGCTTTGGCAGTTTTGAATGTTAAATCAACTACAGAGACATCGGGAGTCGGAACTCGGAATGCCATACCAGTTAACCTACCCTTCAATTCTGGTAAAACCAGTGCTACGGCTTTAGCTGCGCCTGTGGAGGAGGGAATAATATTCTGAGTTGCGCCTCGTCCACCCCGCCAGTCTTTTTTACTGGGGCCGTCTACAGTTGGCTGGGTGGCAGTCATGGCATGAACTGTGGTCATCAACCCTTCGGTTAACCCAAAGTTATCATTGATTACCTTTGCTATGGGAGCTAGACAGTTTGTAGTGCAGCTGGCATTGGAGACAATAACATCTTTGCTGGGGTCAAATAGGTGGTGATTGACACCCATTACTAGGGTAGGAACTGTATCTGGATCTTTAGTAGGAGCGGAAATTACTACTCGCTCTGCACCTGCTTTCAGGTGATTTGCAGCCCCTTCATAGGTAGTGAAGAGTCCCGTTGATTCTACGACATAATCTGCACCTAATTGTCCCCAAGGCAATTCTGCTGGATTCCTCAGCGACACACAAGGAATGAAGTGTCCATCAACGAGGATACCATCTTCCTTGGCTTCAACCTTGAGCTTTAATTTACCGTGGGTTGAGTCATACTTTAATAGGTAAGCGAGGTTATCTGGTGGTACTAGATCGTTAATGCCCACAAACTCAATGTTGGGGTTGTCGATGCCAGCGCGAAACACAAGTCGCCCGATGCGACCGAAGCCATTAATACCAACTTTTAATTTAGTCAAGATTAAACTTCCTATTGTGGAAAGTTGAACAAAAGAAGAAGTTAAAAGTCAAAATAGATTGCCTTCTACTCTTTACGTTCTGATCGTGACAGTATCAGTCAGCTAAAGCATATTTAATTGGCATCTTTTAAGGTTTGGGGCATTGTTAAGATATAAGTTAGACTGCAATACACTAATACACTTTAGTTAAGAAAAATAGTAAATTGGGTTGAGCAATAACGAAACTCAATAACTGGTTAATAATATTGGGTTTCGTTCCTCCAACGCCACTACACCAATTTTAGTTTTTAGCCTTAAATTAATCGTATTAGGTTATACCGAATATTGTGATGTTAAAGAGAAATGTTGCTGTATTGATAATAAATGTTGCAATGTTTTGGATAAATATTGCAATGTTACTTATGAATATTGTGATGTTTTGGAGAAATGTTGCAGTATTGATAATGAATGTTGCAATGTTGATGATGAGTGCTGTAATATTGCTTATGAATGTTGCAATGTTGATGATGAGTGCTGCAATATTGCTTATGAATGTTGTAATGTTGGTAAAAACAACTGCTACATTCAGAGTAACGACCGATAAAGTGGTGATCAAAGGTGAGCTAATAATTGCTCCCCAATTAAGCAAGCGATCGCATCTCTATAAACAGTTTAGAATTCTAACGGCTCAAATCAGCTGCGGCAGACGCATAGCTTGCTTCCCCGCAGGGGTACGCGGACTCGCTTTGCATGGCGCTAACATAATTACATTTTATATAGCGGTTCCCACTCAGATGCAATACAAAATTATATCCCAAGGTGTAGGGGCACGGCATGCCGTGCCCCTACGGGTGTACCTCACGTAAACGAGAACCGCTATAACGAGGATTTTAATTAGGCACTCAATTCGTGCTGCCCACAGAAGCAGGGGGGGGAATTAAACCCCCAAACCTTGTTAAAGTTATCAAACTCGGCAAGGGGGCTTAATTGTCATATAAATTTACTAGCGAATGCCGACGAAACCAGCTTGCTCAATAGCCCTTTGCCCTTGGTCAGTTAATAAAAGTTTGGCGTATGCATCCCCAATTTGCTGTTCCCGACCTTTATTCTGCTTAATAATCACAAACAAATTAGCAATAATCGGATAGCTACCATTTTTGATCGCCTGAGTATTTAGCTGGTTGCGCTGACGTGGACACTGCTCAGGTGATACCATAGGTTCTCGATAGGGGGGAATTACTTGACCAGAAGTGCGACCTAACAGCAAAGTCTTCACACTACATTGAAATACTACTGAACGGGCAGAAGCATAATACACACCACCAGGGGTTTTACTAAGTTGCCGCACTGCATCTGTAGTCGAGTAGATATACTGAACATTAGAGCCAAATGCTTGCCCCTTCAAGTTGCTGTTGTTAGAAAATAGTGTTGTATCTGCGTCTTCTGGTCGTTGGGACAAAGGAGTGATGGGTAAGTTTGGCCCACCGACTTGTTCCCAGTTAGTAATTTGCCCCAAATAAATTTTCTCCAATTGATCAACAGTTAAAGCTGATACATTGAGTGATGGGTTAACTACCACTGCTATGCCATCCATACCTACTTGACGTTGCTCAAGTGTAAAGCCTCGCTCTTTAGCGATCGCTTGTTCTTCATCTGTAAGGGCACGAGAGGACTGAGCAAAATCTAGTTGCCCATCAAGCAACATCCGAATACCTGAGCTAGAACCAGGGCTACTATTAACAGGGTCTACATAGCGTAATTGTAGTTCCGGGCGGGTGTTTTGGATTTGAGAATCTACCAATTGCCGAATAGATGCCCAAGCTGTACTACCGCCGTAGTTAAATGAGGCATTGGGAACCTCAGCAACCGTTTGAAAAGTTGATCCGGCACTAGAACCAGTGTTTAAACTTTGATTAGAGAAAGAGTTAGCGCTGTTACGAGAGACTAAGTTAGGCTTGAGTAACCACCAAAGCAGTCCGCCAATAACCATAAGCGTCAGCACTTTACCAATAATCAAACCTCTAAGAAAGAGGGCGATTTCGCCGTTAATTAAAGGTTTTTTTTGATTTGTATTGTCCATATTTTTAAATGCTGTTTATTTTATTTATCCTACAGTAATCTCTAGACATTTAAATTTAAAACAAATCTTTAATAGTCAGTTTATGATCATGGCAGACAATTAACTCTTTTTAATGTAGTTAAATTTAACTTGCTCTTTTGTTGTCTTTGCGATTGTACAGTTGTTTTACAAACTATTCTGTTGGGTGTTGATTTAGATTATTTAACTGTGACCCAACAAATTTTTCTATAAACATTTTTAGTTGAGTAGGTTGATTAGGAAGCGATGTACTCGTATTAATAAATGTATAGATTAAAACTATTACTATTAAACTAGTAGTAGCACCAAGACCCATCCCCAGGATCAAAATAAAGTTTTTATAAGTTTGCAAATAGCTATCATTAGTATTTTGGTTGATGTCAGCAGATTGTGAGGAGTGTGACAACGCCGGCTCAGAATTAAGGGCTTGTAGAGCTTCTGCGGCAGACTGGTAACGCTGGCTAAAGCGATCGCTAACCATTATATCTAAAACATTTGCTAAGGCATCACTTACCTGTGCCTTATTTCGCCAGATAACTTCTCCGGTATTTGGATCTTCTTGTAGTTGCTCAGGTATTAAACCTGTTAAACTTTGAATGCCAATCATACCTACTGCATAGATATCGCTGCAAAGTTTTGGTCTTCCTTTTGCCTGTTCACTTGGCATATAGCCAGGAGTCCCAACAATAACTGTTAAGCCCGCTCCCAAAGCCCCAATTTTTTTAATGCTGCCAAAGTCAATTAGCACAATCTTCTGATCAGAATGCCGCCGCATTATATTTTGGGGCTTAATATCTCGGTGAATAATGTTGTGTTCATGGACGAAGACTAGCACTTCCAGGATGTCTTTTAATAAATTCAAGACTATATTTTCGTGCAGACGTTGACCTGGTACAATTTCTTCAGTCAAGGCATGACCATCAATAAAGTCCTGAACTAAATAGAAATCTCCATCTTCATCAAAATGGGCAAATAGTCTCGGAATTTGGTCGTGGTTATTGCCTAACTGGTATAAAACTTCCGCTTCCCGATCAAATAGATTTTTAGCGATCGGTAGAATAGCCGGATTGGGATCTTTTGGGTGGAAATGTTTGACAACGCAATAGGGTTTGCCTGGTAAATCTAGGTCTATGGCTAAGTAGGTATCACCAGATCCGCCACTTCCTAACTCTTTGACAATCTCAAAGCGATTCCTAAGTGTTTTTCCGACGATAGATAATTGACGCTTTTCGCGTATTCCAGATGCTAACAAGTAAGTATCACCAGACTCTCCGCTTTCCAGCAGTTTGGTAGTCTCAACGCGACTCTGGAGTTTTTTTCTGAGTAGAGGTTTCTGGCTCATATGGCGTATACTACCTGCTAAATTCCTGACCACTTAGAGCTTGGTAAGGTTATAAATACCTGTGGCTAGATTTGTTGGTATTTGACGTACTCAATTTTCTAGGCAACCTATGCTTTGGAGCAGTTTTATAGTTAGCCCTTTCTAGGACTTTTATAGACATCTTATATTTTATAAATATGTGATTATTTTAGCACGTAAGTAAATTTAACACTAATCTCGTCTTGTAAAAAAGGGAAGATGCCAAAAGGCTATAGAATCTTTCTAAGTGGGGCAGCTGGCGATCGCTAGGCTTATTTATTCTGAGTGTTGATTTATGAACATATTTTACACTTCGGCGATCGCGTGACCACTCTTTAGAGTAAACAAAAATTTACTGGTAAGATACTTTATATATGTATGTTATGTATGTCAACGATTCAATAAATAATATTGAGATTGTGTTCGCTAATGATACAAAAAACATTTAAATAATATCAGGTGTTTAAAACTGACATTAATATTGGCAATTCCCCTATAGATTTTTAGAAATAGGGTGTTTTATAGTAAAAAAATTGATTCATTTATTGGATATAGGGAATGAAGAAGGGGAGAGGTTACAGGGATAGAGTTTATGAACTGTCCTTTGTCTCCTATTCCTAATCTTTCACCCTAATGTCAGACAAAAAAGGGGAATTCTGCCTAAGGGACTCGAAGCGTGCGTAAATCAGTATGGCCCGTGATGAGATGCCAAAGCGTGTCTTAATCATTTGTGGGTGTTGGTAGACTCAACTTCCAATTGGCTAGAGTACGGCAGAGTTATGACCCCCAGCATTACAGATTCAACGGTGAAGGCTGCCTTAGCAGCTGTTGCATCGGAGTCAGCCTCAGCAGAAGAAAAAATTCAAATGCTGATTGAGATAGCACAGGGCTTTCAAAAAAAGCCTAAAACTGCTCAAGATTTGCGGAATGCAGTTGGCTTGTATTACCGGGCATATCAGATGTGTGGTGAGGAGTATCCCTTACTGAAAGCCAGGGCGCAAGTAGGGATGTCAGGAACGTTACAGGCAATACCGGATGCTGATTACCAACTGCTGCTGCAAGCGAAAGCAGGTTATGAAGAGTCGTTACCAACTTTACAACAATTAGCAACGCCAGAGGAAGTGGCAGAAACGCAGATGAATTTTGGGCTGGTGTTGCAGTCGCTTGTACCATTCAATTTGGCGCGGATAACTGACAGCATCCAAGCTTATCATGAGGCGTTGCGGGTGTTTACTTGGGAAGATTACCCGCAGGAATACGCGATATTATATAACAATATTGCGATCGCTTACCTTTCTATGCCTCTAGCATCAGAACGGGAATACTTGCGTCAAGGGTTAGCAGTGCAATCATTTGAGGTGGCACTAAAGCATATTAATTTGATTGATCATCCCAGAGAATATGCGATGTTGCAAAACAATTTGGGTAACGCTTTGCAATATTTAGTGAGTTCCCATCCTGTGGAGAATAATTTAAGAGCGATCGCGGCTTACAATGAAGCGCTAAAAGTGCGTAACTCCAAAGATACACCTTTAGAGTACGCTAACACAATTTCTAACAAAGCCAACGCCCTATTCAACTTACCAGACCACCAGGAAAAACCAGAAGTTGGTAATCCTAAAAATCTTTCGCAAGCACGTACCTACTATCAGGACGCTTTAGAAATATTTATCAAATACCAACAAATCGGACAAGCAGAGGTAGTAACTCAAGCACTACAAGATGTGGAAGTAGAAATAAAAGTTAATTCTCCCCACTACCCTAATGAGGACAAAACAGCATGAGGGATATTTTAACCAACCCAAATGTCATAAATTTTCTCACAAATTTAGCAGACGGTGACTTGAACATAGCAACAGAATTAGTGTGGTTAGTAATTGCAACAGTCTTATCTATGGTCGGCGGTGCAATTGGTGGAATGCTGTTAGCTGGAAAAGATATAGGCTATCAATTTTCAGCAATGCTTGGTGCCTTATTTGCCCCTGCGGGTGTAATTCCCGCCATCCTTTTAGGGTTGGTTGTCTTAAATTTATTGAGCAATTATTAGGAGGAAAGATGTTAGAGATAGGATGGTTTTCTGCTAAGTTATTTTTTAAAGGCAAGCTTCTACGCGAACCGATGTATTTTGTCAAGCAAACTACTATTGGTATTGCAGTAGGTTTCTTACTGTTAGTGTTACTCGCACAAGCTCCAATTCCTTTCTATTTACCAATAACATTATCTAGCTTAGTGACGGGGATGATTATGCCATTTCTTCTTAAGGATTTCAAAATGAAGTGAATTTTTCTTTATGAATAACCAATGCCTAAGTAGGGTGTGTTACGGCTTCCGTAACGCACCGAAAACCTGAAATGGTGCGTTACGCTAACGCGGTAACACACCCTACAGTTACTAAAGCCCAATGCCCAATCACCAATGACCAATCTTGAAGAATTAGTTCAGGAAATTAACCGCTTTGAGGCGATTATATCCGAGTGGGATGAAAACCAACGGTGTGTAGCAGTGGGTTTAAAAAGAGCAATTGAAGCTTTGCATAAAGCAGCATTGACTAATTTAATTAAAAGCCTCAAACAAGAATCGATGTCAGCTTTACGTCATGCTGTTGCTGATGAAGTAGTTTATGCAGTGCTACTGTATCACGAACTAGTCAAACCACCCAAACCCCCATTATTACATCGCATTGAAACAGCCCTTGAAGAAGTTCGCCCAGGTTTAAAAAGCCATAATGGAGATGTAGAATTAGTGGCAATTAAACTACCAGATACAGTAGAAGTCAGATTAATCGGAACTTGCAGCAGTTGTCCGGCTTCTACTTTGACTTTATCTCAGGGAGTAGAACAGGCAATCAAAAATCATTGTCCCGAAATTACCAAAGTTGTTGCAGTCAATAACAACCCTACTGTTAACAACACAAATTCTGGTTTAATCAGTCCATTCACTCCAAATATAACTTCTACTTGGATTAAAGTTGCGACTATTGATCAAGTTCCAGAATTTAGTGTATTGGCAGTACAACTTGCTGGTAATTCCCTGATTTTACATCGTCAAGGCGTTACGGTAAAATGTTACCGTAATGCTTGTACTCATCTAGGATCTCCTCTAGAAGAGGGTAAAGTTGAAAATGGTATTATTACCTGTCCTTCTCACGGATTTCAGTACAAGTTAGAGACAGGTGAATGCTTAACTGCGCCTGATGTTTCGCTTCAGTCGTATCCAGTAAACATTAAAGACAATAAAGTTTTTGTGAAACTGTAAAAATGATCATGCAAAGGTAACATCTCAGCAAATATACTTGGCGATTGGGAAATCACAGCTACTTTGCTTTTTCATATCAGCAGTTTGCACATTCGTTTTAGTCTTTTGTGCAAGCAAAATGCCTGAATGCTTTATTAATATACCTGAATTGGTTCTCGTTTGTGCAATTCAGCTATTCATTTTAGGGCTTTGAGAAAGCAAAAGCTTATTTGACTTACTCAAACCCCAGTTTACTTACTCATTTTGGTGTATTCCGCAAGTAAAAGCTCATTTGACTTATTCAAACCCCAGTTTGCTTACTCATTTTGGTGTATTCAGCAAGTAAAAGCTGATTTGACTTACTCATTTTGGTGTATTCCGCAAGCAAAAGCTTATTTGACTTATTCAAACCCCAGTTTGCTTTCTTATTTCAGTACATCACGCACTCACAACAAATATTGCTGTGTAGCAAAAGCTACTGAAGGGTTAACATAATTTTTTAAGATTAATTAATAGGGAAGTTGATTAAAAGTTTTAACATAATTTAGAAAAAACATAATGCAAAATCGTTACTGTTGTTACACGCTAATAAACATTAATGTTTTTAAATAATTATTAACGTCTATCTGCGGTTCATGGATATTCCAATCATAATTAATCCCATATCACAATTACCGCTAGAAGCAACAAAAACTACTCAATATTTACCTCTATTACCTCAAGGTGCAGAGGTAATTTTAGGTAACATTATTGAACCACAACAATTAGTGATACCTATAGCACCCAGTCCCGCAACAATGTTTGGGCCTCGTGCTGCTTGTTTGTTATCAGAAACAGGTGCATTATGGGTATCAGATACAGGACATCATAGATTATTGGGATGGCAAAATTTACCTACTAGAGATAGTCAACCTGCTGATTGGGTAATAGGACAACCTGACTTTTATCATGAGGGACAAAATGCTAAAAGTACACCGGGAAGGGCAACCCTAAATGTACCAACAGGGATTTGTGCTTGCGGGGAAGGGTTAGCTGTAGCAGATGCTTGGAATCATCGGATTTTGATTTGGAAAAACTTACCAGAAGATAGCAATGTTCCGGCAGATTTGGTGTTAGGACAAGTTAATTTTACCGATAATGAACCAAATCGAGGAAATCAACAAGCATCTGCTAATACAATGCATTGGCCTTATGGTGTTTACTATCATCAAGGACGGCTATTTATTGCTGACACTGGTAATCGAAGGGTATTAATTTGGCATCAATTACCAACAGAAAATGGTCAACCTGCTGATTTAGTTTTGGGACAACCAGATATGATATCTCGTAATGAAAACGGCGGTAGTTCTCCAACTGCGGCGAGTATGCGTTGGTGTCACGATATTACCTTTTGGGGAGAAAATTTGGTTGTCACCGATGCAGGTAATCACCGGGTAATGATTTGGGAAGGAATACCAACAGAAAATAATACTCCTTGTGCAGTGGTTTTAGGACAAAAAAACTTTGATAATGTGGAAATGAATCAAGGAGTTTATTATCCTAGTGCTAGTAGTTTAAGTATGCCTTATGGTGTCGGCATTGCTGATGATTGGTTAGTAGTTGCAGATACAGCCAATTCCCGTTTGTTAGGATGGAGAAAAGCAGAATCTATTCTATCATTACAAGGTGCGATAGCTAATGGTCTTGCAGGACAAATAAATTTTCAAAGTAAAGGTGAAAATCGTAATTTTGGATTACCTAAACGAGATAGCTTAAATTGGTGTTACGGCATAAAAATTTGTGGCAATACGGCGATAATAGCTGATTCTGGAAATAACCGAATATTGCTGTGGCAGTTTAATAATTCGTAATTGTAATTTTGGAAAGTCAGATTTTTATGGCGACTGAAGAAATTAGAGTTCGTGGTACTGTTCAAGGAGTAGGATTTCGCCCTACTGTATATCGTCTTGCTAAAGCTTGCGGTTTGCGTGGAGATGTTTGTAATGATGGCCAAGGTGTTTTAATTCGGGTATCTGGTAGTGAGGAAGCAATAACCGAATTCGTTGCTAAATTGCAAACAGAATGCCCACCGTTGGCAAGAATTAATCAACTAACAAGAATTATTTATGAAGGTGAATTGAAATTTGATAATTTTGTGATTTCTAGCAGTGTTAATAGTGCCATTAAAACAGAAATCGTCCCTGATGCAGCCACTTGTCCACAGTGTCAACAAGAAATATTCGACCCCTTTAGCCGCTTTTATCGCTACCCTTTTACTAACTGTACTCATTGCGGCCCCCGCCTGAGTATTATTCGTGCCATTCCTTACGACAGATGCAATACCAGTATGTCTGCGTTTGTGATATGTCCCGAATGTGCAAAGGAATACCACAATATCGAAAACCGCCGTTTTCACGCCCAACCTGTAGCTTGTCATGCTTGCGGCCCCAAAGCTTGGTTAGAACGCGCCGATGGTAAATCGGTTACTGCTTCTATGTTCTCCATGTTGGATGATGTCGATGCCGTTTGTACTCTGTTGCAAAAGGGTGAGATTGTGGCAATTAAAGGGTTAAGTGGTATTCATTTGGCTTGCGATGCAACACAAGAAACTGCTGTCCAAAAATTGCGTCAGCGCAAAAGGCGCTATCATAAACCCTTTGCTTTAATGGCGCGAGATATTGAGATAATTGAAGAATATTGCACAGTCAACGCTAAAGAAAAAGAATCATTGACAAGTTCTACTGCACCAATTGTTTTGCTACAGACATCAGGTAAGAAAGTACTAGCGTCATCAGTTGCAGCAGGGCAAAATACCCTCGGTTTCATGCTACCTTATACGCCACTACATCATTTAATTCTGCGGCGGATGAATCGCCCAATTGTTTTAACAAGTGGCAATTTTGCTGATGAACCACAATGTATTGATAATGATGAGGCGAGAGAAAAATTAGGGACAATTGCTGATTATTTTCTCTTTCACAATCGAGAGATTATTAATCGGGTAGATGATTCGGTGGTGAGAGTTATCGGCGATGAAGTTCAAACAATTCGCCGTGCCAGAGGATATGCACCAGCACCGATTAGTTTACCACTAGGATTTCATAACGTGCCGCAAATTTTAGCAATGGGTAGTCAGTTAAAAAATACCTTTTGTTTGTTGCGTGAAGGAGAAGCAATTCTCTCTCAACATCTGGGAGATTTAGAAAATGCTGCGGCTTTCAACGCTTACCACGACACTTTGAATTTATACTTGAATTTATTTGAACATCAACCAGAAATAATTGCTATTGATAAACATCCTGAATATCTCTCAAGCAAACTTGGTAAACAACTTGCGGACACAAATCAAATCAAAATTCATCAAATTCAACATCATCACGCCCATATTGCCGCTTGCATGGCAGAAAATAGTATTCCTTTAGATTCGTCTCCAGTATTAGGTATTGCTTTAGATGGTTTAGGTTATGGTGATGATAATACACTCTGGGGCGGAGAATTTCTTTTAGCAGATTATCGTAAATTTCAGCGATTAGCAACATTTAAACCAGTCGCAATGATTGGTGGTGAACAAGCAATTTATCAGCCTTGGCGTAATACCTATGCTCAATTAATATCTGCTAACCTTTGGAATGATTGTCAACAACAATATGCTGATTTAGAAATCGTAAAATTTCTGAATAAAAAACCATTAAAATTACTCAATCAACTTATAGAGAAAGAAATTAACTCTCCTCCAGTTTCCTCAGTGGGGCGGTTGTTCGATGCAGTGGCGGCAGCTATGGGTATTTATAGAGATGAATGTAGCTATGAAGGACAAGCTGCGATCGCACTTGAAGCTATAGTAGATGTTAGCAGCTTAAATAATCATAAAGAAACGCTAATATATCCTTTTAGTTTTAGCTTTTTAGATAGTATTTATTGTATAGACCCGCGTCCAATGTGGCAAGCCTTGCTCGATGACTTACAGCAGCAGATTCCACAACCAGTTATGGCTGCAAAATTTCACAAAGGTTTAGCGAATGCGATTGTGGAAATGGTTAAGCATCTTTCTCAAGAAAATCTGATTAATCAGGTTGTCCTAACAGGAGGAGTCTTTCAAAATTGTATATTGTTAGAGCAAGTTACCAAAGGATTACAAAGATTGGGAATAAAAGTGCTCACTCACAGCTTAGTTCCAGCTAATGACGGCGGGTTATCTTTAGGACAAGCAGTTATTGCAGCCGCACAATTAATACATGAGTGTTGATTTAGAAAAAGAATTTATCTCACGTAAAGGCGCAAAGGCGCAAAGAGAATAATAATGTGTTTAGGGATTCCTGGTCAAATTGTTGAAATTACTAACGTTAATCATAAATTAGCCATAGTTAATATTGGTGGTGTTAAGCGTCAAGTGAATATTGCTTGTATTGTAGATGAACAACATCCACCCGAAGCTTGTATTGGTGATTGGGTATTAGTTCATGTTGGCTTTGCTATGAATCGAATTAACGAACAAGAAGCGGCGGAAACTTTACAACTCTTCCAAGAATTAGCAGCACAAGTAGGGATTAGTACTTGAATAAAGGATTTTTTCACGCAGAGGCGCAGAGGCGCGGAGAAAGAGTTTAAAACTTATTACTACAAAAGCGAAATTAAGTAATACACATCCTATGAAATATGTTGACGAATTCCGCGAACCTGAAAAAGCTGAAGCGATATGCCGCGAAATCGTTAAATTATGCTATCGGCTAGATAAACCCATCAAAATCATGGAAGTATGCGGCGGACATACCCACTCTATATTTAAATATGGTATCGAAGAAATATTACCCGAAGCCATTGAACTAATTCATGGGCCTGGTTGTCCAGTATGTGTGATGCCAAAAGGGAGATTAGATGATGCGATCGCAATCTCCCAAAATCATAACGTCATTTTTGCCACCTTTGGCGACGCAATGCGAGTTCCTGGTTCCAAAACTAATTTACTGCAAGCCAGGGCACAAGGTGCAGACATCCGTATGGTGTACTCTCCCCTAGATAGCTTGCAAATTGCCAAAGATAACCCCGACAAACAAGTAGTCTTTTTCGCCTTGGGCTTTGAAACCACAGCCCCCAGCACCGCCTTCACCATTCTGCAAGCAGCAGCCGAAGAAATTCATAACTTTAGTATGTTTTCCAATCACGTCCTTGTGATTCCCGCCCTTAAAGCACTATTAGATAATCCCGACTTGCAACTGGATGGATTTGTTGGGCCAGGTCATGTCAGCATGGTAATTGGCACTGACCCTTATGAGTTTATTTCCCAACAATATAATAAACCAATTGTCGTCTCAGGCTTTGAACCCTTAGATATTCTTCAATCCATTTGGATGCTGTTACAACAGCTAGTAGAAAATCGTTGTGAAGTTGAAAATCAATATAACCGAATTGTCCAAAAAAGCGGAAACACAGTAGCGCTGGAAGCCATAAACAAAGTTTTCGCCATGCGAGATAGTTTTGATTGGCGTGGCTTGGGTGACATTCCCTATTCAGGATTACAAATTAAACCTGAATATGGGCAATTTGATGCTGAACTTAAATTTACCATTCCTAATCTTAAAGTAGCCGACCATAAAGCTTGTAAATGTGGAGAAATCCTCAAAGGAGTCTTAAAACCTTGGGAGTGCAAAGTATTCGGTACAGCTTGCACACCAGAAACACCCATTGGTACTTGCATGGTATCTTCCGAAGGTGCTTGTGCAGCCTATTACAAATATGGGCGACTCTCTACAATAGCCAAAAGAACAATCGCCCAAAAACCAAAAATAACCCTAACTCAAAAACCTCTCCCCGCCTGCGGCTTCATCTCAGACTAATACATCTCACAAATACTTTGCGTACCTCCGCGCTTCCCTCTGCGTTCCTTTGCGTTAAAAAAAAGTATGAATATATCCCCCACAAACTCAATACAAAATCCCCTATTTCAAAACATAGAAAAAATCCGCCGCCGCCAAGGTAAAGTGCAAGACACTCATATAACCCTCGCACATGGTAGCGGTGGTAAAGCCATGCGTGATTTAATAGATGATATATTCGTCAGCACTTTTGATAACCCAATTCTCTCCCAACTAGAAGACCAAGCCAGCTTCAACTTAGCCCCTCTCCTCCAACAAGGAGACAGACTCGCATTTACAACAGATTCATACGTTGTAGACCCGTTATTTTTTCCCGGTAGTGATATAGGAGAATTAGCTATCAACGGCACAGTTAATGATTTAGCTGTTAGCGGTGCTAAACCTTTATATTTAACTTGCAGCGTAATTTTAGAAGAAGGATTACCCGTAGAAACTTTGCGGCGTGTCGCAGCCAGTATGAAAGCAGCCGCGAAAAAAGCTGATATTCAAATTGTCACTGGTGACACAAAAGTTGTACATCGCGGTGCTGCTGATAAACTATTTATTAATACTGCTGGTATTGGTATCATCCCGCGAGGAGTTAGTATTTCCGCCCACAATATTCAACCTGGAGATATAGTAATAATTAATGGTGAAATAGGCAATCATGGTGCAGCAATTTTGATTGCCCGTGGGGAATTAGCCTTAGATACTAATATTGAAAGTGACTGTCAGCCGTTGCATAGCTTAGTAGAAACTATTCTCCAAGTTTGTCCTCAAGTTCATGCTATGCGAGATGCTACACGCGGCGGTTTAGCCACAGTCTTAAATGAATTTGCCCTCAGTTCTAATGTGGGAATTCGTATCTTTGAAGAATCTATTCCAGTGCGTGAAGAAGTCAACGGAGTTTGCGAAATTCTCGGTTTAGACCCGTTGTATTTAGCTAACGAAGGTAAGTTAGTTGTAGTGCTTCCAAAAGAGAATGCTGACAAAGTTTTATCAACTATGAAATCTCACCCAGCCGGAAAAGATGCTTGTATTATTGGCGAAGTTATTTCTTCACCTCCAGGTATTGTATTGTTAAAAACAGTTTTTGGTGCTGAAAGGATTATGGATATGTTGGTAGGCGACCAATTACCACGAATTTGTTAATAGATTTTATAATATGCACGAACTTGGAATTACTCAAAATATTGTGGCAATTGTAGTTGAACACGCCAAAGGTGCAAAAGTACAGCGAGTTTTATTAGAAATTGGTAAACTTTCAGCCATTATGCCCGACGCTATCAGATTTTGTTTTGATATTTGCACTCAAGGTACAGTTTTAGCAGGGGCGACATTAGAAATTTTAGAAATCCCCGGTTTAGCAAAATGTCGTCAATGTGGTGCAGAAATTTATTTAGATAAACCATTTGGTATCTGTAACTGCGGTAGCGTGCAATTAGATTTAATTACTGGTGAAGAACTAAAAATTAAAGAAATAGAAATAGAGGAATTATGTGTATAACCTGCGGTTGTTCTGATGATGGCAAAACCAAAATTACAAATCTGGAAACAGATGAAGTTGAACATAATCATACTCACACTTTACCAGATGGTACTGTCATCACTCATTCCCACAGTCATGACACTCATATAGAAGCGCCTCAAATTCATGCTAAAATACACAACACAACGATATCGTTAGAACAAGATATATTAGCAAAGAATAACTTGATAGCTGCCCAAAATCGGGGATGGTTTAAAGGTCGAAATATTCTCGCCTTAAATTTAATGAGTTCTCCCGGTGCTGGCAAAACAACTCTTTTGACGCGAACCATCAATGATTTAAAACATCAATTATCTATTAGCGTCATTGAAGGCGACCAAGAAACTGCTAATGATGCCAAAAAGATTAAAGAAACAGGTTCTAAAGTTATCCAAATCAACACCGGAACAGGCTGTCATTTAGATGCATCAATGATAGACAGAGGTTTACAACAACTGAATCCGCCACTAAACTCAGTTGTGATGATTGAAAATGTCGGAAATTTAGTTTGTCCAGCCTTATTTGATTTGGGAGAAAATGCAAAAGTCGTGATTCTCTCCGTCACAGAAGGAGAAGATAAGCCAATAAAATACCCGCATATCTTCCGTGCTAGTGATGTAATGATTCTCACGAAAATTGATTTGCTGCCTTACGTGCAATTTGATGTTCAAAAGTGCATAGAATATGCTATAGAAGTAAATCCCCAAATTAAGATTTTTCAAGTTTCTGCAACTACTGGTGCTGGATTAGAGAATTGGTATACCTGGCTAAATGTATCCTTGTAGCAAAAACTCTGCGCTTTCCTTCTCTGCGAGACGCTTTGCGAATGCGTACCTTTGCGTTTAAATTAATACCTATCATCACAAAATTAAGTCATTGATTTACTAAATCTCTCTATGGTTTCATGAAAATTTGAAGTATTTTTTCTAACATAGAAAAAGCATACTTCTATTTTCTATCAGTGCGTAAATCCTCATGGCTAAAGTTGAAGAATTGACACCCCAACAACTCTCAGAAACAGACCTGAAACCACGAGGGAGGGTTTATCCGAGTCCTATCAGTTGGCGCGACCAGTTTTTGTACCAATTGATATTAGATAGATTCAGTGACAATAATGAAAATCAAAGAAAACTTTTTGACCGCACTAACCCTTTAAAATTCCAGGTTAAAAACAAAGTTGACTGGATGGCAGCAGGGACAAAGTTCGTTGGTGGTACTCTTAAAGGAGTTAAGAGTAAATTGGACTACTTGCAACGATTGGGAGTAACAACGCTGTGGATTAATCCACCTTGGCAACAACGTTCTGAATTAGAAGCTTACCACAGCGATCGCATTCAAGAATTTTTAGATGTTGACCCCCACTTCGGAACCCGTCAAGATTTAAGAGATTTAATTGATGCCGCCCACGATCGCAGGATGTATGTAATCCTAGATGTAATATACGACCAGAGTGCTGATAACTGGTTTAACAGAAATGATGTAATTGCAGCTTTAGCCAGAGTTTATCAATATTGGATTGCTCTTTCTGACTGCGATGGCTTGCGAATAGACACCCTCAAGCACGTTTCTCCAGAAGATTCCCGCAAATTCTGCACAGCTATTCGTGAATACGCCGAATCTATCGGTAAAGAAAACTTTTTACTGACTGGCGAAATGACCTCCGGTAGTATGGCTGGTGCTTACATAGACATTATTGCTCGCAACCTTAGTGCTGTATTAGATAATGTACAAACGCCGAATGAATTGGCTGCATTCGCAAAAGGGTTAGTACATCCCAAGCAATTTTTTGATTTGTATAGCGAAAACAATCTTGCTGGAGAATACCGCCAAATTGGGATATATCATGTCTCCATCTTAGATGACGATACTAATAAACAAAGATTTGCCGCATACAGTAATGTACCTAATCTCTATCAGCAAGTTGCTCATGCTGTCGGTGTGCAATTAACCATCCCAGGAATCCCTGCTATTTATTATGGAACAGAACAGGCTTTTGATGGGAATGAAGGTTATCACGATTACAGCATAGAAGGGGGAAAGTTTGCCGAAGATAGATATATCAAAGAAGCAATGTTTGGCGGTGCTTTTGGCGCATTTCAAACAGCAGACTGTCATTTCTTCAACATAGACCATCCTACCTATTTGCGGATAGCTGCGATCGCGCGGATTCGCAACAGTCACGATAAAATTGGTAAAGCATTGCGTCAGGGACATCACTACCTACGCGAAACATCCTTTTATAACTACCCCTTCTCGATTCCCGGACAAGGCGAATTAGTTGCTTGGTCACAAGTGCTATTTGACACAGAAGTGTTGATGGTGCTGAATACCAATGGCTTAGAAAATCGGGGTGCAGAAGTGACAGTAGATACTTATATGCATCCTCAAGAATCGACCATGACCTTTTTATACAAAAGTGATTGGAGCGATGCCGATTTACGCAATCCAAGGCAGAATCAAAGTGTAACTGTGCAACATCACAACGACCGTCGCGCAACTGTGCGAATTGATTTGTCTCCTTCAGGAATGGCGATTTTGGCGTAAG
>JBBSCU010000043.1:0-26360 GCA_038249935.1 Chroococcales cyanobacterium
ACTTCACGATCGCAACGCAACCCAGCTTTTACCGCAAAAGCCATGAGATGAGAGTGTTTAGAAGCGATGAAAACACACTCACACTTACAGCAACCCAGCAACAAAATTACAAATATTGTCAGAAGCCAGCAAATAAGTTTCCGAGGCTTCCTGCTGGCTCTTGGCTCCCTAACAAAAGGAGACATTCACCATGATAAAACCAGTTATTGCCCAAAATCATCCTTGGGTCATAGTAAAAACTGTAGTGATTACCCAATCTCACACCGTCGCCCGTTTTGCTAACCGCCAAGATGCAGACGACCATTTAAGATTTTTGCGTCGAACTATTCCCAATGGATGAAATACAATTCTTGTCATTGTAAAGATGCACGAACTCGTCGAAACACTTCTTCAGCAGGAATACCAGTAATTTGATTGGTATTCATAGCTTCATCACGCTTCTCAGCCTCTTCAGCCCAACTAGCTGCAATTTCTTGATCTATTTCACTTTCTTGACCCAATCGTTCAAGTAATCGTGCCAATAAAATCACTTGAGAATCTTTTGGAAGTGCAAGAACTTCAGCTTCAAGCTGTTCAAGGGTCATAGTTATTTTCTCATCCAGTACTTTTTATTTTACTGGAAGTACAGGCGACAGGTCAGGGGGAAGAGGAAACAAGAGTGTTTCTTCCACTTGTTAATTCACTGTAAATATCGACTAGATTTTCTCTTAGCTCCTCTTCTGTTTCACCCTGAGTCCAATAGTCAGGATATTCTTCGAGATAACCTAACCACATATCATCATCTTGCCAGTAAATGTATTTCTTCTTTGTCATGTGCCTATTCGCTGCCTTTTTCTAAACTATCGAATTACTGAACTATCCGCCAAAAAAAAGAGTCTAAATTAGACTCTTAAAAAAAACTTAGGGGCGGACAGCAGCCCACCCCTATTAAAATCAGGTAACACCAAAGACAATCACTAAGCCCAAAACAGCCCCAAACACAATCAAGGCATAGAATTGAGCGCGACCGTTTTCTAGGTACTTCAGACCTTCACCGCTAACAAGGGTAAAAAAGCCTGTGAGGTTAACAGCACCATCGACAACGCGGAAGTCAACTTCCATAACTTGTCTAGCTAGGCGACGCAAGCCGACAACAAAAACCCGATGGTAAATGTCATCAAAGTACCACTTGTTGAGGGATAACTCGTAAAGTGGTTTGATTTTAGCAGCGATCGCAGCCGGGTCAATTTTACCGCGCAAATACATCAGCGAAGCCAAGGTAATCGCAATCAAAGAAATTCCCACTGAGGCACCCGCCATAATGTAGAATTCCGTCGGATTGAACTCGGCAGACTTTTCTAGAACTTCGGAGAGAGTTTCGCTAGGAGGAAAGATAAACTCTTCAAAATAATTGGCGTAAGGAGTTCCTAATAAACCAATCAAAATCGAAGGCACTGCCAACAGTGCCAACGGTAGAGTCATTGTCCACGGCGACTCATGAGGCGAATCGCTATGATGCCCGTGGGAGTCATGGGAATCATGGTGTTCACCAGTGGCAGCCAATTCTCCTTTTTTCATTGCCCCAGGCCCAAAATTCGGGACTGGTTCTTCTGACTCTAATTCCAGGACAATTGTCGCCGCCGCCTTCTTGAGCTTTTGCTTGATTTTTTCGTCATTACCCCGGAATTCGCCTTCAAATGTCGAGAAATACATCCTAAACATATAGAAAGCGGTAATACCAGCAGTTAGCCAGCCAATCAACCAGAGAAATGGGTTAACCTCAAAAGCCTTCCCCAGAATTTCATCTTTTGACCAGAAGCCAGCAAAGGGCGGAATACCAGAAATTGCCAAGCAACCAATCAAGAAGGTAATTGCCGTGATGGGCATATACTTTCGTAGACTCCCCATCAAGCGCATATCTTGCGCTAAGGCGGGATCGTGTCCAACAACACCTTCCATGCCGTGAATTACTGAACCTGAACCCAAGAACAGCATCGCCTTGAAGTAAGCGTGGGTCATCAGGTGGAATAGTCCAGCACTATAAGCACCGATTCCCATTGCCATCACCATGTAACCAAGTTGGGAAATGGTGGAGTAAGCCAAGCCCTTCTTAATATCGTTTTGGGTAATGGCAATGCTTGCCCCCAAAAACGCCGTAAACGCCCCAGTAAAGGCAATGACGTTCATTGCTGCTGGAACGTGTTCAAATACTGGGTACATCCGGGCAATCAGGAAAACACCCGCTGCCACCATTGTTGCTGCATGGATTAAGGCAGAAATTGGGGTGGGGCCTTCCATCGCATCTGGTAGCCAGACGTGGAGGGGGAATTGGGCAGATTTCGCCACTGGCCCTAAGAAAATTAAAATCGCAAACAGGACAGCGAGAAAATTGCTGATAGAGCCTGATTGCACGAGTTGGGCGAGGCGATCGCCCATGACATCAAATTCAAAGCTTCCTGTTGCCCAGTACAGCCCCAAAATGCCGAGTAACAGACCAAAGTCACCCACGCGGTTGGTCACAAATGCTTTTTGAGCGGCATCTGCTGCTGACTTGCGATCGTACCAAAAACCGACCAGCAAGTAGGAACACATTCCGACCAGTTCCCAGAATATATAGATCTGTACTATGTTCGGGCTGAGTATCAGACCTAACATTGAAGAGCCAAACAAACTGAGATAAGCATAAAACCGCACGTAACCTGGATCGTGAGCCATGTAGCCATCGGTGTAAACCATGACTAAGAAGGCTACTGTTGTCACAATCACCAGCATTAGGGCTGTCAGGTGGTCAATAGTGTAGCCCATGTTCAGATGAAAATTACCTGCTGCCGCCCACTCCAAGGTATACAGATAAGTCGCGTGTCCTTGAATTTGACTCCATAGCAAGGCAAACGACAGCCCCATAGCTGCTCCCATTAGAGAGATAATCACCACAGCGTTAAGCTGCCGTAGGCGGTTTGTCACCTGATTGAACGAGATTAACCCTAGACCGACCAGCATTGCCCCAAAAAGAGGTAACACCGGAATCAGCCAAGCATACTGATAGATTGCTTCCATCACTGACGCCTACTTTTAGAATTCTTAACTAGCGTGTCGAAACTGTTAATAATTGTGACACACACCCTTTAAGTTAAAATAACCCACTCAAAGGTTATTGAGTGGGGTATTAAGCATGGTTTTAGATTTGGGCATGGGGCATTGGGCGAAACAGTGCTGAGTGCTGAGTTAAGAGTGCTGAGTAAAGAAGTGAGATTCCCCTCCCCACTCAGGACTCAAGGACTCATCACTCTCTTCAGGCTGACCAACACTCTAAGTCCACTGTTTTTGAACTTTTGTAGATTTTGGGGTAACTGCTGTAACTGGCTTTAATCTCTTCTAAAGCTAGATGTAAATCTTCTCTGCCGCGAAAGCTTTCCAAGCGATGCCGAATATTGCCATTTTCAATCAATATTAAAGTGGGCAGTGACTTTAGTCTATAAGTAGTAGACAGTTTAAAATTTTGATCGGCATTAACCCCAACTAATTTAATTTCTTCCCCGCATTGGGCTTGAAATTGCAACAATAGTGGATGGATAACCCGACACAACCCACACCAAGGGGCTTCAAAATTAACTAAAACAGGAATTGGAGATTCTAAAACTTCTTGAGTAAATGTCTGCTCACTAACCGACAACACCATAACGATGACGCCTCTTGGATTATAGGGTTTTTTATATCAAACTAGCTATCAGCATTGAAGTGAAGGATTGGCAAGCTAGTAACTGCCTATAGATGCTTTCAGGAGAAAAATCTTAGGACACAGAATAATTAGGCAAAAAATCAGCGCATTGATGTGTCTCTGACAAAAAAGCCAGCGCGACTTTGACGATGGCTTTTTTGGATGTTTAACTCCTGATTGCCGTGGCTGTCTGGAAATTTAACTGAATTTGCCATTTATTGCCAATTAAAGACAACTGACCAACAACTACCAATACAAAATCTTAGGCTAACTGAAGGCACCTCATTCATAGATGTTTAAAATAATCCTACATTGATTCGGGGCAATTGATAAGCTGAAATTTTCAATTTGGATTTTCTGCTGACATTGGGGATCGCTTAAGATTACCATGTTATCCTACTAGTTGCTTCGATTAACAGAGGGTGCGATCGCCAAAGTAAAGCCACAAAAATAGCAACCCCTAAATAGGCAGGGCGGAGAAATTCCTGCCATTTGAGAGATTGACGTCCGTCAATAATTGCTTTAAAAGGAATAATTGAAGTCCGCTGTTTAGCAATTTCAAAGGCTTCCCCATAGCGATCGCTCAGGCGGCGATCGCCGTGCCAAACCCCAAATAAGTGATGCAACACCAACCCAATGGAAGTCACAAGGGTAAAGGTAGTACCTAACCACAGAGTATGAGCAATACACCAAATTATTTGTCCCACCATCTGGGGGTGACGGGTAATCCGAATAATTCCGGTTTCGTAGAGATTAACTTGAGGCTTCTGAATGGCAGCAATTTCTAGTAGATTGAAGGTAGCAGGATATAAAAACAAAAACGAGATCGCTGACAACACCCAAACAAATTCTCGCACTCCTAGCACTCCTTGTACCTGCCAAAGTTGCAAACCGTCATAGCGGTGTCCAAAAAAGTAAATAATTAAGATTGCAGCCAACGGTAGGCTGATTAATGCAAAAACAACGCGGTAAAGCCTTGCGCCAATGTATTTTTCTGCCCAAGGGCGCAAAGCAGCGCCTCCACTATGAGCGATCGCAAAAGCTATTTGTAGCCCCAGTATGACAAAATGACTGGGTGTCAACCAAGAAATCGGCAGCATATACACGGGTGAAGTAATTTAAAGAAAACTCAATTCAGTACAACCAATACCACAAAGTATTCACAAGGGGACTTTAGTCAAGATGTTGTGCTACTGTCTTTTTCGAGTCAAGCCTTCAAGTTTAAGATGCAACAAATCACGCCCGGCTGATTGCTGCCTAACCTGATTTGTTGTGTGCATCCGCTCCTTTCCAAGTTTGTGGGTTGAGCCTTATGTCTGACCTTCCTTTCACTTTAGATCAATTACGTATCCTCAAAGCGATCGCCCAAGAAGGAAGCTTCAAGCGTGCCGCCGATAGTCTTTACGTCTCCCAACCTGCCGTGAGCTTGCAAGTCCAAAATCTCGAACGGCAGCTCGATGTCCCCTTATTCGACCGTGGAGGACGACGCGCCCAATTAACCGAAGCAGGGCATCTACTTCTAAGCTATGGGGAAAAAATCCTCAGTCTGTGTCAGGAAACCTGCCGCGCCATCGAGGATTTACAAAATCTCCAAGGCGGTACTTTGATTGTCGGTGCTTCTCAAACTACCGGCACTTATCTTTTGCCCAGAATGATCGGGATGTTCCGACAAAAATATCCCGATGTGGCTGTGCAATTACACGTCCACTCTACCAGGCGGACTGCTTGGAGTGTGGCTAACGGACAAGTTGATCTAGCGATTATCGGCGGTGAAATTCCTGGTGAACTTTCAGAATCTTTGCAAGTTATTCCTTACGCTGAAGACGAACTGGCGCTGATTATACCGGTTTTTCATCCCTTTGCCAAACTTGAAAAAATCCAAAAAGAAGATTTATATAAATTACAATTCATTGCTTTAGATTCCCAATCGACTATCCGCAAAGTAATTGACCAAGTGCTATCACGTTGTGAGATTGATACTAGGCGTTTTAGAGTTGAAATGGAACTCAATTCCATTGAAGCAATTAAAAATGCTGTGCAATCTGGTTTGGGGGCTGCCTTTGTCTCCACTAGCGCGATCGCTAAAGAGTTACAAATGGGCGTTCTGCACTGTGCCAACATTGAAGGTGTGGTCGTCAAACGCACACTGTGGCTGATTTTTAATCCCAATCGCTATAGATCCAAGGCCGCAGAAGCTTTTAGTCGAGAAATTTTGCCCGAGTTTGCTAACCCGGGATGGAATCAAGATGTGTTAATATTGGCACAAAAAAACATAGTGGTAACTACATTGGATGCAGCAACACCCACCTCCGCCGGCGAAGGCTAAAATTTGGTCATTAGTCCTTTGTCACTTGTCTTTTGTTTTTTTGTAAATGACTAATGACTAATCACGAAAATGGAAGTTTACTGTACTCGCCCACGTTGCCCACGTCCACAAAACTATTTTGCAGATTTAGATGATATTACAACGCTGAAAACAACGCAGCAAAAGTACTGTACTACCTGTGGTATGCCACTAATGCTAGATGGTCGATATGTGACAACGAAGCTGCTAGGAAGAGGGGGATTTGGAGCAGCGTTTTTGGCACGCGATCGCCGAATTCCCGGAATGCGTCAATGCGTAGTTAAGCAGTTTCAACCAGCAGGAAATTTAACCTCAAATCAACTGCAACAAGCACAGCTAATGTTTGAGAGAGAGGCAGAAGTTTTATCACAGCTTGGTAACGACCACGAACAAATCCCTGACTTGTTTGCCTTTTTTCCAGTAATAGTTAATAGCTTGCAACCAGGACAGCAAGACCAATTTTTTTACTTGGTACAAGAATACATTGATGGGCAAAACTTGGAGGAAGAATTAGTTCAACAAGGTAAATTTTCTGAACAACAAGTATTAGAGGTGTTGCAAGAAATCCTGAAAGTGCTAAAGTTTGTTCATGAGAGAAGCATTATCCACAGAGACATCAAACCCTCTAACATCATGCGCCGTCGTGATGGGAAACTTTTTCTACTAGATTTTGGCGCAGTTAAGCAAGTAACAAAGGCTGTACCTGGTTCTGCGACTTCTTCCACCGGAATTTATTCTATGGGATTTGCGCCACCTGAGCAGATGACTGGGGGGCAAGTATTCCCATCTACAGATTTATACGCCTTGGCTGTAACTCTGATTACCTTGTTGACAGATCAGGAAGCAGTTAAACTATTTGATGCCTATAGCAACCAGTGGAAATGGCGATCGCAGGTGAGTATCACCCCTATCCTTGCTGATATTTTAGAGAAGATGCTGCTACCTGCTGCTAATCAACGTTTTCAATCAGCCCAAGAGGTTCTAGATGCACTTAACCCACAGCCTCTACCACAAGTTAATTCGCCCCCTGTAACATCCCCGCCACAACCACCCAAAGCTTCTAGTCCCGTCGTCCCCCTCCGTCCACCAACTCAACGAGCGTTTTCTATAGTGGAATTATTGGGTGGGGCGGCATTTAGTGGGTTTGAAGGAGCATTGATCGCGATCGCCCTCTTCAGTCTAGTAAAATCACCAATAATTACTTTGACTACTTCTGCCCTGATTTTAGGTATACTAATTTTTGCCCAAACTAGGCGGTGGATTGAAAAGTTTGATTTATTAATTATTCCGACAATTACTTTTGCGATTATTTTTTTTCTCCCCTTTTTACGGGGAAGTCTAACCATACAGGCGGTACTTATTTTAGCAGTTACAGCGGGCTTAATAGCCATTTCAGTCACAGCTGTATTTC
Organism: Chroococcales cyanobacterium; assembly: GCA_038249935.1. GTDB lineage: Bacteria > Cyanobacteriota > Cyanobacteriia > Cyanobacteriales > Nostocaceae > Nostoc. The sequence goes on from JBBSCU010000043.1 coordinate 7,453, forward strand.
GACTAATTCATAAATTATTATCTCTCATACTTTAAAAAACTCCTGGTGCTAATAGCCACCTATGTCTCAGAAAAACGAAACACTTAGTCTTCTCTTAGCTGCTGTCATCACCATTGGTTTAATTTCTGGTGGCTTATGGTTTTTTAGGGGACAGTGGGCGCAAATAAGTGGAACTGCTCCTAAACCTTCGGGGACTGGTAACGCAGGTAATCCCATAAACCAGTCGTTCAACAAATGTAACGTGGCAAATCTCCCAGAAGGGACATTCAACTATGGTGGTAGCACAACCTGGGCACCTATCCGTAGAGACGTAGACTCTGTATTGCAAAGCCTTTGCCCTCGGTTTATTTTACGCTACACTCAACCTCCGTTAGGTAAACCAGGATCTGGAACTGGCATTCAGATGTTGATAGCCAATCAACTAGCTTTTTCTCAATCTTCTCGCTCAGTCAAAGCAGAAGAAAATGCCGAAGCTAAACAAAAAGGATTTAGTTTGAAAGAAATTCCAGTGGCAATTGATGGAATTGCGATCGCAGTTAACCACAATCTCAACATCCCTGGTTTAACTGTTGCCCAACTCAAAGACATCTACACGGGCAAAATTACTAATTGGCAAAATGTGGGTGGGCCAAATTTACCAATTACAGTCTATTCTCGCAGCAAAGAAGCTGGGGGTACAGTAGAATTCTTTGTCGAAAATATTTTAAATAAAGAGAATTTTGGGACTAACATTACTTACATTGGCACGACCACGGAGGCAGTACGAAAAGTAGCCGCAAATCCTGGCGGAATTTACTATGCTTCTGCGCCAGAAGTTGTACCCCAGTGTACGATTAAATCCCTGCCACTAGGACGTACAAACAGTCAATTTGTGCCTCCCTATCAAGAACCCTTTGTACCTCCATCTGAATGTCCTGGTAAGCGGAATCAGTTAAATACTCAGGCATTTCGTAGCGGAGACTATGCAATTACCCGCAACTTATTTGTAATTGTGAAACAGAATAGTCAAACAGACCAGCAAGCTGGCGAAGGTTATGCAAATTGGCTGCTGACACCTCAAGGTCAAGAACTGATCGAAAAAGCTGGATTTGTCAGAATTAAATGATCAAAGTGCTTAGATTTAGCGAAATAATCAAATATTAAAAATTACTTATAGCGGTTCCCATTCAGATGCGGTACAACGTTATATCCCAAGGTGTAGGGACACGGCATGCCGTGCCCCTACGGGTGTACCTCACGTAAACGAGAACTGCTATATATTGCAATACAGTTCAATTGAGGGTTATTGGTGTAGATAGTTGGTCTTTGAAGACGCAATTTATCACGTCTCTACATGAGGGCTTTGGGCTGATCTGAACTGTATTAACTTATATTGAACGGACGCCGGAGTAATTTATTATGTCCCAAAAAAATGAAATACCTATTCTTGTCCTATCCATCCTAATCACCGGCGGACTAGTAGCTGGCGGTTTTTGGTGGTTCAGCAGAAAATCAGGTATTGACCTAAATAAAATAAATTCTGGTAACACCAACACGCCTCAAATAGCATCAGGACAACCCAATGCCAAAACTTTCAACTCAGTACAAGATATTCCCACAGGATTATTCAATTACGGAGGCAGTACATCTTGGGCACCAATTCGACTAGTAGTTGACCCAGTAATTCAAGCGGCGCGACCAGAGTTCCGGCTGCGTTATGTAGAACCCAGCAATGCATCTCCTGGCTCTGGTACTGGTATTCAATCGCTGATAAACGGTCAACTAAGTTTCGCCCAGTCTTCTCGACCAGTTTTAGATCGGGAGTTAAACCGTGCCCAACAGCGTGGGTTCACTTTAAAACAAATTCCTGTAGCAATTGATGGTTTGGCAGTCGCAGTTAATCCCAACCTCAACATCTCAGGACTGACGATAGATCAGTTAAAGTCAATTTACATGGGCAAAATCAATAATTGGAGCCAGGTGGGCGGCCCCAATATTCCGATTAAGCCCTATTCCCGCCGCATTGTTGATGGCGGTACGGTCGAACTTTTTGTCCAAGACATCTTGGGTGGTCAAGCTTTCAGTTCCAATGTGGAATTTATCTCCACAACCACCCAAGCCTTGCAAAAATTGGCTGATAGTCCTGGTGGTATCTATTACGCTTCTGCCCCAGAGGTCGTTCCTCAATGCTCAATCAAACCTTTGCCGTTGGGGCGGACACAAGTCCAATACATTGCTCCCTACCAAGAAACATTTGTCCTCCCGTCTGAATGTCCTGGTAAACGGAACAAATTGAACATTGAGGCTTTCAAATCAGGAAAATACCCGATTACCCGCAATCTGTTTGTGGTGGTCAAACAGAATGGTCAGATTGAGCAGCAAGCAGGTGTCGCTTACGCCAACTTACTGCTGACTGAACAGGGACAGGAACTGATTACCCAAGCTGGATTTGTCAAAATTCGCTGACATCTGCGATCGCTTCCGGTAGGGCGGAGCATCGTCGTACTCAGACAGAGTGGCGGAAATCGCCGCTCTGAACTGTGCTTTAACCAGCTCTGTTAATCGACTCTGCTGGCAAGCAAATGAGATTATCCCCTTGGGTAAGGATTAAGCCGCGTTGACGCAGCTTGCCCATCAAGCGGGTGACGGTAACACGAGTGGAACCAATCGCGCTACCAATTTGGGCATGGGTGAGGGGGAAAGGCAGACAATAGCCGCGAATCACATCAGGATCAGTGTCGCTCATTGATGGCTCTCCATATTCCTCAATCAACAATGTGAGAAATCCTAAGAGTCGGTCAATTGTGCGGCGTTGTCCCAAGGCACTCAGCCACAACAGCTTACGCTGGTGCTGATACCTAAAGGCATCCATAACTTCACGACGGAAGTGAGGCCAATTGTCTAAATCGTGCCAGTACATCCACAACACCGCAGTTTGGTCAACATGGGCGTAAGCCTGGAGTGTGAATGGTGACTGAGCAACAATTTCAAATGGCTGTCCGGCTCCCACAAAACCCAAGAACGCTTCTTCTGGGGTTCTGTTGATTCGTCGAGACGTTAACTGACTGGCTGTAGCACTGACCTGGGCGGTTCCTACCATGCGGATCGCACCCCTCTGCACTAAATATAGCAATCCAGGTCGGGCTGGAATGCGCTCATCTTTGCTAAAGGTGCGGCAGCGATAGTGTTCTTGAGCCCAGTCAAGAATGCGTTGCCAAGTCAAAAAAGGCCGTGATGCCTCAGAAAAGGAGGATTGAGATTGCATAGGTAACAAAGAGCGTTCGGCTGAAGACAAAGACGTAAATAAAAAGGTGCAAGGAGTGTCTTTGTGTTGGCAGACAGGCTTAACGCCTAACAGCGCCAGCCATCCAAAGAATAGAAAGCAAACTACTCTCTATTCTTTTGTTACACTTCCTACTGTACAATGATGGTAGTAAAGTTTACTTACTTTTTATCGATTATTCATTAAATTTTATCCTCCTCTCATTTTTCTTCATGTAGATTAGACTTATACCGGAAAATAGATCACGAAAAATCAATAAATATATATTACATTATTACTTAAATAAAATTACGTGCATCAAAAATTACTACTTAGCAAGCATGCGTCACTAAAACAGCTAGTATATAGTTATTTAATAAAATCACTAAGTATTGATACTTACAATATCGAAGATATACCCATAAAAGATGAAAAAATTCATCTTTATAAAGGTAGAGATAATAATAAAGTTTTGTATATCTCAGGTGTAGCCCTGCGACTTTCAAAATCTCAGAATCGAAAAGCTATGGAGCTTGCTAGTGCGATCGCCTTTGATCTATCAAGAGTCGGTGGTGACGTTTTTAGTATCCAAATAGTTCCCCCTGGTTGGATACATTTTGAATTGACTCACTCGACGTTAGCGCCTTGGTTGCAAAGTCTCGCAGTCGGGAGTTTAGGGGAACAGGGGAACACGGAGCAGGGAGCAGGGGAAGAGCAGAGGACAATTGATGCCCAATATCCAATGCCCAATTCGTTGTTTGGTGTTCAATATGCCCATGCACGTTGCTGTTCCCTAGTGCTGCTGGCTCACCGAGAGGGATTAATTAAACTTAGAGAGCCAGTTCCAAATATTAGTCCAGCTTTTTGGGATGTTATCTTCCCTAAACCTCTACCTTGGCTCAACTGTGATGGAATACTGCGACTAAATCAACCTGATGAGCATCGTTTAATTGCTGAGTTAGTGCAAGTAATAGATAGCATAGAGTGTCCTGGTGTTAGCGATTCGATAAAATGGGAAAAAGTAGCGCTGAATTTGAGCCAAGCTTTTGAAAAGTTCTGGTCTAATTGCCGGATTTGGGGTGAGATTAAAATTACGTCGCCAGAGATAGCCCAAGCCAGACTTGGATTGCTGATGGCTACTCAGTCAGTATTAAGATTTGTCCTAGAGGAAAACTTGGGGGTTTTTGCGCCTTTGGAGTTATAAATCGGTAATATCGCTTAGGTAGAAATAAAAACTTTTATAATAGCTATTGACTCAATGCATCCCCTCGGCTACATTAGCAAATGTGTGAGGAGCGAACCAGCTAGGACACCGAGACGAAACACGGCCAGTCGTCGGTGTCCTTTCTGATCTCTATGGTTTAGGTTTGAAAAAGTGTCCTCACTAAAGCAAAAACTTCTCAATTGCTACTGCTGCTCCGTCTTCCTCTACACTAGGAGCTACCCACTGTGCGATCGCTTGTACTTCTGCTGGTGCGTTGCCCATAGCTACACCAAGTCCAACATACTCCAGCATTTCCACATCATTGAAGTTATCGCCAATCGCCATAACGTTGGCTATCTGTAATCCCAGCAAGTCTTCGGCTAGGTAACGCACAGCAGTTCCCTTATTTACAGAGGCGTTAGTTGCTTCAAAAAAGGTAGCAACAGATGTTGTCAGATAAAGTTCAGCAGGTGTATATTGGCGGCGCAAATTCCCCAATAGCTGGTTGATTACATCAGTGTCATCACACAAAGCGAGAATTTTTGTCGGTTCATTCGTTAAGGCTTGGCGCAAATCACCCACAGGAATCGGTGTAACACCAGAGCGTTCTGCATAAATTTGGGTTTCTCTAGTTAACTCACGGACGTATAGCTGATCATTGATGTAAAAGTGGATAGATAGAAGCGATCGCAATTCAGGCTGCTCAAAATAGTCGATTAGCTGGTGAGCGATTTCCCTAGAAACAGCCCAATGGCGATGAATTTGTTGGGTGATCGGGTCTTGAATCCAGGCTCCTTGATAAGCCATTAATGGTAGAGTAGAGCCGATTTCTTGGTGAAAGCGCAAGGCTGAACAATACATTCTACCTGTTGCGATCGCTACTTGAATTCCTCGCGCTTGGACTGCAATAACAGCTTGCTTTACGCCTGTACTGATAGTGTTAGACTCTCCAGCGATCGTGCCATCTATATCCAAAACTAATAGTTTAATGTCTTTTGCAGTAGCCTGATTATCAGTAGATACCTTCTGCATAATTTCCTAGATTTTAAGTTCCAGTAAGAGGTTAACAGGCTCTAGCGACCAGCGGCCAGTAGTAGAAAAAATTGGGTTCTCTAGTCAACGCCATTTTTCTACAGTGAGGATGCTGAGTCACACAATTAAATTGTTAAAAAATCTGGCTAAAATAGGGCTATGTCTGAAACTTTGACTTCTGCAACCGCAACACGCCCCACGTTCATCCTCGTCGATGGACACTCCCTGGCTTATCGTTCATACTTTGCTTTCGCCAAAGGACGAGATGGAGGTTTACATACCAAAACGGGGATTCCTACCAGTATATGTTTTGGTTTTGTGAAGTGCCTATTGGAGGTAATGGCAACACAACAGCCGCAAGCAATGGCGATCGCTTTTGATTTGGGCGAGGCAACTTTTCGCCACGAAGCTGACGAGACTTATAAAGCTGATCGCAAAGAAACGCCAGAAGACTTTATTCCCGACTTAGCAAATCTCCATGAGTTGCTCAATGTCTTCAATCTACCAATTTTCACTGCCCCTGGTTACGAGGCAGATGATGTTTTGGGAACTTTGGCACAACGAGTAACTGCTGCTGGGTATAGGGTGAAGATTCTTACAGGCGATCGCGATTTATTTCAACTAATCGATCCTGACAAAGAAATTACTGTCCTGTATTTTAGTCCAGATGCCCTAAAACGCTCTACAAATAGCATCGCGGAATTTGAAGCAGAACAAGTCAAAGAGAAGATGGGCGTTTTACCTTCACAAATTGTTGATTTCAAAGCTCTTTGTGGTGATAAGTCGGATAATATTCCTGGGGTCAAGGGAATTGGGGAAAAGACAGCAGTGCAGCTGCTAAATACCTATGGTTCCCTTGACCATATTTATGCTGCGTTAGATGAAATTAAAGGAGCTATTCAGAAAAAACTGGCAGTGGGTAAAGAAGATGCCGAAAAGTCCCGCTATTTAGCAAATATAGTTCTTGATGTTCCTATAGAAATTGATTTAGAAGATTGTAAATTAACCGGATTTGATGCCAGTATTCTCGCACCAATTTTAGAAAAATTAGAATTAAATAAATTTTTAGACAAAATTAACGACCTCCAGCAACGTTTTGGTGGAAAAATTGCAGAAAACCAAGAAGCTAAAACAGACGCAATTAATCCCAACTCTACTAACTCAGAATTCCGCGCTGATGAAGATAATGATTTGTGGTTTTTCAGTGCTAGTGATACAGCAGCAGTTCCACTACAATCCACTTCCCCAATTACGCCATGCATTATCAATACTGAAGCAAAACTGACTGAGTTAGTGGAACTTTTGCAAAAATTTACTAATCCAGAAACACCCGTTGCTTGGGACACTGAAACCACTGATTTAGAGCCAAGAGACGCTGAGTTAGTAGGAATTGGTTGCTGTTGGGGAATGAAACCAGATGAGGTGGCCTATATTCCTGTGGGACACAAAACTGGGGAAAATTTGCATAAAGATTTGGTGCTAGAAGCATTACGCCCAATTCTCGAAAGTGCTGATTATCCCAAAGCTCTACAAAATGCCAAATTTGATCGTTTAGTTTTAAAATGTCAAGGAATTAATTTGGCGGGAGTAGTGTTTGATCCCATGCTGGCAAGTTACATTCTAAATCCAGATTCTAGTCATAATTTGATGGATTTGGGACAGCGATATTTGGGATTGATAGCTAAAAGTTATTTAGATTTAGTTCCTAAAGGCAAAACTATCGCTGATATAGATATTCCTGCTGTAGCAGATTACTGCGGTATGGATGCTTATTCTACCTTTGGTTTAGTAGCAAAATTGCGTGAGGAACTGGATAAATTTCCAGCTTTGTCTAAGCTATTAGTGGAAGTGGAACAGCCACTAGAAGCAGTTTTAGCCCAAATGGAATACACAGGTGTTCGGATTAATTCAGCTTATTTACAAGAACTTTCGCAGCATTTAAAAACTGAGTTAGCCAGGTTAAAAGAGGAAGCAACTGAAATAGCTGGAGAAAATTTTAACTTGGGTTCTCCTAAACAAATGAGCCAAATCTTGTTTGAAAAGTTGGGGTTAAGTACTAAACATTCTCGTAAAATTCAAACGGGCTATTCTACAGATGCAGCAACACTAGAAAGACTCCAAGAAGATGATAAAACTGGATTTGTTGAGGCGATCATTGAGTATCGCACTCTATCTAAATTAAAGTCTACTTATGTTGATGCATTACCCGCATTGGTGCGTCCAGATACTCAACGGGTGCATACTGATTTTAATCAAGCAGCAACATCAACTGGTAGGTTATCTTCTTCTAATCCCAATTTACAAAATATCCCCATTCGTACAGCTTTTAGTCGCCAAATTCGGAAGGCGTTTTTACCGGAATCTGGTTGGTTAATAGTGGCTGCTGATTACTCACAAATTGAATTGCGGATTTTGGCTCATTTAAGTCAAGAGCCAATATTAATACAAGCATATCAGCAAAATGAAGATGTTCATACTGTTACGGCGCGGTTAGTTTTTGAAAAAGAAAATATAACATCTGAAGAACGAGGGATGGCAAAAACTATCAATTTTGGCGTGATATATGGAATGGGTTCTCTAAGGTTTTCGCGCTCGACTGGGATAGATAAGACCATTGCCAACGAGTTTATTAAGCGGTTTAATGAACGATATCCTCAAGTATTTGCATATTTGGAACGAGTTAAAAAAGAAGCGATATCTCAAGGCTATGTAGAAACTATTCTCGGTCGTCGTCGTTATTTTGACTTTACTAATAACAGTTTACGTAAATTAAAAGGCAGTAATCCAGAAGATATTGATCTGAGTAAATTGAAGAATTTAGGCCCTTTTGATGCGGGTTTATTACGCTCTGCTGCTAATGCACCAATTCAAGGTTCCAACGCTGATATTATCAAAATTGCAATGGTAAGACTACATGAGGTTTTGAAGAACTATCAAGCGCGTTTGTTGTTGCAAGTTCACGATGAATTAGTGTTTGAAATTCCTCCTCAAGAATGGGAAGAATTACAACCACAAATTAAGTCGGTGATGGAAAACGCAGTGCAGTTGAGTGTACCGTTGCTGGTGGATGCGCGTGTCGGTGAAAATTGGATGGAGACGAAGTAAAAGGAATTTTAATATGTATCGTCGTTGGCTTTTATCTGCTTTCGCAATTTTGTTGAGTATAGTTTTAGCTGCTTGCGCCACTGCAACTACTCAGCAACCACAAACCAAAGTGGAAAATACCACTGAGGCAGCTAACACGAACTCTCAGCGATTACCAAAAGGATCAGCAAAAAGAGTTGTTGCTCTTTCTTCTCTTGCTGCTGATATCATCTCTCAACTCGATCAAACAAAAATTGTTGGAATTACTGGGAGTAGATTATTTCAAAATGAGCCAAGATTCAAGGATCTTCCCCGTGTTAGTGAAGGTCAAAATCCGCCAAATTTAGAAAAAATTGTAGCACTTCAACCAGATTTAGTTATTGGTGCTGAAGGTTTTTCTACCGTACCAATTCAAAAACTTAAGCAGCTAGGAATTCTGACTTTGCTTACCAAGGTGAATAACTGGGAATCTCTAGAAGAACTTACTAAAACATTGGCTCAGTCAATTGATGCTGATCCTCAGCCTTTATTAAACCGTTATAAAACTTTTTTGCCAGATAAGCAAACGCAGAATCTTTCGGCTTTAGTTCTGGTTAGTCGTCAACCAATTTTAGCCCCGAATAAAAACAGTTGGGCAGGGGATTTGCTTGCAAAATTTCAGGCGAAAAATATAGCAGCAGATTTACAAGGTAAAAGTCCAATTGGTGGCTATGTGACACTTTCGGCTGAGAAGGTTTTAGAGGCAAATCCAGAGGTGATAATTTTGGTTAATTCGCCGCAAGGTAATTCGGAAGAAGCGCTTTTAGATTCGCTGAAAAAGGAAGGTTTTTGGCAGCAATTGCAAGCGACTAAAAATAACCGAGTTTACGTGTTTGATTACTATGGGTTGGTGAATCCAGGTAGTATAGATGCAATTGAAAAGGCTTGTGAGCAGCTTAAGAAATCGCTGTTGGCATCACAAAGTACTTAGTAAACAATTTCGGAAATTTGTGGGCAATTGAGGTTTGAATTTAAACGCAAAGGGGCGCAGAGGGAAGCGCAGAGGAACGCAAAGTTTTAGTTAAATACAGCGATGGGATAGCAAGGAAGCGAGAGATGGAAAGATGTTGGTAATGATAAGGTTTTTAATCCCTGGTATAACTAATGGCTTTTTGACTAACTGGGATATTTTTTTTAGCTTCAGGAGATATACCCCCAAGACTGCGGAAATACAGTCCTCCAATGGTGACTAAAAATGTTATATATCCCACTGCTTGTACTAGATAGAGATGTTCTCTATAACCAAATAAAGATTTGAGAATAATGCCAGGAAACTGTTCGTCAGGCAAGATTGTGGAAGTATTAGAAACCATTGGCCCTAAAATACAGGAGTGGATTCTAGTAAAATGTTCGTAATAAAAACAAAAGTTCTCCGAGGCGCGGTTACTGAGAGCAACGCTAGCAATAGCTTCATCAAAACGTTGCAGCGCTGTCACAACTAACCCTGCAACAATTAATACTAATAAAATTCCCATTGCCTGGAAAAACTGGCGGATGTTAATTTTGACACCCCATTTAAATAAAAGCACACCGATTGCGATCGCAACTATCACACCCCCAAAGGCACCAATAGTTGGCATTAACCCTTGTTGAAAACTACCAGCAATAAACAGAACGGTTTCAAAACCTTCGCGCAGAATAGCAACAAAAATTAAACTAAAAATACCCCATCCAGCATTGGTATTTTTTGTCAAGGCGCTGTTAACAGATCCTTCAACCGCAGCTTTCATAAATCTGGCTTGTTTGGTCATCCAGATTAGCATCCAACTGAGCATGGCGATCGCTAATACACAAAATACACCTTCCAGCGCTGGCTCAATTACTCCCGTGTATTGCGGATAAGCTTTGCCTAATGCTTGAGTCACCCAACTGAATAGCACTCCTATTAAGGCACTGACGATAATGCCAACGCCGATACCAGCATATACCCAAGAGTTGAGTCGGGATTGTTTAGCTTTTTTTAGCAAAGCTAGCACAATGCCAACAACAAGGGCGGCTTCTACTCCTTCTCGGAGTGTAATCACAAAAGTAGGTAGAGCAGTACTAAAATTCATCTTTTGTCCTTTGTCTTTTATTCTTAGTCATTAGTCCCTAGCCAATAACTAAGGACTAATAACTATTAACTAAAATCGCGTAGCATCTTTTTGAGTTCGAGATTATGCATCTCTTCTTGCCCAATCATGCCACGAGCAAATTCTTCAAGATAAATGCTGGCATTGGTAACAGTTTCGAGCAGATTTTTATACAGTTCTAATGCCTTCTTTTCATGGGATAAACTTTCTTCCAAGATATCCTTGACTTTATGCTGGTAGGTTTCTTCCATTGGGGCAATTTTCAGGGAGGGATGCCCATCTAAACCGGTGAGAATTTCTCCCACTTGTTCGGCATGAAGTAAAGATTCACTTGCTTGTGCTTTGAAAAAAGCCACGATTGGAATCCGGTTAGGGCCAGTCACCATCAAAGAATAATGTGTATAGCGCACTACCCCTGCTAGTTCAAATTCCATGATGGCGTTTAGCAGGTCAATGGTCTTTTTCTGGTCAAGTTCTTGCATCAGTTGTTAGTTTAAGTAACGAATGGGGTGTAATTAGTTAGGAGTTAGAAGTTAGGAGTGAGGAGTTGGAACTTAGGAGTTAGCAGATGGGGATTCATAACTCATAATTCATAATTCATAACTCTTAACTTCTAACTATTTTAAACTCCTTATTCTGTGCTTCCCATTAAATAAAAGTGTTAACGCTGTGCTTGGGTATTGGATTTGTCAATCACTTTTTGAGAGTTTTCCTCAATGGTTTTCACCAACTTGGTAACATCATTAGGTGTTTTGACTGCTTTCGCTGGTGGAATTGCAGCAGGCCAAACTTTTATTAATTCAGCGAAACTAGCGTCAATCGCTTTATGTGCTTCGGGATCTTGTTGAGCTACTTGGCTAGAAATTCCTTTGTATAATTCATTGGCGTAAACGACAAAACCACGAGAATCTTGATACTCAATTGGGGCGGTTACTTTACCATCTGCGATCGCAGCGCTATATTCAGAGTTGGCTGCATCCAATAATTCGTTAATTACCTGTAGCACAAATCCTGATTTTGAGCGTTGTTCTGCGGGTAATGCTGCGATCGCACCATCAACTGCTTGCACTGAAGAAGTAAAATTAGTTTTAACTTTGTCATCTTTAGGACTAGATTTTACTAAATCTTGCAAACTTACCAAAGTTGTCTTAAATTCTTTAACTTTACGCTCATTCAATTGTTCTTCTACATCAACGTAAATCTCCTCAACTGGATGTCCAATATGAGGTTCTGCCTGTTTCGGCTGATTTTGATCTAATAGTTCTTGTGCTACCAAAAGATGCCCTTTCATTAAGCCTAATTTAGACATATAGTCAACATCTTTTGCCTCACCTGTAAGTACTACTTCTTGAACACCAACCTGGTCTTTAATTTGGTCGAACTGCTCTTGAGTAATTACTTTTTTAGTAACTAAATCTTCTGGGCTACCGTAGGGACGATTTGCTTGGATTTTATTCGATAAAGCCGGGACACCTAGCTTGCCTTCAAACTTATCCAATTCTGACAATATAGCAGTGTTAATGTTAATTTTTTCTTTGCCACCGTGACCACTATGACTGTTATTACTTACTGCTTCTGTAGCTTGAGGACTAGCAACTGGTACTGATGGATTTTCTGCGGTCGGCGTACTGTTACAGGCACTTAGAGTTACTATTGCCGCAACTGCTGCTGTTAAACAGACATAACGAAGTTTGATCATTTTTGCTCCTCACACAACTTAAAAGGTATTAATTGAAACATTTCAAACTATTACTGGAAGCTAGTTTGTTTGACACATTGTCATAGACTTCACTGTTGCACATAATGACATTTTTTATCAACTACTTCCTAAAAATTTAATGAATTAATTACGAATTATTAATAATATTGTCAGGAATTTTTAACAGGATTTTGAGAGTTGCTCTCAGTAACTACTTCAAATTGACCCATGCAACCGTTTTCTGCGATCGCATCCTGATGAGGATGAAACATATATTTACCGGGATAGCGAAAAGCAAATTCCAAGATGTGCCTTTCCGCGGTACCCATCGTAATCACATCAGCTTTCTCACTAGGAGTCATACTCATCCCAGAGCGATAAACATCAAAAAAGTTGGCGTGCAAGTGAAACGTCACTGCCGGATCGTATTCAATGATGTTGAGAACATATAGCCGAATCAACTGATCTTTGTAAATGCGAATGGGATGATGCATATAGTAATGAGGCAGACCGTTGAAGGCGTAATAATCGTTATGGCTATCGTCATTCACGTCATACCCACCCATCACTAGTACAATCTCATCAGCCGGGGGACGGGAAGTAGGTGGATCGATGATAAACATCCCATACAGTCCCTTGGCGATGTGACGGGTGACTGGTTCAACATGACAGTGGTATAAGTGAACACCATAAGGTTCAGCATCAAATTCATAAATTGTGGCTTTGCCGTTGCTGATCGGACGAACGCCATCCATTTCCGCCGGATGAACGCCATGAAAATGTAAAGAGTGAGAATGTCCCGCGTTGTTGAGAAATAGTACTCGGATGCGATCGCCTTGTTTTGCCCGTAGCGTTGGACCTGGTATGCGACCGTTTAAATCCCAGATGTTGTAAGAGACAGCACTATTGAGCTTTATTATGGAAGTACCCGCAGTTAATTGAAATTCTCGGATAGTGCGCCCATTCTCTTGCTTGAGCGTCCCATAATCAAAATCCCTTACGATCTTCATCGGGTTAGTAACATCTTCTGGTGCGTCCATCTCAAGTGGTGGTACTTTGACAATTGACTTACTTTGTAGATTTAATATCTGCCAAAGTCCTGCTGCACCAGTCACTCCAGCACTTGCTAGGCCAAGCTTCAATAGTTGACGGCGGTTCCAGAGTTTTTCGTTACCCAGAGCGAAGTTGTTGGGCATGACATTTAATTACGGTTAGCGCCAAAAGAGAATTGCAAATTATTTGCAATTGCTGTTGTGTATATTATAGGAATTAATAATCATTGTCAATAATTTTCACGCGCCTCAAAATTGCTACTTACAATAAACTGCTGGTAATCTGTGGCGTATTTAATTGGCTTAGAGATAACATAAATCTTATTTCAAGGAATTTTGAATATTTGGCAAAATGATAATTTTTAATTTTATCTGTTACCTTCGTGTTGTGTACCTTGAAAATGCCGTGACTTAAAACTCTCCGTCATTCTTTTGTTATCTGTATAGACTTTATGTGTAGATTGCTGCATCGTGATGAGCCGATGTTCAAACGATTGTATAGTATTCACTATGGTTGAATTACACAATACATTTGATACACACTTGTCAAACACAAAGTTAATCGGATATCTTTTTGCAATCAAGTGGCATTGTGCCCTTTAATTGATGAATTACCCAAATTTATTATAGGATGTCAAAAATGACTAGTTTTTCTCGTATTTCAGTATTGCAGAAGACCGCAGGTATTACCTTATCGAAGCCTGTGCAGGTAGCGCTTTATATGCTGCTATCTTCTTTGGTTATCTGGACTGTCTTGTTCTCTACCTATCCTGCGGCTCATAATACAGCACACTCAGCGCGTCACCACACATTAGGCGTTGCGTGTCACTAATTTATCATGATTCTAAGATTTTTTAGGTGCATGAAGTAATGCTTTGACACCTAACAAAGTTATAACGCTAAAGTAGTGCGGATTTCCCGGCAATGTTTTTAGTTGGAAATAATTTTTAGGTTTTGTAGAGATGGAGAAAAAGCATCTCTACATCACTTGAACTTAATTTAATATGATGTCTGATTTATTACTAATTCTTTGACTAGAATTTCTCTACTTACTAATAAAAAGAGACTAATAATCTGGGGTAACTTTCACCCACTGCTGTTAGATTTCAGTTGCAAAAAGTACACAGGTTTCACATTTACCGGAAGTTTTTATGAAAAAATATCGGCTTTTTGGAGTTATTAGCGCTGTTTGCATCACTTTGTCAATTCTTTACTCCTTTGTCGGGAGTTCCCAAATTCCTACATCCAGAGTGCTACTCTCCACCAACCCAGCTTTAGAACGTATTCTTCCTTTTGAAGCAGGAACAGAAAAACCACAATCTCCCGTTACCCTGACATTACAAGCTGTTGATGCTGCGGGTAAACCATTAGAAAATGCCAAAATTAACTTACAAATTCTAACGCCACCATCCAATCCTTGGTTAACAACAGATTTTCCCATTGTCGAGGGAACAAAGTTGCTGCAAATTAATGCTGCTGCACCCGATGGTAAATTAGAAATTCAGCAGATATTACCCATCCGTGGTAATTATCAACTGCGGGTTAACGTGTCCCCCTTGGTAGCAAATGCTTTTGCTCCCTATCAACAAACCTTGAATCTAAATGTCCGAGAAAATCCCGTAAAATATAAATATTTTGCTGTTATTGCAGCTATTTTACTATCGCTTGGATTGTTGGGTGGTTGGGTTATTGGCGGACAAGAAAAATTGCAAGAAGGAGAAATTGCACCGCAGTCAGTGCGCCTTTTATTAAGTGCTTTGACAGTGGTGGCTATCGTAACCCTATTGTTTATTAATATTAGTGCAGAAGTCGCAGAAGCTCATGGCAGCGAACACTCAAACAGTACCGAAGCCATAGCACCATCATCTCAAAAATCTCAGGGATTGGAAATTAGCATTGAGGGAGATAAAAATGCCACTGTCGGAAAACTGGCGAATTTAGCGTTACAGGTGAAAGATACTGCGACAGGAAAACCAATCAAGGATGTAAAGTTGCAGGTGAAAGCGATCGCTTTAGAAGATAATTTAACAGTCTTTGCCTACAAAGGAGTTTCTGACGAACAAGGCAAGTTAACATGGCAAGAACAATTTTTTGATGGTGCACCCCACAAAGTCGAGGTAGAAGCAACTCCTAACCCTAGAGTTAATCCTCAATTTCCGCGGTTGAAAGTGGCGCAGTTAGTTGAAGTTGAAGCGATCGCACCACCAATTTATATCCGATTGATTGGTTTATTCTACTTTACTGCCATTGTCGGCATTGGTATGGCAATTGGATTGCTAATACAACATCGACGAACACCACCAGCAAGAGAAAATTAGTAATACTTGGCTTTACTGACGATTCCAACCAATAAACATAAATATGTGTATTAATAGGTAGAAATAGTTGTGGTAAAATACACTATTTTTTTTAGATTATGGTTTACATAAACTAGAAAAAATAGTGTGCAACTACAATCTCAACTATTGCAATATAGCTCTTAACTATATAACTACTACTATTATGTTTATAATTTTGCCTCTTATTTCCTTAATTGTTATTTATTTAATAATTAATAAAAATTCTACTGTGTGGCGTGAGTCGCTGATATTAGCAACTACCTACTGGGGAATATTACTTACTATAATTACAGAATTTTTGAGTTTTTTTAAATTAATTACTTTTGGCTGGATATTAGGAGCTTGGGGATTAATATGTATCATATTAATTTATGCATATTCGCGGCTAAATCCCCACAAAATTCAGATTTCTGAGCAAAATAATTACTCTCAATTACATAATATTAAAATAAAATTATTGTTATGTGGACTAGTTTTTGTTGTAGCAACAGTTGGATTAATTGCCATCGTAGCACCACCCAATAACTGGGATTCTATGGACTATCACATGAGTCGTGTTGCTTATTGGATACAAAATCATAGCGTTGCTCATTATCCAACAAGTTATACTCCACAGCTATATCAAAACCCTTTCTCAGAGTTTGTGATTTTGCATTTTCAAATTTTGAGTGGTGGTGACTACTTCGCTAACTTAGTTCAATGGTTAAGTATGATTGGCTGTATTATTGCAGTCTCATTAATTGCAAAACTACTTGGAGCAAATTTACAAGGTCAGGTTTTCTCTGCTGTTGTAACTGCAACAATTCCTATGGGAATCTTGCAAGCTTCAAGCACTCAAAATGATTATGTTATTGCATTTTGGGTAGTTTGTCTTGCTTACTACTTGTTATCAACTATCCAAGGAGAAACAAGTAAGATTTGGACGAATTCATTCAAGATTGGGAGTAGCATAGGATTGGCTATTTTGACCAAGGGAACTGCTTATTTTTATATATTTCCCTTCTTAGTTTGGTTTGCTTTCTCCCAGATTAAACGCTTACGTTGGCAAGCATGGAAGCCAGCTTTAATAGTAGGAAGTATATCTTTATTGCTTAATATTAGTCATTATTTACGTAATTATAATTTATTCGCTTCGCCACTTGGTGAACCAAGTGATTATCGTAACGAAGCATATGGGATTAATATACTTGTTTCTAACATTCTGAGAAATATTGCTTTGCATATAGGAACACCGATTGGTTTATGGAATGGAATAGCAAATAGATTAATTCAAATTATCCATATATTCATCGGCGTGGATATAAATGATCCTCGCATAACTTTCTCCAAGACATTCTTTGTACCAGGAGGTTGGTCAACAATTGGGATAACTGGTAATGAAAACGGTGCTGGTAATTTAGTACATTTAGCACTAATAATAATATGTATGATTATTTTTATATCTCGAAAATATATCCGTAAACAAAGTTATGTTTTTGCTTATCTTATTACTACCATATCTACATTTTTGATATTTTGCTACTTGGTAAAATGGCAAGCCTGGAATAGTCGTCTGCATTTGCCCTTTTTTATACTAATGTCTCCATTTGTCGGTGTTGTGTTATCTAAACTGAAAAAGCAAAAAATAGCAATTTTTATAGTAACATTTTTACTCGTGTCATCATTACCGTGGGTATTTTTTAATAGGTATAGACCGATTATTGATAGCAACAATATATTCCAAACCAGTAGAATTGAGCAGTATTTTAGCAATAGACCATTCCTCAAAGGTACTTATACAGGAGCAGTTGATTTTTTAAATTCAAAAAAATGCTCGAATATTGGTCTATCAATGGGAAAAGATCCTTGGGAATACCCTTTGTGGGTACTTTTGCAGCAAAATAATCAAAAAATAGTTAAAATTCAACATATTAATGTGACTAATATCTCGGCAATTTTAGAAAAAGAAGATTCCTATAAAGATTTTGAACCTTGTGGAATTATTTCAATGGAAACCAAAAAAAGTAAACAAAAGAAATCTCAAGAGATTAATTTTAAAGGTAAAACTTATGTTCGCTCTTGGGATTCTCCAGAAATGGGTGTATTTATTAAGTAGAATTTTACTACTTACAAGATCATAAAATTAAGATTTACTAAGAAATTAATAAAGTAATGCTGACAAAAATTGCTGTTGAAAAAATTCTTGAACGTGCATTGATGGGGTACGACTTATCTGCTGAAGAGGGAGTGGTGTTGTTAGAACAAACTGATCCAGAGGCGATCGCTGCAATACGGGCTACATCCGACACACTCCGCCACACTCAAGCCGGGGATACGGTTACATACATAATTAACCGTAATATCAACTTTACCAATATTTGTGAGCAGCACTGTAGTTTTTGT
This sequence comes from Chroococcales cyanobacterium, assembly GCA_038249935.1. Lineage (GTDB taxonomy): Bacteria > Cyanobacteriota > Cyanobacteriia > Cyanobacteriales > Nostocaceae > Nostoc. Next base: position 25,597 of record JBBSCU010000043.1, read on the forward strand.
GCTTTCCGTCGAGATGATGGTGATGCTGGTGCATACTGGTTAGATTCGGCGCAAATTTTGGAAAAAGCGACAGATGCAGTGCGGCGGGGTGCGACGGAAATTTGTATGCAGGGGGGATTAAATCCCCAAGCGCAGCTCAACGGCAAATCTTTGCTTTACTATCTCAAGGTAGTGGAAACCATCAAACAGGAATTTCCCCAGATACATCTACACGCTTTCTCTCCCCAAGAAGTAGAATTTATCGCCAGACTTGACGGACTTGAGTATGCTGATGTGATTACTGCTTTGCGCGATGCTGGTGTTGGATCAATGCCAGGAACAGCAGCAGAAGTGTTGGACGATGAAGTTAGGCGGATACTGTGTCCAGAGAAGATTGACACAGCCACTTGGTTAGAAATTGTTAGCACCGCTCACAAATTAGGCTTGCATACCACCAGTACCATGTTATCTGGGCATATTGAAACCCGCGAGCAGCAAATCGGACATTTAGAAAAATTGCGATCGCTCCAAAAAACTGCCATTAATCAGGGATATCCAGCCAGGATCACAGAGTTTATTTTATTACCCTTCGTTGGGCAAGAAGCGCCTAAATCCTTGCGTCGCCGTGTCGGACGCGATCAACCAATTTTGGCTGATGCACTGCTGCTAGGGGCTGTGGCGCGGATTTACTTGGGTAATTGGATTCCTAACCATCAGCAGAGTTGGGTAAAACTGGGGCTTGCAGGTGCGACAGAAGCCTTAGTTTGGGGTTGCAACGATATCGG
>JBBSCU010000044.1:0-26244 GCA_038249935.1 Chroococcales cyanobacterium
ATGGCATAAAGTTCATTAGGTTCTAAGATAACCTTGGTGCCATCAGGTGATTTTTCTCGTTCTTGGATGTTTTCGGTAGTATCAATCGAAATAAAACGAATAACTTCTGGTACTGAGCCGTAAACATCTATAAATCGCTTTTTGAGTTTGAGTACAACTTCATAACCCGTTCCTCCTAACCCGATAACAACGGTAGGACGAAAAACAACCGTGGGACGCGCAACCGTGGGACTTAACATTCATTTTCCTGCGATATTATTCAAGAGTGTGTCTGCCCACTGCTTAACTCAGAGGGTCTTTGGTGTTCAATCCAGTTAAATTGCAGCCTAACGTTGCCAATCTCAATGATGTCCTCGTCGTAGAGTTCATCAGTATTTATATTTTTAGTATTCACAAAAATTACACCTTTCAAACAGTGTAAATCTATATTCTTTTTGCCTGCCCGCCAAACTGTGACTAACTCGGCATCAGAATTGGTTGCAGCTATTACTGGTATTAATTCACTTAAGCAAACTTTGTTTTTATGCTGGTGAGTGAGACTAATCTCTTGGTCTTGGGATGATTGTGGCTGTGGTTCCAGTACTACCAGCGCTCCTTCTAGGTACTTACGATTGCGGAAATGTTCGACTAATTCCAAGGGGGTTTTGCGTTGAATCAGACAAACTACGATCAGGGCAATTAACAACACCAACAGCCCTAAGAGCAACCAAATGACTATTTTTCGTCCTAGTGGCATCAAAATATGTAGATGAACTTCCGCACTGACAGGACTAACAATCGGATTATCTGGGGTTAGGACTAAGGTGAAAGTGCGTTGGCGTAGCCCGTCGTAGACATCGCTTGCAAAACCGCTATCGGCAACCTGCAACTGCACAGGAATTTTAGTTTCTCCTGGTTGGAAGGATATGGCTGCTAAAGGTTCTGCTATAGAAATATCTTTGGAATTGCCTTGCAGTTGTAAGCTAGCTGTTCCAGATATATTAGTGTTAACTAGCAAACTTTGAATTTCAGTAGTTTTACCTGCTTCGATTGAGCCAAAATCTATCTTTGTCGGTTGTATTTGTAGTTTTGACTTAATGGTTATAGGTAGGTCAATTGTAATCGGTGCAATTGCTTGGTCTGCGATCGCCAACACCAAGCGCAAGCTACTAGCGCCCCCTTTTGCCTCTGCTGGTATCTCTAAACGCACTGGAATGGCTGTTGTTTGATTAGCAACTAACTCGATTGGGCGATCGGGTGGAATTAAGCGAATACCACTTTTTTGAGGGTCTTCCAATTGCAAACTTACCTTACCGTTGATATTGCTAATGCCATTAATATTGAGCGGTTCAGTTGTTGTTCCAGGTGATACTGGCTGCAAATTTGCAGTGGGTAAATTAACATCAAGCTTAGGTGTAATCAGCACTGGTCGGATATTTTCAGCCAGCTTATTGAGTTTAACTCCTCCAGGATCTCGCAATACCTTTCCCTTCCCACAAAGCGCTGGATTGCTAGCAAAGTCATTCAGCTGCTTTTCGTGTTCTTTTAATCCTAAAGATACAAAAAATATATAGGGCTTGCATTGTTGATCAGGTAAAAGTTGGGTATTGCTAGGAATAGAAATAGGATTAGGAATACCACGCACATCTTCTAATCCGTCTGTCAGAAACACTATACTGACAGTGCGACCAAGAGCATCAGCACGTTTGTTTAACAGAGCAGAATGTTCCAGCGCTTTTTGAACAGCCTTACCTGTATGAGTCCGCACACCCTCAGCCTGAAGTGAGCTAATTATTTCCTTGAGTTTGCCTCTGTCTAAATTACTGGTAATCTTGATATCATCTGCATTTAAAGTTACATCTTTGTCAAAACTATAGATAGTAACTGTATCGCCTAATCTCGCCGTATTAACAAATTCAGTAGTAGAATTCTTTACTGGTTCAAAAATATTTTTCGTTCCACCGACACCACGCATGGAAGCAGAAGTATCTACTACTAAAATCCAGTCAATTCCCCCTTCAGGAGTAGTCTGGGCAGATGCAGCACACAAGTTAGAAATTGATATTAGAGCCAAAACAAAAATGCTTTGGATTGAACTAAATCTCAAACAATGCTTGAAGTATCTAAAACTCATTGATAGATTTCTCCAGTGATTTTTTGTTACTCAAGCTTATTTCATAACACTTGCTTGGAAAAATAGTACTAATAATCATTACCAGCTAACGGCAATAACAAGCGACTGACTACCCGATTATCTGGTAATTGATAGAAATTTAACTCTCCTCCTAGTTCCTGCATCAGGTTTTGGCAGATCAACAGATGTGAAGCGGGTGGTTGGTCGAGGTTGGAAGGAGCAAGCACATCCTTGGGTGTATTATCATGTAGTTCTGTAAGTAACTGTGGTTCGATCGCACCGTTGTATGTAATCGATAGCTCTAGCAATGCCTGATGATCAGCCTCTACCTTTGCAGAATCATCTTTGGGATCTACGGGTTTAAGCTTATCTAAGCGACGACACCAAATATCAATTCTGCCGCCGATTTGAGAACGGTTACAGGCAACAACCAACAGTTCATGGATAACTAATTCAATTTTGACAATATCACCAGCGATCGCCATCAAAGGTTGAGCGCTAGAGGTAGGAACGCCTCTGGTTAATAAAGAACTTTTTGGCGATCCTTGCTCCTCAATTGTTTGTCCCAAACCATGTACACCAATCCACAGCTTTTGTTGTTTAACAAAATTTTCGATGCGTTCGAGCGATCGCTTCAGTAAACTGGCTATAGGCATAGTTTCCCAACTCATGTGTAGCTGCCACTGCTCTAGTTTGAGCAGTCCACTCATGGAGGTGGCTGTGTGATCTAACTGCCGCAGCAATAGCTGATAGCGCATCTGAGTCAGTTCATTAGCCGGAACGCCCAAATCATGTATTTGTTTAAGGGACTGCGCCGTTATTCTTTGAATTTCCTCTAAGCGACGATGTTTGTACCAATTGAGTTGTCGTAATTCCTCTGTTGTAGACTCTAGAAGTTGGGTAATTTGCTTTTGACGACGCCACCAGGCTAATTGAGAAATTAGAATTGCTGTAGCACTAAGGCTTTCTTCAGACCAGCGACGCTCTTGATAGTCTGCCAACAACACTACACCTGTAGTTTCATAATCAGCATTGGTACGTAATGCCATCACCAAAATTTGACCTTTGTCTGGAGCATTCAACCATTTTCGAGTTTCCGGGGTTAAACTATCTACCTTCAAAGTCAGGTAACTCTCCGTAGCAAGTGCCCACTGAATTAAGGCATCAGCCTGGATAGAAATAGAGGCATCAGAAAAAATCCCCAGTTGGCTATTGGCAATCACTCCAGGGGTAATCTCTGCCCAACTTTCACCAGGCGACCAGGATAGCAGTACCGCAAGAGGACAGCCCAAAATTGATGCTATTTGTGCGAGTGCAGTGCGTTCTAAATGCTTTTTTTCGACCTCGATTTTGCTGTTCTGGGATTCTGTCAGGATGTGTAGGCATTGCTCAAATGCCTGGGAAACTTTTTGCTGCTGGGTGGTACGGTTGTGCAATTGCCACTGACGAATAATTACACCAATCTGTTGACTAACAGCCCATAGCAATTCTTTTTCCAGAGTTGTCCAAGAACGATGAGTTTCGTGAGTGATCACCAAAAGCGCTGTTGGTAGATAACCGGGAGTGCATTTACAAACAAGTAGCGATCGCACACCATTTTCTAATAAGGAGGGACGCCAGTTAAAAAACCGTAAATCTTCGTCTAAGTTCTCAATTTCCACCGCTTGAGTTGAACGTTGTAAAAGCTCCCCATCTAATTCTTTGAGAGTATTGAGGGTAAATGTCAACGGTCGGCGATTATGAGGCTGGCTTTGGTAAATAAATTGATAATTATTCTGCTCAGGGTCGTACTGCAACACTAAAAAACGGGTGGCACCAAGTCTGGCTAAAACTCTTTTAGCACAGAGCTGTAAAGTTTCCTGAAGATCATGTTCGCTATAGATACCTTGAGCAACTTGGCCAGTTAGTTGGGCATCCTCTTGAATCTGTTTGATGGTGCTTTCCATGTTCTCGGTGGGTGCAACCAAGGAAAGTAAGCCAGCAGCGCCTTGAATAAAATTTTTGTCTGTCTCCGTCCAGATCCGAGGTTCATTGCTTTCCACCGCCAGAAAACCTAATAGGTTTTTTTGCCAGATGATTGGAGCTGCCAGGAGCGATCGCACCTTCAACCGTTGCAGCAATTTTGCCGTAAAATGGCTCTTTAAAGAACTGCGTGCATCACCAATTGAGACAATTTTGTTAACTGCCAAAGCATAATAAAAGTCGCTCAATTCCTGTACAGTCATTCCTGCTGCTTGCTGAATGCTGGAATCGCGATCAACTTTAACCAGCTGATTGCTCATCCGACACCAAAAGTAGCGCCCTTCTCGATCAAACCAGTAAATATTTGTCCGGCTGGGCGAGACAAATTTATGAGTTGCTTGCACCGCTGCTTCAAGTTTTTGATTAAGGTTAGTCAGGGTGCGTACATTTTCTAGCAATTCTAATAATGGCTCGTCCGTTCGCCTAGTTTGCTTTTGCTGCAAATGCATTTCATTTTGATACAGCGCTGCCCCCAGTTCGCCTAAAACCATCATTAAACGTGCTTTGGCTTCTCCTGTTAGTAAGTAGCCCCAGCGTTCTGAACCTAGTAACAGTAAACCTAAGCAGCGGTCTTTATAGCGAATTGGTAAAATAATCGTTCCTTTAATATGGAATTTTACGGCAATTTTTCGCCATTCGGCGGCGCGGATTTCAGTTTGCAAATCAGCTACGCCCAAAGGATGCTGTTCAATCACCACCTGCTCTAATAAATCCCCAGGACTAAGCACAACCCTTTGTCGTAAAAAGCTTGTGTCATGATCAGGTGTCATGCCTCCTTTGCCAAATAATATGTGATTCAGGCGATCGTAAAGAGCAATCCAAATCAGTTGGTAGTCAAACTGCTCTTTAAGATAGGAAATAGTAGTTTCAATTAAAACGTCAGCATCATCTTCTTCTCTGAGGCTCTGGAGGACGCGCCCCAATAATATGATCTGCTGTTCGGCGGCTATAGGTTTTTGCGGCTGCCCCATCTGATTTATTGCTTAACATAGCTTGTAATATATAAGATGCCCAGAAAATGACTCTGAGTAATATCGTGATGATTGTTTAATAGGCAGAACACAGGCTTGCTCCTTTTCCTGATAAACAACCAACATAATCGTGTTTCCTATTTAACTCAGATTAAATAACTTTTGCATGAAGTATCTTTGATGGCCAAGTGGGTAATTTTCTTGAAAAGCAAATACAGTATAGCCTTGAGATTCATAAAATTCCTTAGCTTGAAACTCTAATGTCTCAAGATGAACCCCTACACAGTTTTGCTTTTGACCTTCTTTTTCCGCAATTCTCAGGATGTTGCTGCCAATTCCTTGGCCACGTAAGTCTTCTTGAACAACCAGGACTCTGATATAAAGCCAATCGCAACCGATTTCACCCAGAACTCCACCAACAATCAAACCTGATTCATCTCGTGCGAAAACTGCTATAGGTTGCCACTCCGACAACGGAAAAAAATCTTGATTGAACTGGCGAATCATTTGGATGACGGTCATCCGATCCTGTTGAGTTACTTCTTGTTCTACCTGAACTGTAATCATCCTGATTTTGCTTCTGGGTAAGGTTTTAATCAATACTCATTACCCATTCGTACAGAATTCATTCTTTATAGAAGTTAATGAATATTTATAAATTTGTCATTCGTCCGCTTTTGTTCAATGTCGTAAAAACCGATTCAGAGTGGTTACACCAGCAGACAATCCGTAGCTTTAGCTGGCTATCGCCAAAAAATAGCCGCTTCCCTGCTAGTTGGGTAAACCAACGCCTACAAAAATCTCTGTGCCTCTACGATTCACGTCTAGAACAAAATTTGTTTGGTCTAAACTTCCCAAATCCCGTAGGGTTAGCTGCTGGGTTCGATAAAGATGGCGTTGCTGCTGGAATCTGGTCTAACCTGGGTTTTGGCTTTGCGGAACTAGGAACTGTAACTTTTCACGCCCAGCCGGGAAATCCCCGTCCCCGTTTGTTTCGCTTGCCGTTGGATAAAGCTGCTCTCAATCGGATGGGCTTTAACAACAGTGGTGCAGCGGCAATGGTGGCACGTTTGACACAGCAAAAACAGGAGTTAACTCAGTCAATACCCATAGGGATAAATTTGGGTAAATCTAAGGTAACTCCCCTAGAAGCAGCGGCACAGGATTATCTTGATAGTTTTCGCTTACTCAAGGATTTGGGAGATTATTTTGTTGTTAATGTTTCTTCTCCCAATACACCAGGGTTACGATCGCTCCAAGATGCTGCCATGCTCAGTGCCATCTTAGAATTATTGCAACAAGAAAATACTACACAAAAACCAATGTTTATCAAGATAGCGCCAGATTTATCATGGGAAGCGATCGCTGACATTATTTCTTTGGCTAAAACCTACCAACTGGCAGGAATTATTGCCACCAACACCACTATCCGCCGTGATGGACTGAAAACCCAAGTGATTGACCAAACGGGTAAATCACCCCAGTCAGAAGCAGGCGGAATTAGCGGAGAGCCATTGCGCGATCGCTCCACTGAGGTAATTCGGTTTATTTGGCAGCAAACCCAAGGACAAATCCCGATTATTGGCGTTGGTGGCATTTTTTCCTCAGAAGATGCCTGGGAAAAAATTACTGCTGGTGCTAGCCTGATCCAGGTTTATACAGGCTGGATTTACGAAGGGCCAGTGATGGTACGCCGGATTTTAGCAGGTTTGCTAGACAAACTAGAAGAAAACAAATTAACTACCATCAGCGAAGCTGTGGGTTTAGAATTCAAAAATCAAAAGTAATTAATATTTTTGATTTTTGAATTGTTTATCCTTCTTCGTCCACTGGGAAAAACTCCTTAGTTTTTTCCGAGTATGACCAGGCAATACTGTCAGGGTCTTTGTTGCGACTCCACTCAGAAAACTCTGGATCGTTTCGCCGTTTATAAACGGTACTGGAATAGACATTTAGGCGTTTGGCAAGTTCAGATTGAATCAGAGAGCCAAAAACTAACTGTTTTTCTAGCGATCGTTTAGCTTGCTCATGGGTTGGCTGTGGGAGTGATTCGGTTTCTGGTTCTTCCTCCTGTGGGGCTGGTGGTGCTAGGAGCGATCGCGCAGTTTTAGTAACTGGTTGAGCAGTAAATTCTTTAACAGGCTCACTACTGTCAAGGATATTGCCGAGAATGCTGGCAGTTATAAAGTAATAAGACTGCCCCGCATCTTCAGAGTTCAGTATACTGGCACCAAATTCCGAAGCTTTAGTATCCAAGTAGCGTTTTGCCGTTGTTCCCGGAAAATTGCCCTTAATTGCCAAGTCCATTGGCGTAAGTCTGCCCTGATTTTCCCGAACCAACTGATGAAAAATTGGGTTAACTCGCACAGTCCACTGTTGCCATTGATATTCCTGCCAAAGCTTGAAGCCAATTACCAGCACAATTAACGCTAGTAAAAGTCTCCATGTGGTAACTAGGAAAATAATCAAAAACGAGAGGGGCAAAAGCAGAACGAGAAAAGCCTTGCCGTTATCTTCTATGTGTTTTTCACTCATGCCGATTTTTGCCAAGTGAATTTGGGTGGAAATAATATTATTATATTGGCAAAAATTTGGTCACTTTTTTGTATCTTTTGGCAAAGTTGCGGCAAAGTTGTCGGCAAAACCTCTACTCAGTAAGTGTTATACCCTTATCACTCTTCTACTTGTGTGACATTGGTGTGCGATCGGGGAAGAGTTTCCAGCAGGTATCCCCTGAGAGGCTTGCCTTCGTCTCTCAGGTGGTGGTGTGTCACGGGCGTATTGATATACACCGCAAGGGTCTGGATATTCTCTTGGATGCTTGGAAACAGGTATTGAGCGATCGCCCTGAAAGAGACTTATGCTTGCTAACGATGCCGACAAGTTACATTAACTGATTGCCCAGGCGTGGTTACAGTTATTTCCTGATAGTAAGATTGCAATTAAAGGTGGCGATCGCACTTTATTATTAAACTATCTACAAGCCTTATATCCTGAAATTGCAACACCATTAATTGTGGAACCAAATTTAATTTTTTGGGGAATGTGTTTATATTAGCTTCATAAAATTTCGTTAGCTAATCAGTAAACATTGATTTTCTCTTATCAAGTAAATATACGCTATCTTTAGTGGAACTGCTAAAAATTAGGACAAAAGTTGATGCCTTGATCGAAGAAAAATCTTTACTGTTGTCTAATATTCTGAGTTCTGAAAACTATCGTATAACAACATCTGTTGCTAGTAAGACAAGAGACATGAATGAAGGGGCTACGACTAACCGACTCCCTATCGTATCATCGAGTGTAACCAGTAAGCTAGATAAATATCAACTTGTTCTACAATTTTCTGAATCGGAAGCCAAAGTGGATGATACCTTAGAAAAAGTAATAGGATTAGTTGACGAATGGATGGCTGATAAATCGGGATATGATGAACAAACATACCCAGAGATTGAGACAAGCTTGAATTAGAATCGGATGTCAGTGTAAAAACACAGATGAGTAGAGCCGTATTGCTAGACACTCATCCTTTGAGTCAAGTAACGCATCCAAAAGGAAACCCAAAAGTCCAACAGTGGTTGCGATCGTTAGGGTAAGTCAAAATCTCAATTCCCTTTAATAAAATCTCGAATCTCGATCGCCACAACCCCGGCACAAGATTCTGGTAAATCATTTCCGGCATGAGCAATCATTTTCAACTCGACTTGGGGCGTTAGTTGAGCATAAACCCGGCTCTTGGCTAAAGCATCTGGTGCATCTTGGCCACCTTGCAAAATAAAAACTGGCACATCAATCATGTAAAGCCGCTTTTGCAGTAATTCCGCCTCAATTTCTGCTTGTCGCCGTTTGAAAAGTAACTGACAACCTACGGGATACGGCAATAGCGCCTGACGCAGCTGCAAGTCCTGGGCAATTTTTTCATCCCAACCTAAGATTTTAGTTAAAGGAGTGAGCGATCGCAATAATTTAACTACAAATGGTGGATAGCTCAACAATCGCCGCATTTTCCGGCAATGCTGTTCTTGTCCTGCTATCTCTACGCCCTCTGGTGCAAGCAGTACTACACCATCAACTTTCTCTGGATACTTTAAAGCATAGCTAGCAGCAATCCAACCCCCAAGAGAATGCCCTACTAAATATACTTTTTCTACCTTGACAGCTTGCAAAAATTCAGCCAAACAGTCTACTTGTAAATCTATTGAATGGTGGATATTCGGATTCTCTGATTCACCAAACCCTAACAAATCAGGCGCGAAGCAATGGAAATCTTGTGCAAGGAATTCCATCACAGATAACCATTGACTGCTCTCATTCCAAGCACCATGTAAAAAAATTATAGGAGTCTTTTCACCGACTTCACGCCAGAATACCAGCCCTTGAGAGAGCTTTCTCCGGGAGTTACGGAATAGTGTACCCATTTTAATTTAGTAGTTAACTTTAGCACCATAATAAATAGTCATTAATTATTAGCATCTGACAAAAGACTAATAATTAATGACAAAATATTATTATGCCAATGTTGTTAAGCCTTTCAAGTAGTCTTGCAACTGCCGAGTATGGTCATGAGACATCTGTCCTGAAGGTAGAAAATTGAGAGAGAAAGCTTCGATTTCCATGACTTCCAAAGTATCTTTAATCTCCATTGTTCCATGCACCGAGGCTTCAACCACAACACAAATTGAATGAATTCGAGGATCACGGTCCGGTGAAGAGTAAACTCCTACCAAACGGCTAATTTTCACCAACTCCAGTCCGGTTTCCTCCTTCAATTCTCGGCGAACTGTATTGGGAATATCTTCTCCCCAATCCACCATTCCTCCAGGCAATGCCCAAAGACCATCGTCACGCCGCCGAATCAGTACTATCCGACCATCGGGTAAAATTGGGATGATACTAGTGCCAGTAATGGGATGACGAAATATAATACCCAATACTGTTTGTCCAATCCGCCACAAGCTACGTGTGGACTGCACAGCTGCCGGGAAAAAAGCAATAACGTTCAATCTTCAAAATTTCTATGTTGTATTCTATAGTTCTCTACCACTTACACACACTCAACCAATCGAATTTTGATTGAGTTTTGTTTTACACAAAAATGAATGTTTGTGGATTGAGATTTTTATTCTAACGATTTACGTAGAATATTGTTAAATTTAACATTAAGCTTTAATAGAAGCACTGTATGCATATATACATAATTCTTAAATAAGAAAAATTTTCAGTTTCGAGCTAGCATTGCCTTAACCAAACTAGCCATCAATAGTGATTTTTCACTATGTATTAAAAAAATAATATATAAAGTTGAAATTTATTAATTTTAATGTTTGGATAATATTATAATATTTGATTGGTAATTTGTATGCTCTAACTATTGCCTAGTTAGTCCTAGTTAAATTTTTTGTTAAAAAATACTGGTTTGTTCCAAAAACAACAACTAGTTAGGTAATTTATATATATTTGAACTATCTGAATTTAAAAAAGAGTATTTTTAGTCTAGCTAGCAGGAACATAATTATAAATTTTTATTGACATCACAATATTGAATGCGGTAGACTAGGACACTGTTTAAAGCGTATTGATTGCTGCACTAGGCTAGAAGTATATCAATAACATTGGTAACTAATATTGCCTATGTGATGCCTGGTTGCTACTTTTTTTGTTGTTTATTTAATGAGGTGAACATGGCCAAGCGCCGTAACCCGAAAAAAGAAAAGGCGCTACGGAACCAGGCTTATGCCCGGAAGTTTCGTAAACGGACTACGACAGGAAGAATGCAGAGAAGGTTCCAACAAAGACCACCGAAGAGTGAGGAAGAAGAAGGCGCAGCAGCAGCTGACACTGAATAAGCTGCTTGTCTACCTCAATCCTTGTTATTTAGTTTTTAGGGCGCACATTTATTTGTACGCCCTTATTTATTACTCGATAGCGATTTGAGCGCGGGCAGCTATGAGTGCTTTACTGACCTGTACAAACCCAGTACCACCGTAACTGTTGCGGGCTGCCACAACTTGACGGGGGGATATTGCCTCATAAATATCTGCTGCAAATGCTGGATGGAATTGTTGCCACTCTTCCAATTTCAAATCTTTCAAAAGTTTACCTGCGGCAATACTAGTTTTTACCACCTTACCCACGAGGTTATAGGCTTCCCGGAAAGGGACACCCCGTGCTGCTAAATAATCTGCGACATCGGTAGCATTAGAAAAATCCTCCGTCACGGCTTGCGCCAAACGCTGGGTACGAAATTCTAAGCCTTCCCTAAGCAAAATCGTCATTGCTTCTAGAGAGGCTTTGATTGTGTTGACGCTATCAAATAAACCTTCTTTATCTTCTTGCAAGTCTTTGTTATATGCCAGGGGTAGCCCCTTCATAATCACTAACATCGCCTGGAGATGACCAAATACACGCCCCGTTTTCCCCCTCACCAATTCTGGTACATCGGGGTTTTTCTTTTGGGGCATGATACTGGAACCAGTGGCACAGCTATCTTTGAGGGTGACAAAGCGAAATTCTTCAGATGACCAAAGAATGACTTCTTCTGCAAGACGGCTAAGATGAACCATGATCAAGCTAGCAGCGCATAGGAATTCGATCGCAAAATCGCGATCGCTAACTCCATCGAGGCTATTAGCATAAATATCGTCAAAATTCAATAGTTTAGCTGTGTAGTGGCGGTCAATAGGGAAAGTCGTTCCAGCTAAAGCACCACACCCCAAAGGTGAGATATTCACGCGGCGATAAACATCACCCAGGCGTTCCCAGTCGCGTTGCGCCATTTCAAAGTATGCCAAGAGGTGATGAGCTAAACTCACGGGTTGGGCGCGTTGCAGGTGAGTATAGCCAGGAATCAGAGTTTCAACGTGCTGTTCAGCTATATCCAGTAAAACACTTTGGAATTCCCGCAATTTGCTTTTGATTTGTTGAATTTGGTCGCGGAGGTAGAGTCTGGTATCGGTGCCAACTTGGTCATTACGCGATCGCGCTGTATGCAGCTTTTTACCCACATCGCCAACAATTTCTGTCAACCGTCCTTCAACGGCAAAATGTACGTCTTCAGCATCGATACCAGGGTGAAATTTTCCCTGGCGGTACTCTTGGCGAACTTGTTCTAAACCTGTAACCAGTTGCTCTGCTTCTTTTGGGGAGATAATGCCCGTGTGAGCGAGCATTTTGGCATGAGCTTGAGAACCAGTCAGATCGTATTCGATTAATTCAATATCGAAACCGATACTAGCATTAAAACGCGCGATCGCCGGATGCAACGCTGATTCAAACCGTGGACTCCAATTTTGTTCTTTGGTCATAAATTATATGAGGGGAGTGAGGAGTGGGGAGTGGGGAAGGTGAGGACTCCTCTGGGGATAAAGGGTAATGGGGAGCGATCATTTAGGAAGAGAATTTTCCTGATTTCACTACTCCCTACTCCCTACTCCCCACTCCCCCTAGATTTAGCCGTAGCTAGTTAGATTCCGAATCATATAGCCAATGACTAAACCAATCAATAATGCCCACACTTGACCTGTCTGTATAAAGTGACTCCAAGATTTTTGCATCTGACCCATCAGGTCTGGATCGGTAATTGTTTGTGCTAGTGCTGTCAAATTTACAGGCAAATTCCAAAATAACGGAGATATCAAATCGCTGTAATGGCTCATATTTGGTAATTAAGAGGTTGGAGGTGGCAAATTTCAGTATCAGTTGATTTTTTACATAAATTACTGATAATCTACTGAAATATTGGGTATAACTTTAATGTCTTAACTCAAGATCCCGCCGATGCCAACCGCAATTTCTCGGCAGTTCGCAAAATTTGCCCCGCCAACATTGCTGCGCCAAAACCATTATCGATATTTACTACGCCTACTCCCGCAGCACAAGAGTTAAGCATTGTCAATAAAGGTGCTAGACCGCCAAAACTTGCGCCATAACCGATACTAGTGGGTACGGCAATCACAGGACAACTCGCTAAACCAGCGACAACGCTGGGTAAAGCGCCTTCCATCCCCGCCACGACAATCAACACCGATGCTGATTCAATCAGGTGGCGGTTACTTAATAAACGGTGAATCCCAGAAACGCCAACATCCCAGAGGCGTTGGACGCGGAAACTGGAAAGTTCAGCAGTTACAGCTGCTTCTTCAGCAACGGGTAAATCGGCGGTACCAGCAGAAATAATCCCAATTTCACCCTCGAACTGTGGTTCGATAGTAGGGGGAGCGATCGCACAAATTCGCGCCGATTCGTAATATCGCAAACCGCTAACTTTTGATTCCAGTGCGGCATAAACTGCTGGTTCAATGCGAGTTGCCATCACCACCGGGTTGCGGAGGCGCATCACCTCGATAATTTGAGCAATTTGATCGGGCGTTTTACCAGGACCCCAAATCACCTCCGGGAAACCAGTTCTGAGGGCGCGATGATGGTCAATTTTGGCAAACTCACCCACAGATTCGTAGGCTAAATCTTTGAGTGAATTTAATGCCGTATCTGGCGTAACTTTACCATTGGCAACTGCTTCAAGGAGCGATCGCAAAGCTTTTTCATTGGTCATGATAAAGGAGATGAGGGAGAAGTCAATTCAAAATTTCAAAATTAAAGAAGAAGGCTGGGAGAATGTCGCTTTAACTTCCCTTAGGGTAGGAGACAGGGGAGATGAGGTGTAACCCATGCCCAATGCCCAATGCCCAATGCCCAATGCCCCATGACTAATCAATTACTTTCAGTTCGTAGAGGTTCCAGAATGGGCCACCAAGAGCAGTATATCGAATACCTTGGAAGCGATCGCGCACCGCTTGCAGATTCAATCTCTCTACCAAATGAATAAACGGCAACTGTTCTGAGGCGATGCGCTGATATTCATAATAAATCTCCTTGCGCTTATTTTCATCTAATACTTGTGCGCCTTGAATGTAAAGGCTGTCAATTTGCTTTTCCCAATCGGAAACTTCCCAGCCAGTTAGCGGTGGATCTCCCGGTTGTGGCCCTAAATTAAATGCGTGCGATGCACCGGCAATCCTCCAGATATTGCTAGCGCCGTGGGGTTCAGTACCGCCTCCAGCAAATCCTCCAAGGTAACAATCCCAATTCTGGGTAACTTTGAGTTTTTCTAGATAAGAATTGAAGCTGAGAATTTGCAAATCTACTTGAATCCCAATATTAGCGAGATCCCGTCTGATTTGAGATGCCATATCTCCTCTAACTTTTCTTTCCGAATTCGTTAAGATTGTAAATCTGACTCGGTTGCCATCATAATCTAAAAGCTGATTTTGGGCATTAAATTTAAACCCAGATTGTAATAGTAATTTCTTCGATTTTTCTGGTTCATAATTATATACCTTTAACCCTTTTTCTGGAGTCAGGAAATAGGGACTTTTGACATAAACAAATGAATTTTGCAATTCACCCAGTCCCCGAAAAGCATTTGTTTTCATCGTTTCTCGATCAAGGGCGTATGCTATAGCTTGTCTGAATTCCTTTTTATTAAACCAGCTAGATTTAATTGGATCTACTAAAGACTTACCCTGAGAATTCTTAGCTTTACTAAGATTGAAAGCAATAAAAGTCGTACTTGTATCAATCCCGCCGTTATAAATTTCAAACTTGGCTCGTTTTTCTTCTCGCTTCAGCAAACTAAAACCTTCAGGAGCAACTTCCAAATCATCTAATTGCCCGGAGCGAAAACTAATTAATTGGTTTTCAGTGGATTCAATAATTTGCCAAACAATACGCTCAATGTAAGGCTGAGGATTGCCCTGAACATCTTTACGCCAGTAGTATGGATTGCGCCTAAAGATAACTCGCTGACTGGGAACATAGCTCTCCATTACATAAGGGCCATTGCCAACAATTTGTTTCGGATCTGTGCCTGTTCCCCACATTGAGATAAACTTAGGATTCCCATCAGATCCAGTTGTGCGAATCGCTTCTTGGAGAGCGTGGGCAGGCATAATTGGAATGCCACCTACATATCTTAAAAAAGGAGCAAACGGTTCAAGGATGGTGAATTCAACCCGACGCTCATCAATTTTTTTTACCGTTGGCAAAGTACCTTTATCGCCAACTTTTAGAGCATCTTTTATGGAGGTGGGAATTTTAGGATTGAGGTAGATTTCGTTATAAGTAAAAACAACATCATCAGCAGTCATTGGTTTACCATCTGACCACTTAATTTGCGATCGCAGTGTGATTACAATTCGTTGCCCATCTTTAGAAACTTCCCAAGATTCTGCTAAAGCGGGTTCTAGTTTTGTGGTTAGAGGATTCTCATTAATCAATGAATCATAGAGGAAGCCAAAAACACTATATGCTGACTCATTCAGGGCATAGTTAAAAGTTGAAGGCTCACTCAAAACTGCGGTGACGAGTTGCGGTACTTGAGCAGCTGCGGTTTTGAAGTTAGCTGGGTTGCAGGCGGTAAGTGTAAGTGCTGTTGCTGAAGTCAGAATTATTGGCAAGCAAAAATGTTTAATTGCTAGAAATATTTTCCTAAAAAATTTCATAATTTCAATCCGCGAATAGTGTAATCAATTTGATTGAGATTGTAGCCAACCAAGGAAGTTTTGAGTTTTATTAAAATACTGAATGCCACTATCTCGTAAAACCTCTATAACTTCTCGTCTACCAAATTCTTTAGAATTGCTACTTAAAAATATTTTTATTTCATCTGGGTGCAAGCGTGCATGGTGAACTGTACACTCTATAATCAATTTATCCATAAGATGCTTTTCAAGGATATTTCTAGCAAGGCTTCCATGAATAATTTCTGTCGTTAACGGAATCTCTTCTGCTTTGGTAAAAAGCTGGTTTAATGCTATATAAAAGCGTTTTTCTGTGTCATTATTGCGTTGTAGAAAGCTAATTTTAGCTTGTTTCAAATAATTAACAACTAATTTAGCATTTTGTGAAGTTTTATCTCTTCCAGCCTCGTTAACTTGAATATCTAATCGCCTACTAAAATCCTGGTTATATTTGTCCTCTTGTTCTAAAGTCCCCAAAGATTCTATATAACAAATGCTCGGTATTGCTAAACATACTGAGGTAGGTGTATTTTGCAGAAAATTTTCAGCTAGTTCATCCTGTCCCTTAGCAATACTCATTAAAAAGTTTGTTTCTACGTAAAGTATCACTGCCAATAGTACCTAAGGTTGAGTAATTCCACCTTTTAATAACTGTGATAAACCTATTTCTGCTATCTCCTTAGATACTGGCGGTATTTCTGACTTCCAGTGATAGCAAAAATCACTTATCCAGGCTTCTGTCAAACCTGTAAGATAAAGATTAAAAATTTGTTTTTTATTAAATTCTGGCTCGTAATCACTAAGAACATCACCAGTATTAAAACTAAGAATTTCTGACAAATTAGAACCATCCCATCGAAAAACTAAGATATTTTCTAAATCAACAAACATAGCAAATAAAATCAGGGTTTTTGACGCTTGTAAGTAGTCAATAATTCGCAATATAGCATTTTCTTTGGTCTTTTTTGGATTGGAGTCAAATGGAAAACCTTGAACTTCAACTATCAAAATAGTTTTTCCATCTTTGTCTAGTGCCACAACATCGGGGCGGTCTACATCTTGTAATTCTAAGTTTGTAGCTTGCATGCCTCTAATTTCCTACTCAGGTAAGTTTGTTTATCTCCTATCACCCTATTTATTTAAATTTTAAAGATGATTAAATAGCTTCGTTGATGCAGTAAAAAAAGTTACTCTGAAGCCACTAGCAAAACAACAGCATAAGCACATATACCTTCTTCACGTCCAACAGGGCCTAATTTTTCGTTGGTGGTAGCTTTGATGCCAATTTGATTTGGTTCTAATTCTAAAACCGCCGCTAGTTTGCCGCGCATATTGTGAATATGCGGTTTTAATTTGGGACGTTCTGCTACTATCACCGAGTCAATATTTCCGATCTGCCAGCCGCGATCGCTAATTAGCTGATGTACTTGAGTTAATAGTACTAAACTATCTGCACCCGCCCATTGAGGATCGCTAGGTGGAAAATAATGACCAATATCCCCCAAAGATAAGGCCCCAAGCATGGCATCCATAATCGCGTGAGTCAGCACATCAGCGTCACTGTGACCCAACAAACCCAATTCATGGGGAATTTGAACTCCACCTAAAATTAGAGCGCGATCGCTCACCAGTCGATGAATATCGTAGCCGTTACCAATCCGAATTTTTGTCATTAGTCATTAGTCATTTGTCATTGGTCATTTGTCAGGAGTTAGGAATTATTATTCTCCCCCTGCTTCCCCTGCTCCCAGTCTCTCAGCAAATCGATCCGGCGATCGCGGGTTTTTTGAATCTGTTGTTCGTAACGCCACCGGGCGATCGCTGCATGATTCCCAGAGAGTAAGATATCAGGCACTTTCAAACCGCGAAAATTGGCAGGACGAGTATATTGGGGATAATCCAATAACCCATTCTCAAAACTTTCTGCTGTGAGGGACTCCGTTTTCGCCACGGTTCCGGGTAATAGTCTGACTACGCCATTAATCAAAGCCATCGCTGGAATTTCCCCGCCAGTCAAAATAAAATCACCTAAAGATACTTCACGAGTCACCAAATGTAGTACCCTCTCATCCACCCCTTCGTAATGTCCACAAATAACAACTAACTGGTCATAATTTGCCGTTAATTCTTTCAAAAGAGGTTGATTGATTGTTTGACCCTGGGGACTCATCAAAATGATCTCTCTTCTGGGCAGAATTGGCAGCGACTCCACAGCGTTAAAGATCGGTTCTGGCTTCATTAGCATCCCCACACCGCCACCGTAGGGTTCATCATCTACCTTTCGGTGCTTATCGGTGGTAAAATCCCTTGGGTTAACCAGATGAACTTCGGCAATTTGTTTGGCTAAGGCTTTACCCAGCAACCCAGAATTGAGAACAGAGTTAAAACAGTCAGGAAAAAGCGTAACTATATCAAAGCGCACAGTTATTCGTATTCGAGGACACTAATCTTAAATTTGAATATCTAGCAAACACCATCAAGCCAAGGTCGGGTCAAACTCCAGTTAAACTTTATCAATAGTATCTAAAACTACCAGACCTCTTGGATTTTAGATAGGATCAAAAGTTTTCCTAATTACTTAATTTATGTTTAAATGTTGTCACAACTAAATTTAAATTAATAATCATATCAAGTTAACAACTTCCAGGATGCATCGAGCTAGCCTTAGAAAAAAGCGTAGTCTTAACTGCTCGTCCCCAACCTTAGAAGGGAAATCTAGCCCCCGAAAGACTATTTTGCCCCCCCTGCTGCAAGTGGACAGGTGAAAAACAAGGCGCTGGCTTTGAGGAATGGGAACGAAGACGTTTAGATTGAGGCAACGCGAGCGTTAAACGGAAATTTGGAGAGTGGCTAACCCAGTTCCAAACCTCAAAACAGTCTCCTCTCAAAAGTTGCAAAGCGCAAAAATCATGGCTGCTACTGATCCTTGTTAAATTCACCTGAAGTTGTTGACAGGAGAAACACAATGCCGCAATTACAAGTTAAATCGCTAGAAATGAGGACACCCCAAGCAACTAAAACCGCCGTTCTAGTTATCGGAGGTGCAGAAGATAAAGTTCATGGGCGCGAAATCCTAAGAACTTTTTTTGGACGTGCCGGTGCTAGTAAGGCTTATATTACAATTATTCCATCTGCCTCTCGTGAACCTGCCATCATCGGTGGTCGGTATATTCGCATTTTTGAAGAAATGGGTGCTCAGAAGGTAGAAATTTTAGACATCCGCGAACGGGAACAGTGTGAAGCTTCTCAGATCAAAGCATCCTTAGAAGCCTGTAGTGGGGTATTTATGACAGGAGGAGACCAGCTGCGTCTTTGTGGCGTATTGGCAGATACGCCAGCAATGGAAATTATTCGGCAACGGGTGAGGGCAGGGCAACTTACGTTAGCAGGCACCAGTGCAGGAGCGGCAGTGATGGGGCATCACATGATTGCTGGCGGCGGGAGTGGGGAGTCGCCAAATCGTTCCCTAGTCGATATGGCAACGGGTTTGGGATTTATTCCAGAAGTCATCGTTGACCAACACTTTCACAACCGGAATCGGATGGGACGACTGATTAGTGCGATCGCAGCTCACCCCGATCGCTTAGGTATTGGCATTGACGAAGATACTTGTGCAGTGTTTGAACGCGATGGTTGGCTACAAGTTATGGGTAAAGGCAGTGTTACAATTGTTGATCCCACTGAAGCCACCCACACCAACGAACCCCATGTTGGTGCTGACGAACCCCTAACCATGCATAATTTACGTCTCCATATCCTCAGCTACGGCGATCGCTTCCACTTGTACCAGCGCACTGTATTACCTGCTGTACACCGAATCTCCAGCTGACGGCATAGAGTATCTGAGGTTACACTGAGTTGACCGTTTATTTATCTCTTATCGTAGAAAGATGAGAACACTATGTAAAAAGAAAAAACTGTTCATGATGAACAGTTTAGCGGTCAATTCCAGTAAGAAACTAGAATTTTGGTTCCGAATCTCCATCTACCTATTCCCATGAGAATCCTCAAGATCCAGACCTTACGCGGCCCAAACTATTGGAGCATTCGACGCCACAAGCTGATCGTCATGCGCCTCGATTTAGAAACCCTTGGCGAGACACCCTCGAATGAAATCCCTGGCTTTTATGAAGGATTAGTTGAGGCGCTGCCGAGTCTGGAGGGTCACTATTGTTCTCCTGGCTGTCGTGGTGGTTTTCTGATGCGAGTCAGAGAAGGCACAATGATCGGCCACATCGTGGAACACGTAGCCTTAGAACTTCAGGAATTAGCTGGTATGCATGTCGGCTTTGGTCGGACCCGCGAAACTGCCACACCCGGAATTTATCAAGTAGTGATCGAGTATCTGAATGAGGAAGCGGGACGTTACGCTGGACGAGCAGCAGTACGGCTGTGCCAGAGTATCGTTGATCGAGGCCGTTACCCCAAGGCAGAACTAGACCAAGATATCCAAGACCTGAAAGACTTCAGTCGTGATGCTTCCTTAGGCCCTTCAACCGAAGCGATCGTCAAAGAAGCAGAAAAAAGAGGTATTCCCTGGATGTCTCTGGAAGCCCGCTTTTTGATTCAGATGGGTTACGGCGTGAATCAGAAGCGGATGCAAGCAACAATGACGGACAACACCAGCATTCTCGGCGTAGAACTAGCTTGCGATAAAGAAGCCACTAAACGCATCCTAGCTGCTGCTGGTGCGCCAGTACCCAGAGGTACAGTAATCAACTTCTTAGACGATTTGGAACAAGCCATTGAATACGTTGGCGGCTATCCCATCGTCATCAAGCCACTGGATGGCAATCATGGACGTGGGATCACCATTGATATCAGAACTTGGGAAGAAGCTGAAGCAGGATACGAAGCTGCCAGACTGGTTTCCCGGTCAATTATTGTCGAAAGATATTACGTTGGGCGCGACCACAGGGTACTAGTAGTAAATGGCAAATTAGTAGCAGTTGCCGAACGTGTACCAGCTCATGTCATTGGCAACGGTAGATCCACGATCGCCGAACTGATTGAGGAAACAAACCTTGACCCAAATCGTGGTGAAGGACATGATAACGTCCTGACCAAGATTGAATTAGACCGCACCAGCTACCAACTCTTAGAAAGACAAGGCCACACCCTAAATAGCGTGCCACCCAAAGGCACTATTTGTTATCTCAGGGCAACAGCAAACTTAAGTACAGGCGGTAGTGCCGTAGACCGTACCGATGAAATTCACCCAGAAAATCTGTGGTTGGCACAACGGGTAGTAAAAATTATCGGTTTGGATATCGCTGGCTTGGATATCGTCACCACAGATATTAGCCGTCCTCTGCGGGAAGTGGATGGCGTGATTGTCGAAGTTAACGCCGCTCCCGGCTTCCGAATGCACGTCGCCCCAAGCGTTGGTATTCCGCGCAACGTCGCCGGTGCAGTCATGGATATGCTATTCCCCAACGAACAATCTAGCCAAATTCCAATCCTTAGCATCACGGGCACGAATGGCAAAACCACTACTACCCGACTACTAGCACATATTTATAAACAGACTGGCAAGGTAGTAGGTTATACGACCACAGATGGAACTTATATCGGTGATTACTTAGTAGAAGCTGGCGATAACACAGGCCCCCAAAGTGCCCACGTCATCCTCCAAGATCCCACAGTGGAAGTAGCCGTACTGGAAACAGCTCGTGGTGGCATTCTCCGCTCTGGATTGGGCTTTGAAGCCGCAAATGTAGGGGTGGTATTGAATGTAGCCTCCGACCACTTAGGAATAGGCGATATAGATACCATTGAGCAGTTAGCTAACCTGAAGAGTGTGGTAGCAGAAGCCGTATTCCCTGATGGCTACGCGGTACTTAACGCCGACGATCGCCGCGTCGCCGCCATGTCAGAAAAAACTAAGGCGAATATTGCTTACTTCACCATGAACCCCGACTCGGAATTAGTGCGGAAGCACATCCAAAAGGGCGGAGTAGCGGCAGTATATGAAAATGGCTATTTGTCAATTGTTAAAGGTGATTGGACACACCGCATAGAAAGAGCAGAAAATATACCTTTAACAATGGGCGGACGTGCGCCGTTTATGATTGCCAACGCTTTAGCTGCAAGTTTGGCAGCATTTGTGCAGAACGTCACAATTGAGCAGATTCGGGCTGGTTTGAGGACATTCCGGGCTTCAGTTAGTCAAACGCCAGGACGGATGAATTTGTTTAATTTAGGCAACTACCACGCTTTGGTAGACTATGCCCACAACGCAGCCAGTTACGAAGCTGTAGGTTCCTTTGTGCGGAACTGGACTACAGGACAACGGATTGGCGTAATTGGTGGGCCAGGCGATCGCCGCGACGAAGATTTTGTTACCTTGGGTAAATTAGCAGCACAAATTTTTGACTACATCATCATCAAAGAAGACGATGACTCGCGGGGACGCCTATCCGGTTCAGCTACCCAGTTGATTATTCAAGGCATCACCCAAGTTAAGCCTGATAGACGCTATGAATCAATTCTGGATGAAACCCAAGCGATAAATAAAGGCTTAGATATGGCTCCCGATAACAGTCTGGTGGTAATTTTACCAGAAAGTGTTACCCGCGCTATCAACTTAATTAAGCTGCGTGGTTTAGCGAAGGAAGAGACACACCTACAAAATCCTGGCACGACTATTGTAGATTCCCAAAATGGGATCACACCTTCTTCTGTTGTTAATACCTTGCTGTAATTAAGAGTGCTGAGTGCTGAGTGCTGAGTTCTGTTAGCGGTAGCGGTAGCGGTAGCGGGGCGTTTAGCCCGTGCTGAGTATGTCAAAAGGAGCCAGCGTACTGCCTCCCCCTGACTTCTTTAATTACTGTTTTTCTTCTTCCTGATTGGTTTCCTCGCTGGGAGTTTTCATCTCCTCCTTAAAACCTCGTAGGGTTTTGCCCAGTGCAGTTCCCAGTTCAGGAATTTTTTTTGGCCCAAAAATTAGAACAGCGACTATGGTAATTACAGCTATTTCTGGCCATCCTAGTCCAAACATATAAATTTCCTTTCAAGAAGTTTTAATTAACTGTTTTCTATCAAGACTTATCTCTATAAACGTCTCTACGAGGTTTTCGTTTAATCATACTCACTAATAGTACCAAATATTTGATAAATTACTCTATAATCTAACTTTTACAAGAACTGTAACCCGCAGATCCCCGACTTCTTTAAGAAGTCGGGGATCTTGTTTCTCACTGTATTCATCCCAAGATATAGTACCGTTAATTTTTGCGTCTGCGATTTCAGCACGAGCATCTCTAATATCTTCTTCATCCTCTAGAAGTTATAAAATTTTCTCTAAAGTGCTTTCGAGCGCGGTGTTTAGATGTGTTTGAATTAATTCGAGTAGCGATCGCCTTTTATTTGTAGTTGCCATTTTTAGACCTCCTTAAGATTATTCGTTTTGTTTATTATCGCTGAATTGGCAAACCTAACCAATCGCTTAATTCATGAGCTAGCCATTCCAGTTCCGCTTCAGATTTAACACCATCAAGTTGATATTTTTTTACTCCTACCCAAATATCCAACTTTGCTGGAACGGCAATTCTAGTGCCTTCAGAGTCTTTAGTAAAATGTTTTGGATCGTAAACCAACTTACTAACACTTTGCCTTGACGATGCACGGGGACGATAAAATTTCCAACTAAACAACTCCCAGGTTAGGGCGATTTGTTCGGAATTCAGGCGTAAGCGGATGCATCCAAATAAATGAAAGAGAAATTTAGACACCATGACAAAGCCAGCACTCCAAAAGGGAAGTGAGAATAAGGCAAAGGGGATGTTGACAGGAAAAGGTGCCGAGAGTGCGCCAATTGTCCAAATGAGGATAAATGAATTCCAGGCGATCGCAAATAAACCTGTGAATATAATTGATGGTTCAAAACCTGCTGATGGCACGATAATTTCTAGAGAATCCAAATTTTTGGTTAGTTGAATCTTACTCCCATCTGGTTTGCCAACGACCAAAGTAGGCAAGTTTGTCGGTTGTGGTTTTTCTAAAGCGGCGATTGCTACAGCCGCAGAACTCAAACGCCGTTCTAAACTGGGTTCAATCATCGACTTTAGCCAATTGCTAAAGCTGGGACTGAGATTAGCCGCTTGTTCAAACTGAATGCGAAAATCCTTTTGAGGTAAATCGGCTGGGTAAATACCCGTCATTAAATAAATTAAGGTTGCACCTAAACTATAAAGGTCAGATGCCGCAACAGTGCGTCCGCCAAACTGCTCTGGTGGCATATAGCCATAGGTTCCTACCACAGTTCTTGTGCCGGTTTCTGTGGCGAGGACAGTTTGCACTGAGCCAAAATCTACCAAATAAACTTCACCGACACTACTACCAGAGCGATCGCCCAATAAAATATTGCTAGGCTTAATATCACGGTGGATCACAGGCGGATACAGCCCATGTAAATAAATGAGAATCTCTAAAAGTGCTTTGGCTATCTGTTTGACTTCTGCTTCTGTAAAAGTCCGCCCAGTTTGTAAATATTGATCTAAGGTTTTTGCTGGAATATGAGTTTGTACCAGCGCAAATCCTTTAATGGTTGGTAAATTTACCTCAAAATAGTTTAAATAGTGAGGAATTAAGGGATGTGACAAAGATTTTAAGGTTTCAGCCTCCCGCTCAAACAGCTTGAGTGAATCCCATTCAAAATCACTACCAAAAGAAAGTAACTTGATGACAACTAATTCTTGAGTTTCTAGATCACGAGCTAACAACGTCCGCCGCCCGGCTTTTTTTCCTAATAGCTGCTGAACTTCGTAGCGATCGCCTAATATTTCGCCAATCATTATGGTTTCTGATAACGCTACATCTGAAAAGTTTTCATAGCTTATGGCTTTTCGATTTGGCAAACCGATATCTTTAGTATAATTGCGTAGTTCTATGCCTTCCCAACTTTGGCCTTATATTACCCCTGGTATTCCCGATGAATTATTTGAGCAGTTACCAGGAATTCCCTTCAGCCAGCGAGAAGTTCGGCTGTTATTGATTGCCCAATTGCGACTAAACCCCGATTCCGTCTTGTGGGACATTGGCGCAGGAACAGGTACAATTCCGGTAGAGGTGGGCTTATTATGTCCAGGCGGGCAGATTATTGCTGTGGAACGGGATGAAGAAGTAGCTAATCTGATCAAGCGTAACTGCGATCGCTTTGAGGTAAAAAACGTTGAAGTAATTGAAGGTAATGCCCCAGAGTGTTTGCACGATCTCAAAGTTGCTCCTCACCGCGTTTGTATCGAGGGAGGACGTCCCATTCAGGAAATTCTGCAAGCAGCTTGGCACTATTTGCCACCATCAGGTCGGGTTGTAGCCACAGCTGCTAATCTAGAAAGTCTGTATGCTATTTCCCAGAGTTTTTCCCTATTAAGGGCAAGAAATATCGAAGTCGTCCAGTCTGCGGTAAACCGATTGGAGACGCGCGGCTTTTCTCAAACCTTCACCGCCGTTGATCCCATTTTTATCCTCAGTGGTGAAAAACTGGACTAAATCCAAAATCCAAAATACTTATTTATATGCCTTGGTCTCGGATTATTAGTGGAATTATTGCGATCGCTCTAGCTCTTTCTGTCACCCTTTTGGGGGGTTGGTACTTTACCATCATGTTTGCGATTGTGGTCTTTTTAGGACAACAAGAATATTTTAATTTGGTGCGATCCAGAGGCATCGCTCCCGCCGCTAAAACCACAATGTTTGCTAGCCAAGTTTTGCTGGTGATTTGTACCCTAGATGGCAGTTTAGCTGATGCTGTGATGCCAATAGCTGGCACACTTATTTGTTTTTACCTGCTGTTTCAACCCAAATTTGCCACGATCGCGGATGTTTCTGCTTCTATAATGGGGCTATTTTATGTAGGTTATTTGCCGAGTTACTGGGTGCGATTGCGTGCGATCGATAATAATGCTTTTATCAATCTCCCTTTCGGAGGTTACTGGCCCACAACCTGGACGGATTTCTGGGAAAAGGCAAATTCTGCCTCTTTACCACAAGGTTTTACAGCAACACTGCTGACTTTTTTGTGTATTTGGGCAGCCGATATCGGCGCTTATACTATTGGCAAATTCTTTGGAAAAACCCGTTTGTCTGATATTAGCCCTAAAAAAACCGTAGAAGGTGCTGTCTTTGGTATTATGTCCAGTGTTGCCGTAGCCCTTGCGGGAGCCTATTATCTGCACTTGCCCAGATTCCCTTTCACTGGTTTAGCATTGGGTTTGCTGATTGGCATTGCTAGTGTTTTAGGGGATCTTACCGAATCTATGCTCAAGCGGGATGCTGGAGTCAAGGATTCTGGCCAGTTAATCCCTGGCCACGGGGGTATTTTAGACCGTACCGATAGTTATATTTTCACAGCTCCTTTGGTTTACTATTTCGTGACACTATTGTTGCCGTTACTGTAGTTATTGGGCATTGGGCATTGGGTATTGGCGACGAGTCTTTGATACTCGTTGATAAGTCTTTTATCTCCACCCCTCTGTATCAGGGCTATTTCATTCTAGGCATAAACCGCCCAGAACTAAAGTTCCAGGCTAATAGCTAAAGTCCGTTAAAACGGACTATAACCTTTTTTCAGTCGTCTTTAGACGACTTTCGCTATTAGACTCAGAATTCATTCTGAGGC
>JBBSCU010000045.1:0-25996 GCA_038249935.1 Chroococcales cyanobacterium
CCAACCCCCTTAAAAAGGGGGCAAAAGACTCTAGTTCCCCCTTTTTTAAGGGGGGTTAGGGGGGATCAAAATCTAGGTGGTACATCGAAAAATTTTGAAATGCTTATCAGACTACGCTTTCACGTTAAGTTGACACCAATGAGCATTGCTAAACCCCTACAGCCTGGTCTATTTACGATCATAAGGATAATTAATAAAAGCCTGAAACGACATATTTTCGTTAATTCACATCACGGTTAATTTGTATAGTGCGTAAGTCCTATAATAGTTTATCTAACATTTAATAGCCTATCTGATATTTAATATCAACTGGATTAAGTAGATATTTAAACAATACTAACCCAAATAGTCAACAGGATTTTGAGCATTTACCGCCTGAACCGTATTGGGTTATAGATATATTAGAGAAAGATAGGCGCGTAGCTGAAATTATCGTAGAGATTCAAGCACTTTAGAGCAGTGATAATGTTAGGTTTACTAGAAAAGTTTAGCCGCTTAGAAGAATTAATGAGTCAGTTAGCATTAAAAAATGTTGATTCTGACCAAATTTTGCTGATGAATGGGATTAGCTGGGATATATATGAGACACTATTACAAGGGTTTCTAAATAATTCTCATTATCGCTTCAAATATTTAGAAGGTACTTTAGAAATAATGTCCCCTAGCCGTCGTCATGAGTTTAATAAAAAGATTATTGCTTTATTGCTAGAAGCCTATTTTTTAGAAACAGGTATTGATTTTTATCCTTTAGGCTCAACTACTTTTAGAAAACAAACAGCCGCTAGAGGAATAGAGCCAGATGAATGTTATTGTTTTGATTCGGAAAAACCTGTTCCCGATCTTGCTATTGAGGTGGTTGTGACAAGTGGGGGAATTGATGATTTAGTTATTTATCAAGGTTTAGGAGTAGCGGAGGTGTGGTTTTGGCAGAATAATCAGTTTTCATTATATTATCTGCGTGGTGATAAATATGAGTCAATATCAAAAAGTGAATTTCTACCAAATTTAGATTTAAATGTCTTGGCAAGTTTTGTTATATCTGATGAAAAACCAAGAGAAATAATATTAAAGTTTCTTCAACATATCCGTAGGGGCAGTTCATGAATGGCTAGGGCTATTTCATTCTAGACATAAACCGCCCAGAACTAAAGTTCCAGGCTAATAGCTAAAGTCCGTTAAAACGGACTATAACCTTTTCTCAGTCGCCTTTAGACGACTTTCACTATTAGACTCAGAATTCATTCTGAGGCGGACTAGATGAGAATGAAATAGCCCTGCATGAATTGCCCCTGCAATAACAGATTCCTCACTTTAAATATTGATTATTACAATATTCTTTCGTAGCTGTAACAGAAACAACTTCTACTTCTATTGGTTTATCTTTAGTTCCATTAATCAGAAACTCACTAGCTCCCTGACGAGGTTTTTTAGGATTTCCCCAATCATAAGTGTACCCTAAGCCTGTCCAGGGATAATGTTCTTGACTACCAACTGCATAGGAATTTAAGTATATCTGTTTCAAAACAGGATAACTAGCAGGAACAGGTATAGGTAAAACATTACAAGTAGAATCATTAATTTCTGAATCAATACATGGTCTACTTAAATCTTCGGCTTTGACCCACATTTCTACAAAATGCGTCTTATTTGAATTTCTATTGAAAATTAAACCTAGATACTGCTGTAACCTTAGCGAAAGCATGATGCCACCAGGAATATTTATTCCGATACCTTTACAATTCTCACAAAATTCTTTAACTTGAGGAACTGCTGTTAACCAAGTCTGATTATTTATACTTTTTTTTGCACCTATTTTCCAATCTTCGTTTGTGTTCTTGACATATTTCCAACTCGCCATTAAATATTCAATTTTGCCGTCATTCTCTCTCCACTTGATTTCAGAATTGTTTTTTGACAATAGCCAAAGATTTTTCACAACCTTATCTTCGCTTGGTTTTTTTGCATCCTCAATAGCTGTATCCAACTGTTTTTTCAGAGCCTGATAACTTTCAGGTTTGTTTTTCTCTAGATATTCATTGACATTTGGGTTAGTTTCTAATTGGGCTAATACATCCTTTCTCAAGTTTGACGTACTCTGTATGGAAACTTCTGTAGCCAGCAAACTGGAGTATCCGATCGCCAAAAATGCACCTGTAAAGCCTAAAAATACTTGATTTATTAACTTTTTCATCAAAATAATCCTGACGATTTACAACAATAGGATAAATGCCGCATCCCATGTAAATATGGGTTTAACTCAAAGATTGAATCTAATTTTATATTTATGTTTGGCTAATATGCTGTTGCGTTTAATCTTTTTAATTAACTTTCTCTGGATAAAAATTAATATTTATATACTGTTACTTTAACTGGATTTCTGGGAACTATATATAACAGTAGCCCTACAATCATTGTCGATCAAGTAGGCTGGCATATCTGCGAAAGTGGCGATCGCAGTTGAGCTAGAGCTAGGTATCTTCAATCTGGATTTTCAATGAGAATTGGCCGGTTATGTCCACTGCATCTGGACTCTGCTTCTACCACGCTTGTTGGTAATCGACCTTCACCTTGCTCTACAGGATGACGCTGGCTAAACAAGCGATTAAACTATGGGTAATGTCAAGCCACTGTTGCTTTTAGCACCATTTAGGCAAATTTAATTTCATTTGTTAAATCTAAAATCTCATCCTGCTATATAAAATACCATTTATGCCAGTGTATCAAGGAACTTCTGGGGAAACCGCTGATTTGATTATTGGTGTTCACAACCAAGAAAACCGCGAATTACAAATAAATTCTGCTCCTGTGGGCGCTCTTGCCACAAGACAAGGAACCTTTTCTACGTTTCTTGCTCCCCTGACTCAGGATACTTTTAAACAAGTTGTTAAGGATGTCGAACAAAAATTACAGATTGTCCATCAAACCCTATCAATGCTGGATTCTCAGGGATTTGAAACTCTTCTGCAAGAAATGTTGCATTCGATTACCTTGAAAACCGGGGAATTACTGGGGGCAGACCGGACGACGATATTTTTATTGGATGAAGAAAAACAAGAACTCTGGTCAATTCTGGCTGAAGGGGAGGGCGATCGCTCTTTAGAAATTCGCATACCCGCCGATAAAGGTATTGCTGGGGAAGTTGCCACCTTCAAGGAAGTTATCAATATTCCCTTTGATTTTTATAGTGACCCGCGATCGCATTTTGCCCAAGAACAAGAAAAAAGAACTGGCTACCGCACTTACACCATGCTGGCTTTGCCCCTATTAAATGAACATGGGCGATTAGTTGCGGTAGTACAATTACTGAATAAATTAAAATCTGTTAATCATCCAGATGCTCCACTTGCAGAGCGCATTGATACCAAAGGTTTTATTTGGGCTGACGAAGAATTATTTCAAGAATTTGCCCCTTCGATTCGCCTGATTTTAGAATCCTCGCGCTCTTTTTATGTAGCCACCCAAAAACAAAGAGCAGTGGCGGCGCTGATGAAGGCGATTAAGTCCCTTTCTCAAAGTAGTCTTGACTTAGAAGACACCCTGAAGCGGGTGATGGATGAAGCCAAGGAACTGATGAATGCCGATCGCAGTACACTATGGTTGATAGACCGCGATCGCGATGAATTATGGACGAAAATCACCCAGGACGATGGTTCAACTAAGGAGTTGCGAGTCCCCGTGGGTAAGGGCTTTGCTGGGATAGTAGCGGCTTCTGGCAAAAAGCTGAATATTGGCTTTGACTTGCACAACCATCCTGACTCGGAGACATCCCGAAAATTCGACGAGGAAAATGGCTATCGCACCTGTAGCTTGCTTTGTATGCCAGTATTTAACGGCGATGAACAACTAATTGGCGTTACCCAACTTGTAAATAAGAAGAAATCTGGTGATTTTCCACCTTATAATCCAGCTGATTGGCCGAAAGCTCCCGACTGCTTCCAAGCTAGCTTTGACCGCAACGATGAAGAGTTCATGGAAGCTTTTAATATTCAAGCGGGAGTAGCGCTGCACAATGCCCAGTTGTTTGCCACAGTCAAGCAACAAGAACAAATGCAACGGGACATTCTGCGGAGTCTTTCCAATGGAGTGGTTTCCACTGATAAAACCGGGTTAATTATCGCCGCTAATGAAAGTGCCCAACGTTTGCTAGGGCTGGAACCAGAAGACCGTTTAGAAGGTAAATTAGTTACTGATGCGATCGCTATCAAAGAAGGTGACTTTAGCAAGTGGTATCACAATGCTTTACACGCAGCCGATTTAAAAGGCCGCGAACAATATTACCCCGATCGCACACTCTTAACCACAGATACAAAACAGCACAGCATTAATTTATCGATTAACACAATTGCTGATGCTAGCGACCAAGAGCAAATCCGTGGGGCGCTAGTGGTGATGGAAGATATCAGTGATGAAAAGCGGCTCAAGAGTACGATGTATCGCTACATGACCCAGGAATTAGCCGAAGAATTGCTGAAATTGGATGACGCTAAACTAGGAGGCGATCGTAAAGAAGTTTCGATTTTATTTTCGGATATTCGCGGCTACACCACTTTAACGGAAAGCTTGGAAGCAGAAGAAGTGGTGAGTATGCTCAATGAATATTTTGAATCAATGGTAGAAGCAGTCTTTAAACATAAAGGCACCCTTGACAAATACATTGGTGATGCCATCATGGCTGTATTTGGTTCTCCTCTACCATTAAAAGAACACGCTTGGATGGCAGTGCAAACAGCCTTAGAAATGCGTGTTCGGTTGCACGAATTTAATGAACGTCGCCACGCAGTTAATAAGCCCAAAATCAAGATCGGCATTGGCATCAACTCTGATACCGTGATTAGTGGGAATATTGGCTCTAGTAAGCGGATGGAATTTACCGCCATTGGCGATGGCGTTAATCTTGGCTCTCGATTAGAAAGTGTTAGTAAACAGTATGGGTGCGATATTATTATTAGCCATAATACTTTTAAACCTTGCCAAGATAATATTTGGGCTAGGGAACTAGATTACATTCGTGTCAAAGGCAGAAATGAGCCAGTAGCAATATACGAACTGCTAGGTTTGCGTTCCGATCCGATTGAAAGCGAAAAATTGCAAGTAATTGAACATTATCACAAAGGACGCGAGTATTATCTCAATCGCCAGTTTTCTTTTGCCAGAGCTGAGTTTGCCAAAGTTTTGGCAGCAGATAACCATGACAAAGCTGCTATGTTGCATCTGTTGCGTTGTCAGCATTGGTTACAATCGCCTCCAACAGAATCAGATTGGGATAAAGGAGTCTGGACATTTGAAGAGAAATAAGCTCTGTAGACTTATTGAGGGATGAAATTCTGGTGTTGCTGAATTTAAGTATGAAAATGGATTTGTCATACTAAGTGTATAAGGCGATCGCACTATGTCCGAAGTTGAGATGGCTAATTGCGATCGGATTTTTATAAAGACGAATTCAATAACTACACTAAATTATCTTTTACTATACATTTTTAGCCTTTCAGGACAACTAACAAAATAAATATTTATGACAATTTTCTGGAAGATGATATTAATTAGTTTCCATGTTTACTTTACTGGTTTATCATGAAGTTTATATATTTCTGCTAACTTTTTTTGAAAATTATAGTAACCTGAATTTTAGTGAGTAAGTTAATTCTTATCTACCATGTAGCTGAAAATGCTATTTCGCAGGTATGTACTAAAATTCCAGTATTTATAGCGAAATTCTGGAATTTGCCACTCAAAACTGTGCAGGGTGACTATTTAGCCAGACACAACATTAGAACCCGTTTCCAGTACTTATGAAGAGATTCCCTTCTGCTGATTTTGTCGCCTGTGCATCTCATCACACCCATGATGGCGGCAATTATCAGCTAACTCATCCTTGGTAGAAAGTTGCCATTATTGTTGTCCAAGTGATAATTTTGTTCAATCCCTACACTAAGAGTTGCTCTACAATCGCAAACCTAAGTAAGATATTGAACTTTCGGAATGCTTAGTTTTTAATAATACTTTTTCTTTTGACGAAGTTACCCTTAAAAATAAACTTCTTGGAAAAGTACTCAATGACTTTAGTTACGGTTGCAAAAACATAGTCTATCAGCACGCACTTAATGACTAAAAGCCTTGAGAAAGACTTATTTTAGTCTACGTTAAAGTAGATTTTGGTCGCTTCGGATTTTAACCTTAGGGGCAAAAAAACTTTTGCAAGAAAACTAAAGTGTTTGCAATTTTAGGCTGCGAAATACGGATAAAAGTGATGCTTTTATGACTGATGGGTGAGAGCCAATGGTCGGTGCGTGGCACTTGAGTTACTGTTAGATTGGCTAGATTAGCGAAAGATACAGAAAACCAATCTAATTTTTGAAATACTATATCCTGGCGACTAGTCGGGCAATTTTGTTATTGGGCAATAGCATCAATTGCTTTAGTTGTAACTCGTGGATTATAGCTTAACAGAGATTAGTGAATTATGAGTTGGGGGGTGTGGAATCTCTGTACTAACTCAAATGTGACCGCTATATTTATCTAACAGTGCCTCTGATTAATTTCGCTGTGAATTCCGAAAAGGTAATTCACCAATTTTGCTTGCAAACAAATATTAATTTAATTCCAGAGCCATGCCAATGAAGACACTTCCGATTAGTAGATACAGATTTTTCCAAAAGCTCCAGCCCCTATCTTTGTTGAAAAAAATCACTAGTAAGTCGGTTACTGGTTGTTTACAGGTATTTAGCACGTCAGGTTCTTGGTCAATATATATGGACGAAGGTAAACTGATTTATGCCTGCTACTCAGAGAAAATGTTTGAACCGCTTTACAGAAATTTGCAACGCTTGAGTCAGCAAATTTCTACTCTCCCTCGCGGAATTGACGAACAGCTGCGGGCGATATTTGAAAATGGTATCGAGAATCAAGCAATACCGAATCCAGATTACTTAGCTATTTGCTGGTTAGTCAATCAGAAATACATCAGTCCTTCTCAAGCGGCGATACTGATAGAGCAATTGGCGCTAGAAGTTCTGGAGTCATTTCTAAACTTAGAAGAGGGGAGTTATGAATTTATTCCTGAAAGCTTTTTGGATGATATGCCAAAGTTTTGTCATCTAAATCTCCGGTTACTAGTTGAACAATGTCAAACGCCCCGAAGCGTTAGCGTTGGCCTCTCTGAAAGAGAAGCCTCTTGTAGAGAAGCGGTTTATCGTCAGACATCGCCAACTTCTCAATCGCACTCCTCACAATTGTTCCAAATAAATGAGATACAACCTCAAGCCAAAACTACACCAAAGTTGCCTAGAACAAACAGTTATAAAGTAGCACCCTACTCTACTAGAGGTCAGCAAATCATCCAAGCGCCGACTGCTAAAAAACTCTACACAATTTTCTGTATTGATAATAGTCCTACGGTATTGAATGCTATTAAAAGTTATTTAGATGAGCAAACCTTTTCTTTTGTCGGAGTCAACGATTCTTTGAAAGCTTTAATGCAGATTATCCATACAAAACCAGACATAATTTTGTTAGATATTTCAATGCCTAATTTAGATGGATATGAACTATGTTCTTTATTACGTAAACACTCACATTTTAAAAATACACCTATAATTATGGTGTCAGAAAAATCAGGATTTATAGATAGAGTAAAAGCCAAGATGATCAGAGCCTCAGGCTATTTAACTAAGCCTTTTACCCAAGGGGATTTACTAAAAGTAATATTTAAACATATTGTTTAATTTCATAATATAAAAAATTATTTTAGGTTAAGTATTACCTGGGTTGCTACCATTCTGATTGGCTCGGCAAATGGCGTAGTTACTTGAGCATTTGGCACAAGAGGCAGAGGGGTGAAGGAGAAAGATTTTTTATCGAAACAGAATTCAGGAGTCAGAATGAATTCTGATTCCTGTTAGCGATAGCGAGGCGATTAGCCCATTCTGACTTCTGAATTCTTCTTCAAGACAAGCCCAACTCTTCTGAAAAACCCAGCATGATGTTTAGGTTTTGGATTGCGGCTCCAGATGCGCCCTTGCCCAGATTGTCAAGACGAGCAACTAGCAACACTTCTTTGGTAGCGTCATTGGCAAATACAAAAACCTGAACAAAATTGGTGCCGTTGATTGCGTAGGCGTAGCCCCTCGTAGACATCGCATCCAGAAATATTCCGTCTCTCAAAAGAGTAGAATCTTGAAATGGAACAACCTGCACAAACTTTTCACTTTGGTAGTAGTCAGCAATTGCTTGATGGATAACTTCACCTGATGGTGGATTATCCAAAGTCCCCAGAGGCAAAGGCACCTGTACCAGCATCCCCTGCTCAAAATCCCCAACTGCCGGTACAAATAACGGCGGCGATGCTAACCCCGAATACTGCTGCATTTCCTGAACGTGCTTATGCCCAAACTGCAAACCGTAGATGCCATAGGGATACAGTGACTCAGACTCGGCTTGCTGTTCGTGGAAGGTATGATACTGCTTAATCAGATTCTTTCCGCCACCAGAATAACCTGACACTGCATTAACAGTAATCGGAAAGTTGCTCTTCAGCAGTTCCTTAGCAATCAACGGACGCATACAAGCCAAGAATCCTGTCGGATAACAGCCCGGATTGCTGACAAACTGGGCGCTGGCGATTTTCTCTCGCTGCCCTGGATTGAGTTCAGGGAAGCCATATACCCAGCCCTTTGCTGTACGATGGGCACTACTAGCATCAAGGATTTTAACCGTAGTACTACTGACTAAGCTCACAGCTTCACGGGCTGCGTCATCAGGCAGGCAAAGAATGACAACATCGACGGCATTAATCAGTTTGGCTCGCTCAGTTGCATCCCGACGTTTAGATGCCTCAATGCTAACTAACTCAATGTCATCCCGTTGGTTGAGACGCGAGTAAATGTGTAAGCCTGTGGTTCCTGATTCTCCATCAATAAATATCTTCGGTTTAGTAGTCATGCGCTTCTTATATGTGAGTGATATTTTGACTGATTAATATTTACTTAACCTCTGGTAAATGAATTATAGAAGTAGGAGTTATTTTAATGATCAATTTTTGAATAAAATTAGCCTGCTTTCACCATCCACACCAAAAAGCTCAGAATTGGTTCAATAGGAGGAAGAGGATAATCCATTAAATCAATTGTGACTGTTTGTCCCTCTAGTTTGAGAAATCGCCATTGTGTTCCACTGGTTACAGTACCGTAAACTGCTGTTAAAGGTTGAACTCTTGCTTGGTTGAATCGCTGTGCAGCTACCATTTCTGCAATGCATTGTCCGAGTCCAGATTTTAAATCTGATTTTTTCGCCTCAACAATGACAATTGCAGGTGCTTCCACCGTTAATTGTTCAGGTGAACGGCAAAGGAGGAAGTCACATACACCGTTGAGTCCAATACTCGCATCAACGTTAAACTCTTCCCCTGAAAATACGCTGATTGAGGAATTAAGGATGCGTCGCACTTCCAGCACTACAGGATTAATAATTACCTCTGAGCGAGCTTTTTCTGTATCTACTGCGATCGCGCAGCGTCTCTTTAGAGAATCGCCCACGGTAAATCCTCTAAAATACTTTGTAGTCTGGAACTTGGAGTAATAGGTTCAATGGAGTCTGGGAAAAAGCGGACTCCTTCCACAGTACTCAGGCGAAAATCTTGTTTCACTTTGTCAATGGTGAATTGACTGTAGGGCATGATAAATAACTCTGTTCAATTTTGAATTGTTGATCCAGTGCATGGCAAGACGCAATATGGTTTATTTTAACGGATGCCATCATTATCAATAGCGCTGTAGCTGTCGCTGGGGAAAAGCCCCAACCAAGGGTCAGAACTAGGAGTTAAAAATAGTTGGGCGTATACTTGCTCATTAAGCGCTTCCACACTTCTTGTTTGTTTACCCTGCGTGAACCATTGATGAATCTGGCTGTGTAGCATATATTCATTTCTGACTGTATCTAAAGCCATTGTGTCTTCAAATTTTCTTACTATTAAGGGACTTCCAAAAAATAAATTATGCCATCATCAATAATGATAATCATTTTAAGGGGGTGGTGAAGGGGCTGCCGTTGGCAGCCTCTTCACCATCCCCTTTTGTAGTAATTTGAATAATGATTGGATTTTTGAGTGTGGCAACGGAAGTATTCTGGATGAAGTAGAAACAGCTTTAAACTATGCCACTAGTATGAAATGGAAAGGAAAACATCCAGTGGTAAAGTTACTACATCAAACCTATGAAACTGGGATAAAGCTTACAAAAAAAGCCATGTCTCAAATTGAGAAACAAATCAACAGATTAACCAATTCAAACAACGAATATTTTCCGAATCTAGGTAATTGGTTTATTGATATCTGTTGTGCAAGCACCTAAATTCTTAACTGACAAAATCGTTATAGATACAGAGAATATTCAATAAAAATTATACCACTCATCGACGCTGAGTGCAGATTTATCATGCATCTTCTTTGGGGGATATTGGGTTGCCGTCGGCAACCCAATATCCCCTCTCCGAAATGATTATCATTATTGAAAAAATCTTGTTTATTGATTTTTTGGAATAATTTATTCTTTGGAAGTCCCTATAAGCATGATATGCAGCGTCTTGTCAAGAGCGATCGCTCTTAACTAATTCTTTCAATTCTTCTCGCAAGGATAGAGGTTGATACCCCAATGCAAAAGCTTTGGAACTATCCAAAGAAACATCTACTGGTCTGGGTGCTGCCATTTTCACATCTTGTTGTCGGCAGGATTTAAGCATAGTAGCGGGGAGTTGAAATACTTCGACTAATAGCTGCCCAAAATCATAGCGAGAAATCCGATCTTTCCCTCCTAAGTGAATACATCCGTTAACTTTATCTAATGCTAATAACAGTCCTTTTGCCGCAGTTGTTCCACTTACTGGTGTGCGGAGTTCATCGATAAATAACTTTAGTTCTTGTTCTGCTTTTAAAGTTTGGATAAATGGCTGAATAAAACTTTTTGCTGTGGGTGTTGCTGCGCCAAACATCAAGGGCATTCGACACACTGCGGTCTTCGGATATCGCTCTAGCATACCTGTTTCCGCCATGACTTTTTGCTCACCGTAAAGATTGACAGGACATACCGGGTCTGTTTCTTGATAGGGAGCATTTAAACCATCAAAAACCAAATCTGTTGAGGTAAAAGCACAAGGAATAAAATTATCCGCGCAAAGTCCGGCTATGTTACAGGATGCTATGACGTTAATTGCGTGGGATTCTTCGGGGTGGGTTTGACAAAAGTTTGGTTGCGAATGTGCAGCAGTATGAATAACTGCTGTTGGTTTGACATCACTAAATACGTTCTTTAATTCCTGAAAGTTTGTCAAATTTGCTTTTAAAATTTTGATACCAGGAATCTCTAAAGGATGCGATAAATAAGTCCCATAAATTTCCCATTCTTGTTTTGCAAGTTGGCAAAGATGCCATCCTAAAAAACCACTTGCTCCGGTGATTAACAATTTTTTCATGTCTAATCGTAAACCGCTCAAGAAAAAATCCTTGCTACAGCAAGCTTATATTCTACACTGAGTGGTAGTGACAAAATACTATTGCAGTAATTCCTGAAACCGCTTTTGACTACGCACTTTGGTAAAATCTGGATCAGTTTTTGCTAATTTCTTGTATTTATCAGGAACAAGCTTGATTGCTTTGTCTAGGTTCTCAATTGCTAATTCCAGATTGCTTTGTAAAGCATAAGAGCAAGCTTTATTATAATATGCTTGGTGCAAATCTTCCTTGATGCCGATCGCTCGATCATAAGATGCGATCGCATCTTTGTAACGGTGCAGCTTTGTCAGAGCAATGCCTCGGTTAATTAAGGCTTCGTATTTTTGGGGTTTGATGGCGATCGCTTTGTCGTAAGATGCGATCGCGTCTTTGTAACGTTGCAACGATGTTAAGGCGATGCCACGATTATACCAAGCTTCATCTTTATCGGGATTGATAGCGATCGCTGTATCGTAAGATGCGATCGCATCTTTGTAGCGTTGCAAAGATGTTAAGGCTATGCCACGGTTAATCCAAGCTTCAGAACTCTCAACTTTGATGGCGATCGCTTTGTCGTATGCTTTTATTGCATATTCGTAACGTTGTCCATCTAATAAATTATTGCCTTGATCAAAGAAATCTTCTGCATTTTGCGTAGCCTTCGCTTCTATGAAAAGTTGAGCTACATTACTTTCTTGGACAAGTTGTGTAGTATTTTTTATTGATGAGTTTGCCCCACTACTACAGCCTAATGCGAAGAAAGCTATCAAGCCAGATGCAATGAAGCAGCGCTGAAAAACCATGCTTTACCTAGAAAAATTATAAGATGATGTTAAAAGTTGTTTATTTTTTCAGTATTATCAAAATACACTAGTTTTTAGCCATTAATTTACTTTTATTTTGAGAAATAACTTTGTTGACAATGCATAAAAGCCTCTTCAACTCATGCGTATGTCACATTATCATATTAAATACACATAAAGCAATTACTTAGAGATTATCTAAGTCAAAAAAATTATTTGTGTTGCTGTATAGGTAGACATCGCAAGGGTTTGGTAATTTCTCTGTTCATTAACAAGGGTGCGATCGTATAAGGATTGGTGGGTAAAGTCTCGTGTAGCCGTGTTCGCGTCAGCGTGCCGGAGGCTCTATTCTATTCGCTAAGGCAGTAATAAATTAGACTTGTTCATTCAACCTCTAAAGGTAAAGGTGACAGAGAAAGAAGCGTTAATATACTGAGTAAACATAGACATCATAAACCAATGGATATAGCTCTACTCGTTAAATTTCTCGCTCCCTGTCTGCCATTTCTGTTGAATGTGGGTAATAAAGCCGTAGAAGGGGCATCACAGAAAGTAGGTGAGGATGTTTGGAATAAAGCCAAAGCTATTTGGGCTAAGTTACATCCGAAAGTAGAAGCTAAGGAAGCAGCGAAAGAAGCAGCAACGGATGTGGCGCAAAAGCCAGAGGATGAAGATTTACAAGCAAGTTTGCGAGTGCAACTCAAGAAGATTTTAGAAGCGGATACAGCACTGGCGGAAGAGATAGCCCAGATTTTGCAAGCATCGGTTGATAAACCCGGTGACAATATTCAGTTGAGTGCTAATGCTTACGACCAGAGTAAAGTCAATCAAATCGGGAAGATTGACGCTAATGAAGTGAATTTTTAAACGCAGCCCTTTGTAGACACGGCGATTTATCGCGTCTCTTGCCTTAACCAAACCATATTGAGTGCGATCGCGCTCATTTGGTAGTACAATCTGCCAGTAACAATAGTTCCAAATACCAAGCTTCGAGTTCTGAACACCAAGTTTCGAGTTCCAAACACCAAGCTTCGAGTTCTGAACACCAACTTCCGAGTTCTGAACACCAACTTCCGAGTTCTGAACACCAACTTCCGAGTTCTGAACACCAAGTTTCGAGTTCTGAACACCAACTTCCGAGTTCTGAACACCAACTTCCGAGTTCCGAACACCAAGTTTCAAGTTCACAACGACAACACCCAGCAAAATTTGTATCTGTGCTGAGTAACTATGGCGGAAGAACCAAAGCCCAGTAACCCAAAAGTCATCAAGATGGAGGGAACTGCTCAAGATGAGAGTAAATTAACTCAAATTGGTAGTGTTAATGCAGAAAATTTTCATCTGAACGCAGAACAAGTTCAATTTCTCGTTCATCTAGAAAGCAGTAGCAAAGCAGAATCGCCGGGGGTTCTCAAAGCAGGGAATCCGGGTAAAAGTTTGGCTTACTGGCAAGGAAGAACAGCAGAAATCGCCCAAATACAGCAATGGTTAACTGATGAAAATACCTTTTTAATTGGTATAGAAGGCATCGGTGGCACAGGTAAATCGATGCTGGCTACTAAAATTTATGATGAAATTGCCGATTTCCCCAAGCGATTTTGGGCTGATGTCAGTAACGGGGCAGGTTTTAGCGATTTAGCCCGCCAAGTCCTCACAGAGTTTGGCTTTCCCGTTCCAGAACAAGAAGCGCAGTTAGTAGAGGCGCTAGTTAGGTGTTTACGTTCTGGGCAATTTTTACTGATTATTGACAACCTGGAGAGTTTATTACAACCTGATAGACAGTGGGGAAGTCTATTTTACGGCGATTTTTTCCAAGCTTGGGTGGAATCTGGCGGGAATAGTAAGGTGTTAGTCACCACCAGGGAAAGACCAGAATTAAAAGGCTTTGAGTGGCTACCCCTGAAAGGTTTGCAAGTAGATGAAGGGGTAGCACTGTTAACTGTATTAGGCATTCGGGGAGATTTAAGGCAGTTTGTGGAATTAGTAGATGGACATCCCCTACTGTTGAGATTGGTAGCAGACTTATTAAAGGAAGAATATTCACAAGATCCCGATTTAAGCAGATTAGCAGATTTAGGCTTAGGGAATTTGCAGCAGTTGTTGACAGATTCCCAAGTGGTAGGTATCCATCGCCGGGAAAATGTGGGGATGGTGTTGGTGTTAGATGCCAGTTTTGGGCGGTTGAATGAGTTACAAAAGGCGTTATTGCTGAATATTAGTGTTTATCGTGGTGCGGTTGATAGTGCCGCAGCAGTGGCTATGTTACCGGGAAGTTCAGCAGCCGAGATTGAGGGAGAATTGAGGAATCTGGTTAAACGTTCTTTGTTGGTAGAAAAGCTTAATGGGAAGCGGCGGTTTGAGTTTCAGCCCGTGGTTTTGGAGTATGTGCGGTATCAGGCTGGCGATCGCACAGAGGCGCATCAACGAGCCATTGATTATTATCGCTCAATCGCTAAACAACCGCCTTGGACAACAAAAGATGATGTTAAAGAATACTTGGAAATCTTCGATCACTTTTATCAGTTGCAAGATTATGACTCTGCCTTTGATGCGCTTTGGAGTTGCGATGATTTTTTAACCTTGCGGGGTCATTATGCAGACCAAATAGAATTATATAGACAGTTGGTAAGTAAATGGGAAGAAATTGGCGATCGCGAAAATTGGAATTATCGAGCTTCTCTCACTTCATTGGGTAATGCTTACAACTCTTTAGGGCAGTACCAACGGGCGATTGAATTCCACCAGCAGTCTTTGGAAATATCTAGGGAGATAGGCGATTCTCCAGAGGAGAGGCTTCGCCAACGCAATGGCGAAGGCGTTTCCTTAATCGGTTTGGGCAATGCTTACGACTCCCTGGGACAGTACCAACGGGCGATTGACTTCCACCAGCAGTCTTTGGATATCTCTAGGGAGATAGGCGATTCTCCAGAGGAGAGGCTTCGCCAACGCAATGGCGAAGGTAGTTCCTTAATCGGTTTGGGCAATGCTTACGACTCCCTGGGACAGTACCAACGGGCGATTGAGTTCCACCAGCAGTCTTTGGAAATATTTAGGGAGATAGGCGATTCTCCAGAGGAGAGGCTTCGCCAACGCAATGGCGAAGGTAAATCCTTAAACAATTTGGGCAATGCTTACAATTACCTGGGAGAGTACCAATGGGCGATTGAGTTCTACCAGCAGTCTTTGGAAATCAAGAGGGAGATAGGCGATATTCGAGGGGAAGCAAACAGCTGGCATAACTTAGGTTTAACATTGGCAAAAATTGATCGAGAATCAGACGCGCTTGGTGCTTATCGCAATGCCAGCGAACTATATCAGCAAATGGGACTTGATGCTGATGTGCAAGATTGCAACAATGCAATTGAGCGTCTTTCTCAACCAAAAACGCCAGTAGTTTCTCGCCGTGGGTTTTGGGCGTGGTTGCGTCAGTTGTGGCGTTGGGTTCGTGCTTGGTTCCGGCGGTGATTTTGTCTTACGCAGATAAGAGACTTTATAGAGATACAAAATAAAAGAGCTATTCAATGAATTTAAACTCAAAAGAATTGGTAATCACCAAACTGGAGCAAGGATTACCCGCTATTACTCCAGCATTTGGTGCAGCATTAGCAGAAGCTTGTGCTGTTTGTTTGAGTGACCAAAGACATACCCAAGGCGTAGAAATTCAAGTTAAAGGAGACTTTACAGATGTTTTTAAAATGTATTGGCAAAAAGTCACAGATCAAATGTTGCGATGTTGGAACGATAGTGAATACACTACAGAACAGGCTGCCTATGGAATTACCCTTTTAATTATTCAAGAACTGACTGAATATACAGTTGTCGAACGTTCTCGTAGAGGAACAGGATTTGATTACTGGCTAGGCAAAAAGGGTGAAAATAATCAACTCCCATTCCAAAATGCAGTTAGGCTAGAAGTCTCAGGCATACGTAAGGGTGATGACAGTAAAATAAAAGCTAGAGCTAAACAAAAACTGGAACAGGTAAGTTCTGTTGATGACAGTTTACCAGTTTACATTGTGGTTGTTGAGTTTAGTAAACCTTTGTGTTTTGTAGTAAGAAAATGAACCAAATTCAAGATTTACATAAACAAGCAATGGACTTTGCTGAAATGGCACAAGTTGCTAAACTAAAAGGCAACTCTGTTTTAGCCTTAGAACTCTCCAGACAAGCATTTGAAAAAGAACGATTAGCAGCAGAATTAACAGTAAGTAATCTTGCAGCAGAACCAACACGTTCAGTGTTGCATCGTAGTGCAGCAACTTTAGCGATTGACTGTGGAGAAATTACCACAGCAGAACGTTTAATTGCAGTCGCTTTATCAGGAAATCCACCCGAAGAGATTGCAGAAGAACTCAAGGATTTATTTGTGCAGATTAATATCGATAAATATTTTGCCCGTCGTGGCATTATATTTGATAAAGCTAAATTGTAATTTTGGATGATATGAAATGTAACCTGAAAATACAATATATAAATGCATTTTTTTACATGAACCATTGTAGGATATG
This sequence comes from Chroococcales cyanobacterium, assembly GCA_038249935.1. GTDB lineage: Bacteria > Cyanobacteriota > Cyanobacteriia > Cyanobacteriales > Nostocaceae > Nostoc. The sequence goes on from JBBSCU010000045.1 coordinate 16,791, forward strand.
TTAATGAAATGTAAAGCACCAACCACACCTAAATCTCTACCAACCCACAACTAAGCTACTTGCAGAGGCTTTGTAGGTAGCATTCTGGGTTCTGGTAATGGTTTATTCTCTTCAGAAAGCATTTCCACAAAAGCCTCGATTACTTCCTGACCATTTTTGGCAGCTTCCTCGTAAGTTCTACCATGTGTATGAAATTCTTGCCAAGGGAACTCAGGTAAGTGAACTAAAAAAAGTTGATCCTCTTGTGACCATTGAATTACCATACTGTAGTGATAGATCATTCTTCACCTTCCTCGTTTACAAGTTTTTCCAGCTTTTTCAGCACCCGTTGAATGCCCTTTCTAAATATAGCGGAGCATCATCACCATCTTTACCAGGAATAGTAAGGGGTTCTTCCGGTAGCATTGGATGTTTCCAAAATGTATGGCTTCCTTTGCCTCGTCCTGCCTAAAGGATGTACCCAACTTTTGCTACCATTGCTTTCAATTCTCTTACTTTCTTTGGCATTGCTCCTTAGTTACCAACTTCTTAATTTATTATAATCATTGGAAGTAGTGCGATCGCAAGTTCAACAACCCGTCAGAGCATCAGCATCGTACACAGTAGTCTCTCGCCGTGGGTTTTGGGCGTGGTTGCGTCGGTTGTGGCGTTGGGTTCGTGCTTGGTTTGGGCGGTAAACAAAATCCATTCACTTATAATAAATCTAAGCTATTAATTTCCAACTCCTTAATCACTTATGCAAAAACTAGAAATAGAACTTGATGAAGAAACACTTGCAAAAATCAACCAATTGGCACAAACCAATAATTGCCAAGTATCAGATTTAATTAAAGCAATGATTGATCATCTTACTCAACCAGAAGTTCTTAATGATTCATTTATTGGCAAATGGGCTAATGATTCTGAACTAGTTGATGAAATGGTTGCAGATATTTTAAAACACAGGAATTATAGAGACTAAAGTTAGTTGTGAGAAAATCTTTAATTGATACAGATATTCTATCAGAAACTCGTAAAGGTAAAAATCCTAATGTTACAAAATACCTATCAACTACCCTTGACATTTGAGCAAATTCTTAGCCTAGTTAAACAACTTTCTGATTCGGAAAAATTGTTACTGAGTAAGGAACTAGAAAAAGAAACCTTGAATAAAAAGTTAACTCAGTTACTAGAAATATTTCAAACTGATGAATTGTCTCTAGAAGAAATTACCGAAGAAGTTGAAATTGTCCGTTCTCAAATTTATGCCAGAAAATAAAGTAGCCAAGATAATCATTGATACTAATCTTTGGATTAGCTTTTTGATTGGCAAGGAATTGAAATAATTAAAAAATCTTTTGGTTGAGCAAACGATTCAATTGGTAATTTCTGAGGAAATTTTAGAAGAAATTATCGTAGTTACTCAACGTCCTAAGTTACAAAAATATTTCACGTTTAACAAAGTTGATGAATTAATTCAAATTCTGCAAAATATTGGTTTATTTATAAACATTACATCAGAAGTATCTCTTTGTCGAGATCCCAAAGATAATTATCTTTTAGCACTAGCAAAAGATAGTGGTGCTAATTTTCTAGTTACAGGAGATCAAGATTTATTAGTAATTAAGAGATTTGAAAATACTGAAATTGTTACCTACCAAGAACTTTTACTTAAATTATAAACTTCTGAAACGAGAGTAGTGCGATCGCCTCCGGTGGGCGGTTATGCCATCCCCTGTTCTTGTGACGACTGTCTTAAAAGTCAAGCGATGGGATACGCCCCGCCTTTCCTGCGGAACGCTCCGCGAAGGGCGATCGCTCTTATTGATTCCCATCTAATGATATACTCATCACTGACCCAAGAGCGATCGCAGGGGTAAAGCCAATGCGTGTTTAACCTGGGTGCAGACATGATATCAAATATCTTTAATAACTTCGTGTCTTTGTGATCCAAAAATTATATTTTCAAGCACAAAGACACAAAATAGATAATAGGCTCTATCTTTGCAACCCTTAACTAATCCCAAACACTGACTCGACAGTTGACTTAATCGAATCCCGCGCATCCTTCAAAGTTTGACTAATGGGATGTTTTGCCTGCAAGAACACACGCGCACAATTGCGTCCTGGCATTCCCGAAATCGAACCACCTGGATGAGTCCCTGCACCAGTCAAAAATAGATTATCAATTGGCGTTTTGTAGTTTGCTATTTCTGGCAAGGGACGGAAAAATATCATCTGATCTAGGGTCATGTCAATATGGTAATAATTCCCTTTGTACGCCCCTAATCTTTCTCCTAATTCTGCTGGACTTTCTACACGACGGGCGATAGTTGCATTCTTAACATTGGGTGCATAATCTGCCAACTTATCAATTACCCTATCTGCAACTTTGTTTTTCAATTCATCTGTCCAACCGGTACCTTTTAAACCAGTGCCTTCTGCACCGGTAATTTGATAAGGGGCGAAAAACTCAATCCATACGGTGTGCTTGCCTGGAGGTGCTAATGTCGGGTCTAAATAGCTAGGCATCACCACGTACATGGATGGGTCAGCATCAGGAATCTCTCCCAAGGTACATTTACTATGAGCTTGTTCTACATGAGCCACGGAATCTGCAATCAAGATAGAACCAACGAGATATTCGTCTTTGTGAGCGTGGTATGGAAAACGCAGTGGTTCGTCTAAAGCCAAATCTATCTTGAGGATGGTTTCGTTATTGTTAACGATGCGACGTTCTAATCTTTCCCATAAATTTGGGTCGGCTCCATCAACATCACTTTTATCGGTCATTTGCAAAAATAACCGCTTGGCATCAATATTAGAAATAACCCCGTATTTAGCGCGGTATTCTTTACCACCAGCAACCCGCACACCCACAGCTTTCCCGTCATCAATTAAAACTTTTTCAACGTGCTGATCGGTGAGAATAACGCCATTTTTACTTGTGACTAAATTCACCAAAGCTTGCACAAGTGCGCCAGTTCCGCCGCGAGGTCTTGCCATCCCAGGATTATGACGCATTGCCATCATAATTGCACCTATTGCAAGGGTTTTTTGTGATGGTGGCGCACCAAGTTCTGATGCAAGTCTTGCTAGTGGCGCTTTCAGAAATTCCTCATCAAACCACTCGTTAAGTAAATCTTCGGCGCTGGTTAACATAGTGCGAATAAAGTCCAGCGTTTTGTTTGGAGAACCAATAACCGAAAATAAATCTTTCAGTTTGGTGATGTCGTAGTTACCAAGAATGTCTATAATGGACTTCGGCGGTGCATTAAACATAGGAATCATTGCACCTAGCGATCGCTGCCAATAGTCTACAAATTCGGCGTATTTTTTGGCATCACGTTCACTGTAGCGAGCGATTTCTGCACAAGTCTTTTCCACCGACTTATGTCCTAAGAAATACTTGCCATCAGGATGAGGACAGAAAACAACCGGATCGCATTCCAGATAATGCAAGCCGTATTTTTCTAGTTCTAATTCTTCAACAACTGGCCCTAAGTGAATAAATTCATGGTCAATAGCACACAAGTTAAATTTAAATCCAGGAGCTTCTTCGGGTAAACATTCTTCAGTTGTTGCTGCGCCACCTGGAACAGAACGCTTTTCCAGCAACAGGACGCTATAACCAGCCTTCAACAAGTAAGCTGCACAAACTAGCCCATTGTGTCCGGCACCGATAAGCACAACATCATACTCTTGCATAGTTGTTATTTAGAAAAAAGTAGCTTTAAAAAGCTTATAAAACTTTTAACAAATTTACATCACTCCCTAGTTACAAAAATTATCTTTAACTGATGCCAATACCGTTAAGGAGATAGTAGAGTTAACGATGATGGTATTTGACTCACTTCAGTTTCTACCATAAGTATTAGACCACCCTTTTCTACTTTTATATCTTTAATAGAAAATGCTATATCCTGCCATTTAAAATATGGTATATTCATTAAATATTTGGCTTTCTGCATTACTGCTGTGACTAACTCTACTGAAACCCCGCCTCCCTCAGTGCAGTTAAAACTTTCCAGCATCGCGGGTTGTGAACTAGTACGTGGACGTGCGATCGCAGTGTAAGCTAAAGTGCGAGTATTTCCCGTTTCTTTTAACAGCACCTTTCCCCTACATTCTATTTTGCCATCACCAGGTAAAAATACTTGAATTTCTTGCGGTTCAAAACTCACAATTTCGCCATCTACATCCAAATCAAAGTTTTGTATCTGGCTGCTAACAAAGTCTGAAGCCAAGGCATGATTAATATCTACTTCTGTAAGTATAATCCGAGCAATGGCATTTACTGGCTCATTGAATTCTATTTTACCCAAAAGAGCGCTTAAGGGATTGACGGCAATACTATCTGTTTGCAGTTTTATTTCCTGTACACGAATATCTTGTTGGATAAGTAATCCTTGACCAGAAACCGAAACTCCATCCGCCTGTCCCTGAACTATTTTCAAGAAATCAGTTTGTACATCTACTTTTATTTGTTCTACTTCATCTAGCTTTTCAGATATTGTCCTTTCAGCTTGCTCGGATAGAAATTTCTCTTCAAATCGTTGCTCATCGGGCATGAATTAATAATCTCCTAAATGTCCTCTTACTAGTTACTATATAAGGCTGGGTCTGACGAGCAAATCTACATTGCGGTATATGTTGAGTCGGAGATTAAAATAATTCATAGTTATATAATGGCGATCGCATTGTGCCAGTTGCGTAAGTCCTGTTACATTTTGAATTGATTTCTCACCCTTGCCATAAATAATTTCTTATGGTACGATAATAAACTGATGCGGATGTGGCGAAATTGGCAGACGCGCTAGATTTAGGTTCTAGTTCCGAAAGGAGTGAAGGTTCAAGTCCTTTCATCCGCATTTTTAATAAGTTGCCTTCTCCAGGCTGTTAGCGATATTTAATGTACAGTGACGAACTATCTGTCATCGGTGACAAATTGTTGTCATTGAGCCAGATTAGTTGTCGTCGTGACAAATTAGGTGTCGCTCATTTAATGGTGACAAATTAATGTCGCTAATATAATACGCTCTGTAATTATCATACAGAACAATTCAAACAAGCGGATGAAAGGACTTGCTTTCAACCCACCCCTAAATTTAATACTTACTGAAACCCAAAACTAATCTCAATTTCAAATATCTCTCAACCCTCCCATCGCTGGAAGAAGGGAGTTATAGTACCTACGGTTAACAGTAGTGGCAAAGGTCGTAATGTTTACTACTCCAAAGCTGACCTGTTGGCGTTAACGGTAATGGAACAGTTACTGTCAATCCAATCGTGTGGTGAATGCAAGGGTCCCATCGTCGTATACTTGCTGTGGATGACCAGGGTTAAGTTTCTCTAGTGCTTGGCGCAGATAGCATGAGGACGATTTCTCCTTTATCTTTGCGTCCCAGTGTACCGTTAGTGCCGAAGGTTTCCTTTTTGTATGCGTAAACTGAGTGCCATTTCAGGGTTTGTTCAAAGAAGTTAGCGGTAGTTTGTTGTACCAGGCGGTCTTCGGAATATTCGGCACTCATGGGGGTGATAGGTAATAGGAGTAGCTATTCTAAAAATAGCCTTGCTAATGGTAAAGTGGCAACTATTACTTATAATACACGTAAATAATATCTATTTGATTTTTGGTTTGTCTTGTGGATATCCAGTCGCCACAATGTCAAATATGTTATCATTCTTGACTTACTAAAATTTTGTTATTATATATTTACCCTGCTACTTGCGAAGTCTCAAGTTCCACTTGGGATACGCCCAAACGAATCTATTTAGATATGTAATGAGCATAGCAAGAGCGGGATTAAATTAAGTTTACTGGTTGGATTTTGGGAGGTTGAAAATTAGATGACAGCGCCTCAACCAACGATTTTTACAAACTTTCATCTTTACGACCAAGATTTTTATCTGTGGATAGAGACAACTGCTAAACAATTAAAGGAAGGCAGATTTTCTGAAATTGATTTAGAAAATCTCATTGAAGAGATTGAAAGCATGGGGAGAAGTGAAAAACACGCACTTGAGAGTAATTTAGTTGTTATCTTAATGCATTTACTGAAATACAAATATCAGTCAGAAAAACGCTCTAACAGTTGGAAAGGAACTATTAGAGAACATCGCCGCAGGTTGACAAGAACTTTTAAGGATAGTCCTAGTTTACAACCATATTTCCAGGAAGTTTTGCCTGAGTGTTATCAAGATGCAAGAAAGCAAGCCAGTGATGAAACTGGATTGTCACTTGATGCTTTTCCTGTAGAATTTCCTTTTACTGTGGATGAATGTTTAAATGAAGATTTTTTACCTGATTAGTTGAATCTTGATATTTATGGATATTTAACCCACTGCTAACCCACAGCATAATCTGTAAATTGGCGTTTATATGGCGAATGAAAGCCGATGACAATATCCTGTTTGGGGATACCTAAATTCGCTAATTCTTCTCCAACTTCATTTTCTGTTCCATTCTGTTGCAGCCAAACTTTACCATCTTTGATGTCTATATGTAAAAAACAACCATAAATCCGACGGTCATTTTTCCAGCCGACATTTACAAGTTGATAGTGGTGATGTTCTGTATCAAAATTTAATTGGGTTTCAATTTCCAGGGTTAGCGCATCTCAAACGCTATTGACAGTTGGATTAGTTGGATCGGAGAGAGTGGAGTTTGGAGAGCCGCAGCCAAGACAGAAACCATATACAGATCATTCATAGCGGCTCGCCGAGACTTTTGGCGAAGAGAGCGACGGAAAGATGATTCTCGTTTCAAAGCATTGAGAGCAATACGACGTAGTAAAGCAAAATTCTGTGGACTGTGCAGAGAACGAATTCGGGACTCATCTGTTCTTTCAGAGCCGCTTCGCGAACATGGAATGTGACATCTAATGTCCAATGAGCAGAGTTTTCAATCCCCCAATGTTGTCGAATTGCACTACCAATTTTGTTAGGATCACTAACGAGACTAGTGATGTAAAATTGAACTTCTTGGGTAGTTTTATTCCAATGCTGAATTGAACGTACTACCCCCTGCGGGTTCGGCAGTTCGACGGGACGGAAACCGACACCGCCGACTGCACTCACCATCACTACTGTTGTTAGTCCTACCCATAAATCTTGTTCATGGAGTATAGGAAGTTGTGACAGTGGCACAGTGTACACTTGACGATTTTCTTTTTCGGTGATGCCCTTTCTCTACTCGTTGGCTAAAAACATTGCTCAAATTCTTTTGGGTTAATTCTCTCAAACACCCTCCTAAAAGTATCGGGGCTGGGTATTCCAAATGGTAGTTCCAAAAACGTTTTCAACCACTCCTGTTTATTGTGTCCATACTCCTCAATATCTTCCCTATCTATGTTGGGTGCAAAAGATGCTTTGGTTTTGCTTTTCTTGTTCTCAAATCCTGTTGTCATTACTCGAACCTTGCACCTAGATGGATTAAATCTTACCCTAGCTCGGATAGTGCCACCTTGTTTCCAACTTGATTGCTGATCAGGTAAGTCCGCTTGTCAATAGGGTTTGAGACGCGCTAATCCTGCCCCTCATCCCCCTCTTCTTACTTAGAGACTTCGCTCTTTTCTGGCTCTACTTGAGGTAATTCCATGCCAACACGCTTGGCAAATCCCCAGCCTAAAATTAGGAAGATGGCAGTAATCATTAACCATTCTGGTGGAACTAAATTATCATTTACCACTTTCAACAACAAGCGCAAGCCCACCAACGCTACAGTTATATAGCCTGCATCCTCTAGGTTTTCATACTCGTCTAGCCAACGGATAAACAATCCCGCCATGAATCGCAGTGCGATAATACCAACTGTTGCACCTGTTAGCACTAGCCATTTTTCTTGAGAAACTGCGATCGCAGTTGTCACACTATCCAAAGAAAATGCCAAATCTGTAAACGCAATCACGGGTATCGCTTGCAATAACGAATTAAAACGTGGCCCGTGATGGTGATCCCCTTCACTTTCTTGAGAGGTAAAGTGTTGGAATACCAACCACAGCAGGTAAGCAGCGCCTAATAGTTCAAATTGCCAGTATTTTTGTACCCAGGTGGCAGTTAAAATCAGAGTGATTCGCAGTATATATGCAACGACTAAACCAAAGTTGAGGGCTTTACGCTCAAGTTCTTTGTCTTCCAGCCCTTGAGCGATCGCAGCCAGAGCGATCGCATTGTCAGCAGATAGCACCGCCTCTAAAAATATCAGGATCAGCAGAACTATCAGGGCTTCAACGCTGAAATGAAAGTTAAGGTAATCAAAAATTTGGTCTAGCATTCCGGGTTTCTCAAGCAGAAAAAATTAAAATTTGACAGTCACAGAGATTTGCATATTAAAAAGCGCAATAAATTGCTACTCTAATTCAGCTTAACGTGGTTGTGGTGCATTTTCAGGTAGGGGCAATTCATGAATTGCCCCAGAGCGTGTGTACTTTTGCGTAAGTCCTAATTTAGATCAATGGTGATCGGAATGGATTGCCGTCATTTCCCATCTAGAATTAGAATATGAGAACAAAAATATGGTAAGAGTTTATGAATATTTCCTTAACAACCGAGCTTGAGCAGTTTATTCAAAGTCAGGTTGCAAGCGGAAAGTACAACTCATCAGAAGAAGTAATTCTTGCAGCTATTAGGCTATTGGAGGAACGGGAACGTATTTACAAAGGTCGGTTTGAGGAACTCCAAAGGGAAATTATGATTGGGGTTGAGCAACTTGATCGCGGAGAACGACTTGACGGTAGAGAAGTAATTGAGCAGCTGCGTCAAAAGAACCAAGCTTTGAGAAAGACTCAGGCACAATAATGAGTTTATATTTTCTATCGCCTCAAGCTACCCAAGACTTACAAGAAATTAACGATTATCTATTTACTGGAAATCCAGATGCCGCAGATAGGTTGCTCACACTCATTACTCAAAAGTTCGATACTTTGGCACAGTTTTCCAGTATGGGACGTAGACGGGATGAACTTTTCACTGAAAGAGTGGATTCACCAAAAAGGATTTGCTCATTTCTGGAATTTTTTGGAAACAGGCGTGTCTCACTACCTCTTCCACGAAACAATTCTACTACAAACCACTCACCAAAATCGAATATACAGACCTCTGTGCGATCGCTACCATCATCCTCTAGTAGATCAACATCATCTTGAATTTGATACCCGATGGCAATTTGTGATGTTCTGGGTAACAAAATGCGAAGCCGTTCAAAGCGGTTACTGTAATTAGCCCAA
>JBBSCU010000046.1:0-25955 GCA_038249935.1 Chroococcales cyanobacterium
GAGGGCATATTGAACTTTTGCGTAAAAATGTGTATAGTAAGCACCACATATAAAAATAGTGGCACAAATTTAAGAGAGCATCCCCATGCACAACCAATTATTTAATACTAATATTGACAGCGATCGCATTTTGTTAACTCCCAAGGAAGTCAAATCAAAATTACCTTTAACAGAATCGGCAGAACAAACAGTTGTAAAATATAGGCAGGAAGTAGAACATATCCTAGATTTTCAGGATAGCAGAAAATTTATAGTGGTTGGCCCATGCTCAATCCACGATCCCAAAGCAGCGATCGAATATTCTCACAGGTTAAAAGCATTGGCTGAACAAGTCAAGGATAACCTGCTACTAATTATGCGAGCGTACTTTGAGAAACCAAGAACAACGGTAGGTTGGAAAGGATTAATTAATGATCCAGATATGGATGATTCTTTCCATGTAGAAAATGGTTTATTAATTGCACGCGACCTGCTATTGAAAATTACAGAATTGGGATTACCTACTGGCACAGAAGCATTAGATCCAATCATACCTCAATACATTAGTGAACTGATTACATGGTCTGCCATTGGAGCACGCACGACCGAATCACAAACTCATCGTGAAATGGCAAGTGGACTTTCGATGCCTGTGGGTTTTAAAAACGGTACTGATGGCAATATTCAAGTAGCTTTGAATGCCCTACAATCAGCGAGAAATCCGCATAATTTTTTGGGAATTAATCAAAACGGACAGGTTAGCGTATTTGAAACTAAAGGGAATGCTTACGGTCATGTAATTTTAAGGGGTGGTACTCAACCAAACTTTGATGCAGCAAATGTCCAACTGGCTGAAGATAAATTAAAAGAGTCAAATTTACCACCAAGAATTGTTATCGACTGTAGCCACGGCAATACAAATAAAGACTATAGATTACAACCTGTAGTCTTAGAAAATATTATTCAACAAATATTAAATGGCAACACATCAATAGTTGGCATGATGCTGGAATCAAATTTGCATGAGGGTAGTCAACCAATTACTGGTAAACAAGAAGAATTAAAATATGGTGTTTCTGTAACTGACAAATGTATTAGCTGGGAAGAAACCGAAAAAATTATTTTGGCTGCTCACGAAAAACTTAAGCAAAAATCAAGAAGTTTCAGTTAAATCTGATAAGCGTAATCTTGTGTAATATTTTACAAGTTTTTAATGATTGCGAGATCCGGCTATAACTATGTGAGAACATCTTATTTTGGAAGAGACTCAAAACCGGGAGTCACTAAAATTTGAATTTTATAGAAAGTCTGAGCGGAGGTTTACTCCGTTCAGAACTTTCCCAAACAAATTTTGAATTCCGCGAAGAGATGTTATTTTTATTACAAGTCAGGAGGCAAAATTACTTGATCGATTGCGTGGATTACACCATTGCTGCCTGTGATATCTGCTTGAGTCACTTTAGCATCATTGACAGTCACACCTGTACCAGCGTCAACCTTAACGTTGATTGTGCCGCCTTCAAGGCTTTTAACTTCACCAGACTTCAACTCAGTGGACAATACCTTACCAGGTACTACATGGTAAGTTAAAATTTTGATCAATACTTCTTTGTTGCTTGGTTTTAACAATTCTTGCAAGGCATCTGGTGGCAACTTAGCAAAAGCTGCATCAGTGGGTGCAAAAATAGTCAAGTTATCTGTGCCTTGTAAAGCTCCGGTCAATCCTGCTGCTTTTAAAGCTTTGGTTAAGGTTGTAAAAGAAGCGTTTGACTCTGCCAACGCTAACAAGTTTTTGCCTTGATTGTCGGTTGCTTCTGTTGGTGGTGTAGTGGGTTGCTCGTCAGGGATGCCGGGTGCAGCTTCACTAGGTGTAGTGCTACCACCACGATTATAAGGAGGCTCGTTGAAAATACTTGGTCTAGGATTTAGCGTTCCACCACTTTTCTGTGCCACTTCTTGGGGTAGTGCCTGTTTTGCTTCAGATGGTAAAGTAATAAGGAAGCTGAAACTAGTTAATCCCGCTATGCCTGCCAACGTGGTCAGCAATTTGCTGTAATTCGTCTTCATAAATTTTGTTTCTCTTTTTCGTCCACACATTACATAAAGATTTATAACACTTTGCTATCCACAAAATCCAACCTCAGAGGGAAGTAAAATTTTTTCCTAAAATAATTTGTGGTGGGAAGGTTAAATATCTAACTTTGACTCACGCTGGTAACTATTAAGTATATTTAGCACATTTTTTATGTAAATTGAATAAATTTTCTTCATAATAACAAAAGGAATTAAAAAGCTCGCTTGATGTAGTCTAAACTCTAAAGCAGTTTGAAAATATAATATTTAAAAGTTAGAAGTTACAAGAAGCTCTGAGAAAAAGCCTGTCCAGACCGGACTACGGACGCTCGTTCTTTGCTACTGCTGTGCGATCGCTAACAACACATTGGCTTCCCCTACGTGTATTTCAAAAATAAGATAGGAATTCTATATTTAATTATTTAATAATCAGAAAATAATATTTTTAAATAGACGGCTTTGCCAAAAATCGGGCTTAATGTCAATTATATAGATAACTAAGCAACTAAGTTAATAAAAATTACTTTAACTAAAGATACAATTGTAAAGTTAAGAACTTGACCAGTTACAAAGTAGACAATATGCTGGAATTATACCAATGGGAACTATCTCACTACTCAGAGAAAGTGCGCCTAATTCTAGATTTTAAAGGACTAGATTACCGCAAGATAGAGGTTACACCAGGGATGGGACAGGTAGAACTGTTCCGGCTGACTGGTCAAAAACAAGTTCCAGTATTGAAAGATCGTAATAAATATATTGCGGATTCTACGGAAATTGCTAAGTATTTGGATTTAGAATACCCCGATCGCCCAATCATACCGCAAGATCCCAAAAAACGTGGTTTAACTTTATTGATCGAAGAATGGGCGGATGAGTCTATAGGCGTCAAAGGTCGGAAAGCGCTATTTGCTGCAATAAGTCAAGATCAAAATTTCCGCAAGTCTTTATTACCCACCTCCACACCAGATATATTTAAAAGTCTGGTTGAAGGAGTACCTAGTGACTTCATGACACTGTTGGGTTTTGGGGTAGGTTATAGTCCAGATGTGATCCAGTCAGCGATCGCATCTTTAAAACAAGACTTGGAAGCGTTAACATTGTTACTGGCAGATAGTCCTTATTTAACAGGAGATGAGCCGACTTTAGCTGATTTGGCAGTAGCAGGTTTGTCGATATTGCTGAAGTTTCCCTCTGGCCCCTATCTGGATTTACCAGCTTCTCTTAGAGGTAAAGGATTGCCAATCTTTGCAGAGAATATTAATTATGAACCATTCTTCACCTGGCGCGATCGCCTTTACACTCAATTCCGCAAACCAGTAATTAGTATAACTTCACCAATGGGTAGTGCACCAACTTCGATTCAAATTGATTAGGTAATTGGCATAGGGCAATACTCTTGACAAATTCGCAACTTTTGCCCCATGCCAATTAAAATTCAACATCAGACATAGCACCAACAATCATGTAAGTAATTAATCAGATGAATTTGGGACAGCCATTAGGTTCGGTTATTCAAGGTTCTCTGACTGAAGGGTTAGAAGTACGATTGCATCCTGACATTTCTGTAGAAGATATGCGGGTAGGCAAGTTTCTTGTTGTGCAAGGGATGCGATCGCGTTTTTTTTGTATGCTGACAGATGTGGCATTGGGAGCTGCTAATGCGCGAATTATTGCTAATCCTCCCAGTTGGGAAGACACTTTTTTACGAGATGTTTTAGCCGGAAGTGGTACTTATGGTATGATCAACCTCGCACCGATGTTGATGTTTACTCCCGAATCGGAAGAATCTTTCTCCCCAACTAACGGCAAATCGGCAAATCCTTTCCTCCCATCAATGACGGGTTTGGCTTCATTTGTGCCACAAACCAGTACTACAATGGAATTGTTGCCTGTTAAAACTATTCCCAGCCACTTTAGTCAAGTTTACGATGCAAGTGTTGACGATTTTCGCCGGGTATTCGGTTGGGAAGATGACCCCCAAAGGCGCAATTTTTCCATCGGAAAACCTTTGGATATGGATGTGCCAGTTTGCATTGATTTAAACCGCTTTGTGGAACGAAGTAATGGGATCTTTGGGAAATCTGGTACTGGCAAATCCTTTCTAACCCGGCTAATTTTAGCTGGAGTTATCCGTAAAAATGCGGCAGTAAACTTGATTTTTGATATGCACTCTGAGTATGGTTGGGAAGCTGTTGCCGAAGGTAAAAATGTCAGTACTGTTAAAGGTTTAAAGCAACTATTTCCTAGTAAAGTTGAAGTTTACACCCTTGACCCCGAATCGACAAAGCGCCGGGGTGTACGTGATGCTCAAGAACTTTATTTGAGCTACGAGCAAATTGAAGTTGAAGATATTAAGTTATGTAGCCGAGAGTTAGGACTATCTGACGCAGCTTTGGATAACGCCAATATTCTATATAGCGAGTTTGGCAAAGCCTGGATTGTCCAATTGTTGAACATGACTAACGAAGAAATCGAAATGTTCTGCGACGAGAAGCGTGGACACAAAGGCTCGATTATGGCATTGCAGCGCAAACTCTTGCGGATGGATAGCTTGAAGTATATGCGAGCGGTTTGCCCCCAGAATTATATTAGTAAAATTGTTCAGTGCCTGGAAGCTGGGAAGAATGTTGTGATAGAATTTGGTTCCCAGTCGAATATGCTGTCTTATATGCTGGTGACGAATATGATCACTAGGCGTATTCACGAGCATTATGTCAAAAAAGCAGATAAATTCCTGCAAAGCAAAAATCCTTGCGATCGCCCAACGCCATTAATGATTACCATTGAAGAGGCGCACCGTTTTCTTGACCCAGCAGTGGTGCAAAGTACGATCTTTGGGACTATTGCCCGTGAACTGCGGAAATACTTTGTCACACTTTTGGTAGTTGATCAACGTCCATCAGGGATAGATAATGAAATTATGTCCCAAATTGGGACTCGCATTACCGCTTTGCTCAATGATGAAAAAGACATTGACGCGATTTTTACAGGTGTATCTGGTGGCGGCGGATTGCGATCAGTGTTGGCAAAGTTAGATTCTAAACAACAAGCCTTAATTTTGGGTCATGCCGTTCCGATGCCAGTGGTAGTGCGTACCCGTCCTTACGACGCAACTTTTTACGAAGAAATTGGTGAGCCAGCCTGGGAAGAAAAACCTGACGCAGAAGTATTCGCCGCTGCTGAACTGGCCAAAGCTGACCTTGGATTCTAAATAGTCATTTGTCAGTTGTCCTTTGTCCTTTGCAAATGACCAATGACCAATGACCAATGACCAATTCGTAACATCCCTCCATCCTCACAGCAAATTAAGTTCGGTTATCCGGCTAGTTTTTAGCAACAGAAGAGGGGTTTTTCGCGTCACTATAAATGTAGTCAGTAATTTTAAGGAACTTTAAAATTTTTTTCGCAAACGGGCAATTCTAAATTATAATTACAAGCTTTATCTTAAGATACTTTACTATCTTCTTGATTTATCGTATTATAAAGATAAGAGAACTCATACCGACTTCGGATTTGCTAGTTAATACCAGTAACTACTCAAGAGAAGAATTCTCAAAAACAACCCAGCGTGTTTATAAGAGATTAAAAAATTTAGGGAAGGTAAGGAACCTATCTCAAGGGTTTACCATCTTCACAACGGCTATATCAATTGATTAATTGCTTTTGGTAAATTCCGATATTTTGTGATAGATGTACTACCTTTTTCAATCAACTTTAGTAAGAAAACATATATTGTGTTTACGGAGTAGAGGACAAAGCACGAATGCCTACTGTCAACACCCAAACGGAAAATCTCAATACCAAATTCACGGTTGATATGGTGCGAACCTATCTGCGGGAAATTGGTCGTGTACCACTGCTAACCCGTGAACAAGAAATTGTCTTTGGGAAGCAGGTGCAACAAATGATGACGCTCATCGACGCTAAAGAGGTTTTGGCGAAAAAACTGCAACGCGAGCCGAATATGTCAGAGTGGGCTGACCAGGTTAAACAATCGGAAACCGAGATCCAACAAACGGTAGCGCAAGGTAAACGAGCAAAGCAAAAAATGATCGAAGCGAATTTGCGCTTGGTAGTTGCTATTGCGAAAAAGTATCAAAAGCGGAATATGGAATTTCTGGATTTGATCCAGGAAGGAACACTAGGATTAGAGCGGGGTGTGGAGAAATTTGACCCAATGAGGGGTTATAAGTTCTCGACTTACGCTTACTGGTGGATTCGCCAAGCGATTACCCGCGCGATCGCCCAGCAAGGCCGCACTATCCGCTTACCGATCCACATTACCGAGAAACTGAACAAAATCAAGAAAGTGCAGCGCGAGTTGGCTCAAACCTTGGGGCGATCGCCTACCCCGGCGGAAATTGCCAAAGAACTGGAGATAGAACCCGCTCAGATCCGCGAGTACTTAAATATGGCGCGTCAACCAGTATCTTTGGATGTGAAAGTTGGCGAGAACCAGGATACTGAGTTACAAGAAATGCTCGAAGATGACGGACCATCACCAGAGTATTACACCAACCAGGAATTCTTACGCCAAGACTTGAACAACTTGCTAGCAGAACTAACCCCGCAGCAGCGAGAAGTTTTAGCCTTACGCTTTGGTTTAGAGGATGGTAACGAATTGTCATTGGCGAAAGTGGGTGAGAGATTGAGTCTCAGCCGTGAGCGCGTTCGTCAGTTAGAGCATCAGGCTTTGGCTCATTTGCGTCGCCGTCGTGCCAATGTCCAAGAATACGTTGCTAGCTAAAACGAGAGACGTAGGAATGCTACGTCTCTACACTACCTTAGTGATGCGCCTCCTGAATTCAGGGGGCGGTTTTTTTATGCTTAGGAATGTGGATTAAATAAAGTGCAAAAGTAGGGTGTGTTAGCGGAGCGTAACGCACCATTCCAAGTTAAATAAGAATTGCACGTTATTAAATTTGCGTTCTTTAGAGGTTGTTTGAAAAGTGATTGTCTGTGATCTTAGGCACTTATTTATCCCCCCTAGCCCCCCTTAAAAAAGGGGGAACCGGAATCAAAGTCCCCCCTTTTTAATGGGGGTTGGGGGGATCAAAAGTCTATGGGGCAACTCTAGAAGACTTGTGTATACACTGCATCTCCCCAATGAGATGAATCCACTGGATGAAGTATAAATACTCTAACTGATGGTAATTTAAGATTGTCGAACTAAATTAAATAAAAACTTTAGTTTTTGACAGTTTTCTTTTTCAGACAATAGAAATTAAGTCCTTAACAAAGTCTTTTACAATTAAGACTTGGTTAGAGTCTAAATAAGTTCATAGAACTTAGTTCATTTTTTACAGGAGAAGTAGGGTGCTTAACAACCTTCATCAGTTATTATCTCCTCGCCAGTGGAGAATTTCCCTCGCGGGCTTAGGCTTACTTCTCGGTTTGGGCTTTATAGCCAAGCAAACTCAAGTAGTATCGGTTACAGATTCTCCATTATCATCGGCTCAGATTCAGAAAACTTCCGAAACCTCTCTTTTGTCGCAGCTCAGAAAAATTCGAGAGGAGAGAAGTCAACTGAAAGCGGCTTCTGAAGATAGAGAGATTTTTGTGGATAAGAGCGGAAAAACACTACCAACAATCACATCGCTGGTTCCAAGTTCTCAGGTAGCTACAAAAGGCGCAGGAGTTTTACCAAGAAAGAGTTTTCCTACCAAAGATGGGATTTATCTCTATGGTCAATCCCCAAAAGCAAACCAGATAGGTCAATCTTATATCATATTTAAGAAGCAGCAGAGCAAGGCGACTGGTGCTTTGTATATGCCCCAATCGGAGTTTAATTGTTTTCAAGGTACACTCGACCAGTCAGGAGAGTTGGCGATGACGGTTAACGGTTCATCAAATCAAGCTAGCTCTAACCAGTCGAATCAAGTAGCTACAAGTAGTAGACTGCCTAATTTTAGTGAAGATCAGTCAAGCAATTATGCTTACTCGGTGGCTCTGCAAGACTTTCATCGGTTAAATTCTATCACTGCTAGCGATCGCCGCATATTGCAAATGTGTAAGTAATCTTCAACTCAATACTCAATTCCTGGTTGCGCCTTAACGCCTTGATCACGGAATGGGTGCTTAACTAGGGTCATTTCGGTTACTAAGTCAGCACGTTCAATTAAAGCAGCTGGTGCGCCTCTACCTGTGAGAATAACGTGTTTGTTAGCAGGTTTTTCTGCCAAACCTGCTAAAACCTCATCTACTTGTAAGTAAGCCATTTTGAGAGCAATATTAATTTCATCTAATAGCACCAGATGAAAATCTGGGTTGCGGATGTATTCTAGTGATTTTTCCCACGCAGCGCTAGCTTTGTCAAGATCGCGATCGCGGTCTTGAGTTTCCCAGGTAAAGCCTTCGCCCATTGCGTGAAATTCTATCTGATCTTCCCAATAACTGAAAACCCTTTTTTCGGAAGGTTCCCAGCTACCTTTAATGAATTGGATGATCGCTACTTTATACCCGTGACCAAGCGATCGTAACACCATCCCCAAAGCCGCAGTAGTTTTACCTTTACCGTTGCCAGTATTTACAATAATTAACCCTTTTTCTGGTACAGCTTGTGCTATGCGCTGATCCTGTACTTCTTTACGCCGCTGCATCTTTTTGCGGTACTGTTCATCAGTCAGAGATGAAGACATTACCTCATCAATCAAGCGTCCAATTTCTTGATCTGGGTTTAATTCTTTTGGTGTGTCGTTTTTCATCAACCTTGTGTGCAAATAACTGTTGAAATTTTCGAGAATGAACCGAAATTCTGTTAATTATCCGATTTTACTTAAATCACATGATTGCATATGTCCAGTAAGATTTCACAGAAGAATATTAAGCCTGTCTTAGCTTTGCAAAACTATATGATATACAAATTAAAGTTATAAATTGAGTTCAATGTTGCTATTTTTAATAATTTAATAGGTTTGTTAAAATACCTTACTGAGAAAAGTCTCCATGTCTCCCTCATTCTTCATCTTCATCATCTTCACTCCAATACTGTTGAGGTGCATTTCCATAAACTTCTAAAATTTTTAGTTTTTTGATTTTGTTATCAGGTGGATTAATTGCTTCTAACTGCACATCAAATTTCCAGTTATCACCAAAATCATAAATATAGGTTATTTTAGCACCCGGTTCTAGAGATAAATCACCAATCTGTACTTGATCTGCAAATGGCGGTGTTTCCATGTAGGGATGACCGATTTTGATTATGCGACCGAAACGGTCTTTATAACTAAACTCGTACAGGTGGTCATAGTCAAAGTCAAAAGCATCGAGAATTGTCTCTGCTAGCCAGCTTAATGGTTTTTTCGCTGGTGTGGCAATGCGTCGCCAAGCTTTAGAAATGGACACTTTAAAAATATAAATACCATCGGTGAATCCTTGCTTTCTCACAAATAAATTATGCTCCCATTCTGGAAAAAATGCTTGAAAATGTGACTGCAATTTTCCAAAAGCCACATTTACATCATCCTGTAATTCTCCTCGTATTCCCAGGGGAAATACTAATTGCAATAGAGCATCACCAAAGGGCAAGCGTTGTAAACTAGTAATGCGCCACCCCTTGCCTTCTTGCGGTTTTCCTTGTTTGATAGATAACAGTCCAAATAACTCTAACAGGGCAACGTTATGTAGACCAGGGTAATAACTAATATCGTGTTGATCTTCATATTTAGGAAATTTTAAACCTTTATCTGGGACGCGAGTCCAAAGTTGAATGCATCTAAATAAATTCCCGAATGAGTCTTGATGCTCACCCAAAATTTCGTTATTTCCCCAAATCAACCAAGCTTCTAATAAGTTGAAATAGCGTTCTGTTGGGTTGAGATTTGACCATGATTCTAAGGTAGCTGCGTCTAACACTAAAATTTGCTTCTTACCTTGGGATCTAATTTGGGCTATCCCAGAACTGCGTAATAACAAATATAGTCCATTAATGTAGGGGTATGATTTCTGTACGGGGCGTTTGAGTTTAATTTCAATTGGGTGACTTAACCGAAAATTAACTTCTGATAGTACTTTCAACGGTAAAAGGTTATTAATACTACTAACTTCTACTCCATTTGGTTGTAAGAAATCTATCAGGGTTTGAAAGTCATGTAGAATCGTACCGGGTTGATTTTGATCAATGCTGAGTTCTTGGAGAAGTTGTTGTTGTGACTCGGTTAGGGGAGGTAGTTCAGGATTGAGTGTGCGTTCTAGTCGCGCAAATATATCTTCCATAAATAAAAATTATAAAATCTAAATTCACAATTTAACCTTCCGTAAAACCCTGTTCTATTTATACTATAACTTCAGCAGTTACCCTAAAAAATATCGACTCGTCAAGGGTAACAGTAGGACTAGCAACACCGTAAACTTAATGAAATGTGAATGATAATATTTTCACCTTGTACTTGACAATTCCAGGAATTTGATATGAATAATACTCGTCTACAGATAATTTTAGCTGATACACCTATTGATACAGTATTACCTGCGATCGCTCAACTAAATCTACCTAACTGGTGGTTAGCTGGGGGTGCAGTCAGAAACACCGTTTGGCATTCAATTTTTGGCAATGACTGTGGGTTAGGTATTAAAGATTTTGATATTGCATTCTTTGATATAGAGGGAAATCGTTCGCAGGAACTAGCAGCAAAAGTGACTCTCACAGAACAATTTCCTCATGACCAGTTTGATGTAAAAAATCAAGCTAGTTTTGCTCGTTGGCGTCTTGGTCGCAGACCCTACACTAGTACTGAGGATGGTATCACAGATTGGCTGCACACCGCTACTGCTGTGGGAGTTCGATTAGATACCAAAAGCCAATGGCAATTTTTCACACCCTACGGGTTGGATGATTTGTTTGGTGGCATTATTCGACCTACGCCAGCACATACTCATAACTTAGATGCCCATAACAAGGCATCTGGGTTTTTACAAAAGTGTCCTTATCTGCGGTTGGCGTAAAAGATACAGTTTATTTGCGATCGCCCTGTGGTCGATTACAATTTACGAAACTCAAAAACTCATTCACAAGCGCCAAACAGGTGGCTTTGGACTCGGACTTGCGTAGGCGTAGCCCGCCACAGGCATCGCTCAACAAATCGTCCAAGTATACGGAGGGCAAATAACTGTCAAAAGTATACTTAGTCAAGGCTCAACCTTTCAAATTAACCTTCCCCTCAAACTTTGACTCATCTAGATGAGATGAAAGATTTTTACTGCTGTGATAACTTCTTCGCCACTTTTCCAGCTGATTTATAGATATTGATTTAGATGTGACATTCACCCCATTTCCTCGCCAAGCAACTTCTGAATCTGTTGTAAAAACCCCGCACTCTAATTGATCCAGTCTCATATTCCAATATTCACTAAATCGTCCTTTCAAAGTAATAACTTGCTCAAATACCTTGTTTCTGTGTTTATTTCTTCTTTTTCTTTCTGTCGCTCCTGTTGCTTCTGTATCAATAAACTTAGTTTCAACTAAAAACAGACTACCTTTAAAGGTCAGGAAAACGAAATCACATTTACCCAAATCCGTATAATCTGAAATTGGAGATTTTTCAAATAACAACAATTCAGCGCACGAGGGAAACAAGTCTTTAATATTCAGAAATAAATAAGCTTGTAACAAGAGTTCGTTATCATAAGGAAACAAGATCACCCCTTCAAAAAACTTTTGAATGTCCTCCTGAGTTTGGGGTTGAATTATTTTACAGTATGAAACAAATTTATGTAAATCGTTGACAATCATCAAGTTTTAACTCCTTCCCCCGGTCGCAGCCTTAAGGGCTATGGCATAAAACGATACCACTCCCTACAGAAAATTATCATCCGCATAAGTAACTAAAAAAACGATTCCACTCCTTAATACTTAAGGCAATTTACTGTTGACAGTTCACTAAAACTGATTTGAAGCTGCTTTCGGTACTGGAGGACTTTTCGCTTTTAGCCTTAGCTACTAGTCAGCGATTTTATATGAGCAAGAAAACTGGCATTTTGCAAAGCTTGAACAGTTATTCGAGAATCTTGTACACTAAATTGCCAACCCAAGCGAACAAGTTTACGAGAATTTTCAGTTTGGATAATTCCAATTACGGGCATTTTTGCCCTTTCTTTGTCTCCTGACTGTTCTTGCAAAATTGTTTTCAAGCGATGTAGTTCTTCGATATTACCCGCTTGCTGGGGAGTTAAATCCACCATCACCATTTGTACTGTTTCCACTGGTTCTGCATCTTCAAGGATAAATTGAGTTTGTTCGTCGCGTCGATCTACTTTCCCCCAAACAATCAATCTGGTATCAACTTGGAGTAGGGAACTAATGCGTTCATAGGTTTTAGGAAAAACTACAGCTTCTGATTGTGTAGTTAAGTCTTCTATTTGCAAAATTGCCATCGGGTCACCTTTTTTTGTAACCACTTTTTTCACGTTATTCAACATGACAACTGCACAAAGCCTTATTTCTTCCCTTTGTTCTCCGAGTTGCGAAAGGTTAATTGGTGTCAAAAGTGGTGCTATTTGCCGTAGGGATTTTAATGGATGATCTGATACATAAAAACCTAATAATTCTTTCTCCTTCTGCAACTTTTGCTGTGGGAGGAAATCCATTACAGGTTTAGTTTTGGGAGCAGTTTCAAGGGCGTTATTTGCTCTTTTATTCTGAGTCGAAGAAAATCCGTCGCCTAATAAATCAAAGAGATTACCTTGACCGCTAGCTCTGTCTTTAGCGCGAGATTGTGCCCAATCATACACTAATTCTAAGTCGTTAATTAACTGTTGGCGGTTTGGTTCAATTTTGTCAAAGGCTCCACAGTAAATTAGCGATTCCATAGTCCGGCGGTTAACAGCACGTAGATCGACACGATCGCAAAAGTCAGCGAGGGATTTAAACTCTTCTGTGTCATTTCTTGCTGACAAAATACAAGCGATCGCACTCTGTCCGACGTTACGCACCGCCGAAAACCCAAACAGAATCTTTCCTGCCGTCGGCGTAAAATCAACACCAGAACGATTAATATCTGGCGGATCTATCGAAATACCCATATTACTACAGTTAGTAATATATCTCTGTACCTTATCTGTATCGCCACTGTTTGCCGTCAATAATGCCGCCATATATTCTAGCGGGTAATTAGCTTTTAAATATGCTGTTTGATAAGTTACATAACCATAGGCAGTGGAATGAGATTTATTGAAACAATTGGCAGCTATTAAACCATTTTTAATCGCAAAGTTATGGTTACACTGAACCCCAATGTCATAGACATTTTGTTTGCCTAAATATTTGCGCATGGTTATTTTGACCATCCTACCCTACCCCCGAAAAAATTTTGTTAAATTTAATTAATAAAATTATCAAACTTGTAATATCCATAGCGCTTGTAATATAAGATTATATCACTAGAAAAGACTTGCCATACTCTTACACGAAAGTAGCTAATATATCGAAACTTTGATAACTTATTCAATAGACAGCTAATAGTCATATATTTGCTGCTTTCTAAAACTTATTAAGCACATTTCAATACATAATTATCTGCTTAGTCAAATGTCTTGGGAGTGGGGGAGTAGTGTTAAAGAGCCATTCACTTTAATAATGATACAAATACGTTGGTAGGGGCATGGCAATGCCCATAGGTGTCAACTTAAGCCTAGAAATGGCTTAACTGTTGGCTCCCTCACCCGCCTGGAACTAAAGTTCTCTGGCTTTTAGCTAAAGTCTACTGAAGTGGACTAAAGATTTTTGACTATATTTAGTCATCTTTCAGATGACTTTAGCTATTAGCAAGGAACTTCAGTTCCTTGCGGGACATGACTTTTCCGTTAAGTTGACACCTATGGGCAATGCCATGCCCCTACGAGAAATCTATGTGTATCAAGGTTTTCGTGAAATGGTATAAACCTTAGCTATCCGCTAACGGAACTGTCTTATCTCAATATCCAAATACCCAATCTTGGCTAATATGTATTAAAATCAAGGACTTGAATCACAAAGAGAGCGATCATGGCATCCATCCGCGAGTTGCACCAACAGCTAGTTAAAAAAGAACGTTCTGCCGTTGAAATTACCCAAGAAGCTTTAGACCGCATTCAAACGTTAGAGCCGAAATTGCACAGCTTTTTATGTGTGACGACAGAACGAGCATTAGAGCAGGCAAGCGCTGTGGATGCTAAAATTGCTGCCGGAGAAGAAATTGGGCTGCTAGCAGGGATTCCAGTTGGGATAAAGGACAATTTGTGTACCAAGGGAATACCTACCACCTGCGCCTCTCGAATTTTGGAAAATTTTGTACCGCCTTATGAATCAACGGCGACGCAAAAACTGGTAGATGCTGGGGCGGTAATGGTAGGCAAAACCAACTTAGATGAGTTTGCAATGGGTAGTTCCACAGAAAACTCAGCCTACCAAGTTACGGCTAATCCTTGGGATTTATCAAGGGTTCCGGGTGGTTCTTCGGGGGGTTCGGCAGCAGCTGTGGCGGCTCAAGAGTGTGTGGTTGCTCTCGGTTCTGATACTGGTGGTTCGATTCGGCAACCTGCATCTTTTTGCGGTGTGGTGGGGATGAAACCAACTTATGGATTGGTTTCCCGTTATGGTTTGGTGGCTTACGCTTCGTCTTTAGATCAAATTGGCCCATTTGCAAACACAGTAGAAGATGCTGCAATATTATTGAGTGCGATCGCAGGTCACGATCCCAAAGACTCTACCAGCCTAAAAGTTGCTATTCCCAATTACGCCGCCAGCTTAAAACCAGACTTCAAACCCAGAGGTCAGTTAAGAATTGGTGTCATTAAAGAAACTTTTGGTGAAGGTCTGGACTCTGTAGTGGAACAAGCTGTTACTAAAGCAGTAGATATACTACAAAGTTTGGGAGCAGAGATTCATATAGTTTCCTGTCCCCGCTTTCGCTATGGCTTACCTACCTACTACATCATCGCTCCATCGGAAGCGTCAGCAAACCTGGCTCGTTACGATGGCGTTAAATATGGTTACCGCGCTCCTGATGCGGATAATCTGCTGTCGATGTATACTCGTACCCGTGCCACTGGTTTTGGTACAGAAGTCAAACGCCGGATTATGATCGGCACTTACGCCCTTTCGGCTGGCTATTACGATGCCTACTACTTAAAAGCGCAAAAAGTCCGCACCCTGATTAAGCAAGACTTTGAAAAGGCTTTTGGCGCAGTTGATGTCTTAGTCTGTCCTACATCTCCCACTACAGCCTTCAAAGCAGGGGAAAAAACTACTGACCCCTTAAGTATGTATTTAACTGATTTGATGACTATTCCAGTGAATCTTGCTGGTTTGCCTGGTTTAAGTTTGCCATGTGGTTTTGATGATCAAGGTCTACCAATAGGATTACAGCTAATTGGCAATGTGCTGCGAGAAGACCAACTGTTTCAGGTAGCTTATGCTTATGAACAATCTACTAGTTGGCATCTGCGTAAACCGCAAATATCAGCCTAATTATTTTTCACTGATTACTGACTGTTGAGTGTTGTTTTCTGGAGTCAGGGATTCAGATGTAATTTGTGGTGGGTTAAGTGTATAAAAAAGACCAGCAGATGCAGCTACTAATAATAGAATGTAGGTAACAACAAGAGGTATGTATGTATTTGGTTTGTTGTCTAAATTCTTACGATCATTATTGGAGTCTGGGCGGACAACATTGGTTATAAGGGCGTATGATAAAGCATTTCCATCCAGTCCTAAAGCATCTCCATAGCGACGGATGAATCCTTGAACAAAAATAGGCTCAGGCAATTCTCCAAATCGCTCTTCTTCTAAAGCTTGCAAAATACTTGAGCGAATCAGTGTTTGAGCGGCTATTTCTTCTATACGGATGGATTTTTCTTGTCTTACTTGTCGTAAGTGTGTGGTTATTTCTTTTAGCTGCTCCACTTGAGCTTCATTTAAGAGCGTCACAGTCTTCTCCTATTATTTATGGACTAATGTCTACTATTCATATATTGAATTGAAAAGACTTAAATACGCATACGTAAATTTACTGAATAATGAATTTCGGAAAATTTTGATAACGGTTTAATTCTGTGTTTTAAAGTGCCAAAGCTGCTAATGTTAAGTATTTTTACTGTTTAAATATATACTTTTAAATTAAAAATTTAAGGCATATAAATTAAAAAAATGCAATTTTTAATACAAATATTATCTCAAGTGCTACTCAGGGCTAGGATAATTGCAGCGATGCCTACGGCTGGCTACGCCTACGCTTTGCCAACGCCAAGGGTGAGCGCAGTCGTCGCATGATTATTGCCTACCAATACTGAGTTGCATTCTCAAGTCAAAAATATTTAGGACTTACGCAAAATATCTCTCAAACTCTGATAAGACACGCTTATTTCTGCCTGATGGCAAAAAACTGAGCTGATAAAATTCTGTATGGTTTTTGTGTCAGGAATTTATACTGTCCTATCCCTGTGAACTAAGGTTTTACGTTTTGCTTACGAGTAGTGCAAGCTCTTGTGTTAGGCTATTTCGGCAAAAGCTAGACTACCTCTATTTTTGGCGTTCGCCTAGCGTGTCCTTTAGGACAAGGTATTGAACTGACAATCTTTTGAGTTTAACTCAATTGGTAATGGTAGGTTGCACAAATCGCTTAATTTCACCACAGGCAATATAGGACTTACCATCGGGTGCTGTTTTGACTTCATCAACAACGTAAAGCATTCCTTCCTCACGAACCGATCGCGGAAAACGCATATTCCAATCCGGCTCATATCCGTCGGAAACCGCCCTAGCGCGGAGCTTGCTGCCATCTTTGACACACTGAACTAAAATGCTCTCTCCTACGGTGTCAGTTGCGGGAAGATCGGCGGCACTGGCAAGGCCTTTGGAGGCTTTGCCTGTATTAGTTGACCTTGATTGACTATGAGCAACGAAGATATCTGGTTCACCTGGTTGAGCAAGACGGGTGATGTTGCCATGTACACGGTAGAAAGTGCGATCGCCCTTGGCGTTGGCGTTCGCGTAGCGTGTCGCAGACAAGCCATCGCTTGAAAGTTCTAATCCTTCAACTACATAGCGTGCGCCCTCGGCACGAATAGCTCTGGGAAACTGGATGTTTTTGGTCGAATCGTAGCCTTCAGACATGACTTTGATCCGCAGTTTACCCCCTTCACGAATGCAGTGTAATTCAACACCTGAACCGACTTCATTTACAATTGGCATCGCGTACACTTCATCGCCAGCAGTGACACCGCGACCGACCAGATCGCTGCGATTGCGCGTCATCGTCTGGTAACTCTGATCCCGCAGTTCTTTACGTCCGGCATTGCCTAGAGCTTTTTGGGCGATCCGACCCGCGAAATACTCAAGCTGATCCATCTCCTCAGCTATTTCAAAATTCTCGTTCAACCCTCTATCCCGGAAATCTTTCACAAGGGCACGGAGGATTTGCTCTGCTTCCTCATGTCTGCCTTCCTCAGCGAGATTAAGGGCAGTCTCTTTGGCCTTAGCGATGGTAAGACGGCTCAGTTCGAGAATGATATGGCTGGTAGAAGCAAGAGCTGCTTCTTCGACGGTGCCAACTTTGGCGAAAACATCTACTGTGTCTGACACGCTTTGAATGAGGTCATTCTGCACAACATCAGCGCTGTAATGCAGCTTCATCACAGGTAACTCGCCAACTTGAGCAGAGGATATTAGTAAACTCAACCCTAGAAGTTTGTCTTCGCCCTCGTAAAGCTCTCCCAAGGCGATCGCAGTTTTACCAGCGTCATTCTGGCTGACTTTAGCAAGACTCAAGGTGTCAACTAAGCTAACACCATCAGCTAACTCAAGTGTGACATTGAGGTTTTGTCCCACCACTGCTCTAAGAGAATCTAGTTCAATACTAAACACCTCAGTTGCGTCATCGATGCTCTGAATGAAGTAGAAGTTGCCACTGGCAGCCCTCGCCATACCGATCAAGAGGTCTTCATTGAAACCCTGACCAAAGCCTAACGTAGTTGTGGTAACGCCTAACTCAGCTTTCTGCCCCGATGTTGCTGTGAGTACATTGGGGTCTTGAATGCCCATATTGGCGTGACCATCGGTAAGCAGGAGAACACGGTTTATTTTTTGTGGGTCAAGCTGCGTCTTTACGTGTTCGCAGCCTTTGAGCCATCCGCCGGATAAGTTGGTAATACCACCTGCTCTAACGTTGTGTATGGAATTTTTCAGCGCGGACTTATTCGTTACAGCCTGGGGTGACACAACAGTATCCACTTCATCGTCATAAACAACTACTGAGAGAATGTCGTCTTTTTCAAGTTGATCTACTACAGACTCAGCAGCTTTGAGCGCATGATGCAAGGGAGCGCCTGCCATAGAGCCTGAACGATCAATTACCAGAGAAAGGTTAAGGTTACGTCGGGGAGATTCAGCTATTTCAGCCCGAAAACGTAGTAAAATATTAGTCTTTAATAAAGATCCTGCGGGTAGGATAGCCTGGTCAAAGTCGTAACTTGTCTTGAGCATTTCGTATACCCCTTTGAATTGTCTTTCATCAGCCACCAGCCCTATTATGCCCGGATAGCTAATGCTTTCTTTAGTTTACCCAAAAATCAGTTTACTCCGTGTAAATAAGTAAGTTATATGTAAACTTTTATAGCTTTAATGTCTCGCAGATTTGGCTGCAAAGATGGTTTAGACCTGAGTTCGACGTAATAAAATTAGCTACAAGTACTTCCTGACAAGAGTTATTTATCGGGGAGCCACTGCGGTCTTGGGGTCTCCCCAAAGTAGAGCAAGTGGCATGGATTTAGGGGGATCTAGAACGTTTTACTACCGACAAGAGGACTTTTCAAACACCCTCTTAGATTAGGAAACACAAGCCAAGATTTGATGTGTGTAGAGAAGTTGCATTGCAACCTCTCTACAGAGGTGTTGTTTAGTTGACACCAGCACTTTTTACTCAGCACTCACCAAACCATTGTGCCTGAGCAAAGCGATCGTACTCGGCTCACGACCCCGGAAAGTTTTAAACACCTCCATTGGATGCTGGCCACCACCAAGTGCCAGTACCGTATCCCGATAACGCCGACCTGTAACTTTTATCGCTTCTTCATTTTCTAGCCCAACTTCTTCAAAAGCGGCAAAAGCATCAGCGCTTAGTACCTCAGCCCACTTGTAACTGTAATAACCTGCTGCATAACCACCCTCAAAAATATGTGCAAAAGCACATAACATTGAATCTTCTGGAAGTGGTGGTAAAACCGTAGTAGTCTTGGCTATGCGATAACGCACATCCGCCGGAGTTTCGTTACTGTCAGAGCGATAGCGATCGTGTAATTCCAAATCAACACTGCTAAAATGAATCTGCCGCAACATGGTAGTACCACTCATATAATTACGCGCCGCTAGCAGCTTTTGATAATAATGTTCCGGTAGAGCTTCACCAGTTTCGTAATGTTTAGCCATTCCAAACAAAGTAGGTCGCTCATAGCACCAGTTTTCCATAAACTGACTGGGTAGTTCCACTGCATCCCACTCCACGTTATTGATACCTGCGGCTCCGGTATAGTCAACCTGGGTGAGCATATGGTGCAATCCATGACCAAACTCATGGAACAAAGTTTCTACTTCGTAGAAGGTCATCAAACTAGGTTTACCATCTACGGGAGGACTTTGATTACATACCAAATAAGCTACAGGTAAGCGGATGGACGTGACACCATTTTCGGTGATTTTAGCCCGATTGATGCACACATCCATCCAAGCACCACCGCGTTTTTCTGCTGGCCGGCTATAGGGGTCTAAGTAGAAGTAGGCAATGGAAGAACCAGTTTCATCAGTAATTTGGAAATAACGGACATCTTCATGCCATACTGGCGCTTGACCATCGGCAGAGGTGACAGTAACACCAAACAGCCTTTTGACTAATCCAAATAAGCCGTCTAACACTTGGGGTAAGGGGAAGTAGGGACGCAATTCTTCAGAGGTAAAGGCAAATTTTGCTTCTCGTTGGCGTTCTGCCCAAAAGCTGATATCCCAGTGTTTGAAATCTTGAGCTTCTGCGGCTCCCTGCACGGCTGCAAAGGCTTTGAGTTCTTCTAAGTCTTTGACAGCAGCATCATAACTAGCGCCGCGTAGTTCTTCTAACAGGGCGTTGACTGCCTCAACGTTAGGAGCCATTTTACTCGCAAGACTCAACTGGGCAAAACTCTTAAAACCAAGTAAATCTGCGAGTTCTTGCCGTAACTCTAAAATGCGCTCAATTAAGGGGTTGTTATCTAAATCGCCACCAGAAGCGCGGGTGATATGAGCTTTGTAGAGCTTCTCACGTAAATCTCGACGGGTGCTGTGCTGCATGAAAGGCGCATAGCTGGGGAAGTCCAAAGTAATCCGCCAAGGGCCATTTTCTGGCGTGGCGTTACTTTCACCAGCCTCACGAGCGCCTTGAGCAGCTAAACTCACTAAGCTTGGGGGTAAACCGTCAATTTCCGCTTGCGTTGTTAGGGTTAAGCTGAAGGCTTTAGTGGCATCAAGTACATGGTTAGAGAATTTGGTACAAAGTTCTGCTAACTCCATTTGGATAGCATTGAACCGCTCTCTTGCTTCTCCCTCTAAGCCAACACCTGAAAGTTGTGCATCTCGAATGGCGGCTTCGACAATGCGCTGTTGGGCTAATTCTAAAGTTGTCCAGCTATCACTAACGCGGAGTGCCTTAAAAGCATTGTAAATCGGTTGGCTTTGACTGAGCCTGTTGATAAATTGTACGACTTGTGGCTGTACGGTTTCATGGGCTTCGCGCAGTTCCGGGCTATTTTTAACACCCATTAAATGATTCACCACCCCCCAACTCCAGGTAAGCCGTTCTGTCAGCTTTTCTAGAGGTTCCACCAAACCACTCCAAGTAGGCTCTATACTAGCCTCTAAGGTGGCAAGCTGCTGGTTAAGTTCTGTCAGCAACTGATTGAAGGCTGGTACTACTCGTTCTGGTTTAATCTCTGCAAAGGGAGGTAAACCAGTGCCTTGGAGTAGGGGGTTGTTGGAAATAATGGTATTTGCACTCATGGTTTTGTATGAACTGCGGATGAAGAAAAATCAACAATGATTTTTATGTATATACCTTCTAATGTAGCGATCGCTGTGCTAAATAATCTTGATATTCTCGAAAAAAGGCAAAAAAACGAGAATCACTCACAAAAGTATCCCGATATTTGTTATTGCAATTCCCATAACTCTTTGCGATCGCTTGGCGTTGACCCTGATAGTATTTAGCCATAGATTTGCCATCACAGAATCCCTTCACCTAACTTAACTGAGCAAAGGCGATCGCCAAAATACATAATTAATGTACTATGTCAAACAGGTAGCTTCTGTGCCAGCCTAAGCCTTACATTGACTGAGCGTGATAGCTCCTCCTTAGCGAACCAAGAAGGAAGGCTCTATTTTTATGATTTTATTTGGCAACTCATCTTTTTACAAGTAAAATCGAAGACAAGATCAAGGTCAGTAGAAAAGAGTCCCTAAATTAATGAGTACGTTAATCAGTCAGGGTGGAAGAGCTATCACTAAATTTCAGATCGTAGACCGGATAAACGATATCTCTTGGCAAGCTCACCAAGGTAGCGTTGCTGCGATTATTCAACTATTGAACGAAAGGCTAGCCAAGTCTGGTGTCAGAACTAGAGCCATTTTTTCTGATGGTGTCTTACAACTTCTGTGCGAGGCGGCTAGGGTAGAGCAACTTGAGCAATCTTCCCTCGTGGAACAAATCCAGCAAATTCTTGATTCTATCGCCCCGCGTAACATTCGCCGAGTTAATATCAACAGTCGAATTGTTCGGGAACAACAATTACTTTGGTTAAAGGAAGTATACAGCGATCGCGAGAACCAATTGCTTTGGTCACAGGAAATTACATTAATTCAGCCCAATATTGTCAAGCAACTAATTAAAGATTTTACAGAAGCTCAAGCTGAACTAGGAAAGCCAAATTTCCCTAAAACTCCAGTTTCTCGTCCTTTAGTACTCATTAACAAAGATAAACACAAAAATAAATCTCAAACAAAGATATTAGCAGCAGCTGGTTTATGCTCACTGTTATTGCTTGGTTGGATTATTTATGCTCAGTTAGGTAACAAACTAAAAAACCTAATGCAGCTAGAAACTTCCAAATCCTTAACTACAGAAAATACTAACCAGAGGAAAGGCCAAATACCACCTCGTGCTGCTAACAATAGCCTTTCTGACCCATTTGGAATATCTGTGCGAATTGCAAACCTTGCTTCTGCATCTGGTAAAACAGCCACAACTTCAACTCAGTGGTTGGAGATAGCTGCTAGATGGCAACGGGCTTCGGATTTAATGGGTACGGTGCCGCCAAAGCACAGCCGCTATCAAGAAGCTAAAATTCGGACTCAGCTATATAAGAAATACAGTGAGGCGGCGCAGAAAGAAGCCGATAAGAGTAAATCTTAGTTTTTTCTTATTGGAAAACTTCGATTACTAAAGTCGTATTCTAGCAGTAACAAATGGATTATTTACTTTATTTCTCGCACTTCACCCAGGCGCGTAAAAAGAATTTCAATGGGTCGTTGGAATGACTGCGCTGCCTGGATCAAATCTCGAATTTTCATCTTTAAATAAGTAAAATTGGCGGTGTTTCTGGATTAGATATTTGCGACATCATAATTGTTTTGAATTAAACTCAATGATTGACATGAGTAGTGTCTAAATTACAAAAATATAGTTGATCTCTATAGTTAGGAACGCAAATTTAATAACGTGCAATTCTTATTTAACTTGGAATGGTGCGTTACGCTCCGCTAACACACCCTACTTTTGCACTTTATTTAATCCACATTCCTTAGGACTTACGCATTGTACACAAGTACTATATGCAATTTGGGTATTTCAGTCATGTTTATGTCTACGAGACGCTGCGCGTAGCTTGCTTCCCCGTAGGAGTACGACAGGCTCAGGGTAAGACTTGCCGAAGTGCGGGTTACGCCTACGCTCTTTTTACTCGATAATTCGTGTTCTAATTACTTTTTCTTATATAAGCTGCGATATTCCCAAGGATTAACAAATTTAGCATCACTCCAAACACCAAGCCGTTGCTCCTTCGCCTCAACCTCGGCTTGTTGAACTAAATCCTTACTAGGACACTTGTTTAAATAGGGACGATAGACTTTTGCCAACCCTTCTTGCAACAATATCTGTTGTACAAAAGTACCATCTTTTAACCGAACTTCGGCAATTTTGCGCCCATAGCGATCGCTATCAGTGATATTCAAAGTCACGCGATCGCCTCCTTGTTGCACCAGTTCTTGCACCCGTTCTTGGGCTTTCACACCCCAAATAAATTGATTGCGATCGCTAGGGCGTTTACTCTGCTTTTCTTTACTCGAATGAGCTATTTCTGGCGCATCTACACAGGCAAAGCGCACGTTAAAATTTTTACCATTAGCATCTTTCACTACTAAAGTATCGCCATCACTAACTCGCTCAACTGTTTCCCCAGAAGTACCGACAAAGCGATCGCAGCCGATCAAACCCAAAATTATGATAGTTGCACAAAGCCAAAATCGCACTGGTTTAGTTAATTTCTCCATCCAAACTCACCTGCATTACCTCTGTGGGACGATATTAGCAATTCAAAATCCAAAATGGTAAGACCTTCTGGTGGCAACCAAATAGAAAATGCGGATTAGTATAAGAATTGTAACCTTCTAATTGTCAGCGGCAATTTCTGATGAACTTCTTGACTCACATTCTGCATCTAGCTGGTTCAGGTGCCTTTGCCTATTACTCAGCTGCTCAAATTCGGGATTCTAAAACCCGCCCCAACCTCCTTGCGGGGTTTTATTTTGCCGAATCTGGCTCTGTGCCATTTCTATCTGCACTTGGCGATCGCGCCGCTACCGAAGGCGATACATGGCTAGCCGAAAAACTAGCAAAACACGCATCAGATGAAACTAAGCATGGTCAAATTTTTGCCCACGCTTTACAACAGATGAATAAACAAGTTATAGATTTCAAGCGTCAACCCCAAACTACATCCACAAACAAATCACAACAGCGTAGTCCCTTTTTCGCAGCATTCTTTGAGGGCTACACCCAAGAACAACTAAAACCAGCTGTCATTGATTGGGATGTGTTTATGGCTAGCACATACATTCTGGAGTTAGATGCTAGCAAAGACTTTGAGCGAATGGCGAAAGTATTACCTGATCACGAGTCAACCGCTCGTAACTTAAAATTAGGAATGCTAAGTATTGCCCAAGATGAAACCGGACACGCTGCTTATCTCTACGAAGCGATGATGCGACGGATGTCTGCAACTAAAGTGCAAAAACTCGTAGATACGTGGCGAACCCGCAAGGTAAACGCCTTGTTAGCAATGGTTGGCGGTATCCTCCAGCGCAACGGCGAAACGCGATCGCTAGTCCAGGATAGTGCGCGATCGCAAACCGATCCTGAGTTGGTAGCTACATAATTATATAGGAATCGGATTTGATTTTTGAAATACACAACAAGACTGATTAAATTTTTCAAAAACACTTTACGATTCCTATAGATATCCTTGAGTATCCTTTCAATTCGAGCTAGCAGATTTATGAGTGGAGCTTTAAATTTGAATTGTTTATTCATTGTTTCGTAAATATTCAATCGCCGCCTCTAATTTTGAGGAGTAACTTTCAGCAAACCTTTCAAACCAAAGTCCTTCGGACGAAAGTGGATCTACTTTGGCTAACCATACTTTTGCTTGTACTTTCAAAGCCTTTAGTTCTTGGGCTTTGAGTTGTTCTTGTCGAATTCGTTCCTGTTCTAGTTCTTGCTGTCTTTTTAACTCAATAGCAGCATCCTTTTCTGCAAAATCAGCCTGAACTTCTGCCAAAAGGTTATCCATGAAAGATGCCGATTTTGGCGATGGTAGAATAAAGGATTTAGCTGTGGCTGATTTTGACTGCTGCTCAGGTTGTACTTCTTTGTATTCAGTTTGAAGTTGAGCTAACAGCTTATCAATGGAATCCATTTTTGTAATTCCTAATAAATGGTATAGCTAGTCATTAATGGCATTGAGTAGCACTTCCGATAGACTCAAATCCTCCATATCTTCCATAGTGATTGTGTCACAGATATCAAACTTAGCACCAGCACTTTGGAGTTCATCATCTAAGACTTTGAGAAAGCGGGTAGCTTGCTGATCTCTGCCGACTTGAATGAAGGAAATAGCTAATTCTTCATCTCTATCTATGCGACGAGAAGCTTCAATAATCACCTTCATTACAGCTTTGCGATCGTCCGGTTCACCATCAGTAACCACTAAAATTGTTTCACCATTTGGCTTTGTTTGTCCGGCGGCTTTGCGTTGAAGGTAATCATCAGTTGCGTGTTTTAATACACCTGCCAAGTCAGTTGTACCAGATGGGTCATTTTCTTGAAAAATTTGCGCTACCTTGCTGGATGTCACATTTTCGTACCGCTTGAATTTACCAGAAAATACATAAATAGTGATGCCATCTGGGTCAAATTGCTCACACTTACTAGCTAAAGCTAAAGTAGATTCTTGGGCTGCAACCCATCTACTTCTGCCACCCTTTTGATCTTGGGTTGCCATGCTACCGCTTTTATCGATAATCAAGGTATAATCACGATTTTCTAGCATTATTCAATTCTCCAGTTAAGAGCCAAGAGTTAATGGACTATGGGTGATCAATGCATTAGTCAGTTATGGCGTTGCTCAAGACATCTGCAAGGCTCATATCTTCTAAGTCGTCTAAAGTAACCGTGTCGCAAATATCAAATTTAGCGCCAACACTTTGCAACTGGTCATCTAAAGCTTTAAGAAACTTAGTTGCTTGGGCATCTGAACCTACTTGAATGATCGAAATTGCTAATTCTTCATCACGCTCCATCTGGCGAGTAGCTTGAATGATGACTTCAAATACAGCTTTGCGATCGTCTGGTTCA
>JBBSCU010000047.1:0-25871 GCA_038249935.1 Chroococcales cyanobacterium
AAATGGAATAATTAATTTGCGATCGCTAGGCTGTGAAATCCCGGGTTTCGAGTATATTAACCAGCGCTTTGCTCTCAACTTAAAAGGACATTTGTCTCCCAAAGAGTTAAGCACTGGCACTCGCCTGCAAGGAAAAGCTGATTTAGAAGTGCTGGTGGATTTGCCACCGCCATTTTCCTTCACTCCCAAGCCGATTTTAGAAGCTACTGGCAATGCTTTGCTCAAAAGCGTACTGTTGTCGGTCAAGCAACGATTATTAAATCAACTTTTGGCGGATTATCGCTACTGGGTGATATCACAAACCAAAGATACAGGACTTAGCGGTGACAGTACTGAATTGCCAATCCTGAATGCTGAGTAATTATTTAATCACTCAGCGTTCGGTACTTTGATTTGGCAAGGACGAAAAGACTGACGATGTAGAGGCGAGGGCCCATATTGTTGCAAAGCCAGCAAATGTCGCTGGCTACCATAACCCTTGTTACACTCCAGGTTGTACATAGGGTATTTTAATGCTAGACGCATTACCAGTTCGTCACGCCAAACCTTAGCAACAATACTAGCAGAGGCAATAGCGAGCGATCGCTCGTCCCCCTTAATTATTGTTTGTTGCGGCAATAGCAAGTCTTTGATTAACTGATTACCATCAACCAGGCAGAGTGCAGGCTGTACCTTTAACTTCAGCACAGCCCGCTTCATTGCTAATAGCGTCGCTTGCAAAATATTTATCTTGTCAATTTCGGCAGTGGAAGCAAACCCAATTTTCCAGTCTATAGCCAGTTCACAAATTTGCTGCGCTAGCTGAGTTCTCCGAGAACTAGATAACTTTTTACTATCTTTAATTTTAGCTGCCATCAGTATTGGCAAAGCATGATCTGGTAGGATCACTGCTGCCGCCACCACAGGGCCAAATAAAGCACCTCGCCCTACTTCGTCCACACCTGCAACCAACCCGGAAATCTCTGACAAGGTAGAAAACTCCAGCCAACTGGCTTTTTCCAAGGGTGCTGGCGACGTTTCTACCATAAAGCAAATTAATTATCCTCGATCGCTGAGGAACGACGACGGCGGCGGCGGCTGGCAGTGGCGGCGCTATTAGCATCACTTTCATTTTCATCGGCGATGGCGATCGCAGATAAGTCTTCTGAGGGGTTTTCAGTAAACTCCGATGGTTCAATTGTCTCTTCTATCAAAGATTTTTGTTCTGGCTCAATAACTTTTGGTATTGGTATCCTGCTGGCAATTACTTCAGGTATTACTTTTTGGGCAGTAGTTGATTCTGAGGTTGATTCAGTTGGCGTCGCTGGCATTTGACCAGGCTGAATCACATTAATAATTACAGACTTGGTATTTTTAACTTCTTGCTCTAACTTTACCAAGGGAGAGATTCCCATCAAAGCAAACATATCCTGTTCCTGGAGGGTCATTTCTACAGTCCTAATTTCCGGTGGTTCTACCACTGGTTTAATTGGTTCTGCCTTGGTAACTTTAATGCGCTCTACTCTTTCAACTCTTTCACTCCAACCTGGTTTACCAAGGGTGGGTGAGGGAATCTCTGGTACAACTCCTAGTTCTGGTTCAACATCAAGGTCTAAGTCTGGCTCGTTGACAAAAGCCAGTGGATTTGCAGTAACCGGTCCTTCATCTTTGCCATTGAATCCATTGATACCAATTCGACTGCGGCGAGTGCGGGTACGACGCTTATTATCATTAAGTTCTTGATAACTAGGATGATTGATCAGATTTAAGTTGCCTAATTCCGAGTCGCCTTCAAATGCTTCCCCAAATCCATCATAGGTTTCTCGTGGTTCGGGGATGCGGGCAGATGGCTGACGTGGTTCTCGGTGAGGCAGGGATACAAAACGCTCCCGATCTGGTGTCTCTGCTGGTATTGGCAATCGATTTTCGATTTCTCCAGGCAGACGCACAGTATGCCCTAAACCGCCACAGGTGGGACAAGTTTCACCAAATAATTCGTAAATGTTTTGACCTTGACGTTTGCGGGTCAGTTCTACTAAACCCAGTTCGGTTAGTTGGGCAATCTGGGGACGAGCTTTGTCTGCTTTGAGTCCTTTATTGAAATGTTCGAGAACTTGCAGTTGGTCACGCCGTAATTCCATGTCAATAAAATCAACAACAATCACTCCAGCGATATTCCGCAGACGCAACTGGCGAGCAATTTCTGTTGCAGCTTCGCAGTTAGTCCACAAAACTGTTTCTCTTGCTGTTGCCGATCGCGTGAAGGAACCTGAGTTAACATCGATCACCGTTAATGCCTCTGTCGGCTGAATGATCACGTAACCTCCAGAAGGTAGGTCTACTCTGGGTTTGAGTCCTTCTCGAATCGCGGCACTGATGCGGAAGTACTCTAAAATCGGCGAGCGATCGCGATGATGGTCAATCAATAATCCCTGCGGTGTTTGACCTCCACTCCAATTCTGCAAATACTGCTTGACGCGCTTCAAACCAGTACTGGAATCCACGACAATTCGATTCACATCCCCGCCGTACATATCCCGTAATACGCGCTGGATAAAGTCATCATCTCGGTTGAGCAGTGCTGGAGGACGTGTGGAATGCGCTTCCTGCTGGATGGACTCCCATTGCTTTTGCAGCACTTCCAAATCTTCTATAATCGCTTCTTCGGGTTTGCCTTCTGCTTCTGTACGCACAAGCAGACCCATTCCCGCCGGTTTGACTAAAATTGCCAGTGCCCGCAAGCGGTTGCGCTCACTTTCACTTTTAATCCGTCGGGATAAATTTACGCCCCTACCATAGGGCATCAGTACTACGTAGCGTCCGGGTAAGGTGATGTTACCCGTAAGTCTAGGACCTTTTGTCCCCGTTGGCTCTTTCATTACTTGCACCAAAACTTTTTGCTGTGGTGCTAGTAATTCTGTAATTGCCGCTGCGTTACGCTTTAGCTTCAATGGACCTAAGTCGGTAACGTGAATAAAACCGTTGCGCTCTGGGTCGCCAATATTGACAAAAGCCGCATCTATCCCAGGTAATACGTTTTCTACAACTCCTAAGTAGATATCACCTATTTGATGATGACCTGTAGCAACAACGAGTTCCTGTATTTGATCTTCCGAAAAAACCGCAGCAATTTGGTGCTGCTCCGCGATGATAATTTGTTTTGGCATTCAATTTCCTCAAAAATTGGCAGCACCAATAGGTCTAGAGGTTTTATACCCTTTTTGTCCCTACAACCCTCAAAAGGCGCTGCTGGTAATAAAAATCGCAACCCTGAGCTTCTAAGTAAAATAGCTATTGGCGCTCTTAAGAGCGTTTACACGGCTGATCATTACAGAACGGCTGTATATTGTTTGTTTTAGCAACTAAATCAACCGTCCGTGGTTGATTTGTGATGCAATACCCTCAATAAAGAGAGTTCTGAGTTGAAAGTTCTAAATCCTGAGTGAGTATTTTAACTCAAGATGCTTTATTTGAGAGTAACCTACTCAAGTCGTTAAGAAAAAGAAACTATTTTTATTTTCCATCCCCCGGATTTATCCTTAGGGTTATAACTGAGTAGCGCCAGTTGCCACCCTGCCTTGAGCCGATCTAGCCTAAGGCAAGCCGCGCTTTGCGCGTCTGTGAACGTCTACACAGTTGCTACCCTAGCCTTCGGGGAATGGAAACGCCAAGGGCAAACAACTCTAGAAAAGTAATGCACTGGCTCTTGGGCACTACTGGGGATTAGACATTAAGCAGTTGTTTAAAAAGCATAGATTTAGAGAATTTGACCGAGCCGGCTGTTAGTTACTGATTCACAAGGTAGCTATAGAGAGAGTGTGCATTCTTTAACCTGCCTTTTGTTTATCTAGGATAATAAAATCCTAGAAGTTGCACTCTAGTATCTTTGCTTTCGTCCCCTGAATACCAGGGTAGTGAACCAGCTAATTCAATGCAGCGCCAGAAAATTTCTCTTCACCCCATTCTAACGCAACCTTGCTAAAAATCAATTCCTACGATGTGCAATGCTAGGACAAGTACTAGCAAGTTGCCCTACAGGGATTATACTCCTAAAATTAGCCGATTGCGGTGGATATGCAGAATTTGAAATTCTACACTAGCCACAATTCTTAGCATAAACAGGATTTGTTCAGGACGCAATAAAAACCCTTCTTGGCGATAGCTACCTACATAACGGATAACAGATATAGATTCTGCAATGCTTTTGGAGGTTTCTACTAATTCCAGTTCAAACAAGCGATCGCGCAGATTTATTAATTGGCTCTTGCCTGACTTAGTTGTGTTCTCGTACCAGAGTTCTTCTTTGGCTTTGATTGTATCAATCCAGTCTTGCCATTGTAAAGATGTTGCTTCTGCAAGTGCTGCTACAGTAACTAAATATTCTGCGGTTTCAAGCAGTTGACTAGCTGCTTTAGCTTTTAAATCTATCTGCTCCACATGATATATAGGTATGTCTGTAGGCATTTCACGAGTCAACTGTTCTCGGAAAGTATCGACTGCCACTGGCACAGTTAACTCAAAATCTGCAATTTCCCCGTTGCTAGTAGCCCCTAGAGCCAAAGCAGTTGCTAGAGAAATCCGTGGCATGGGATGAAACCCACCAGTAAAGGCGATTGGCAAACCTGCTCGCCGCACAACTCGGTCAAATAGACGGATTAAATCCAGGTGGCTTACCAAAGCCATATTACCCTGTTTTCCAAACCAAACTCGCAGTCGTTGTGCCTTAGTTGTGTTAGGGACAAACTCGCCAGCGAATTTTGGGATAGCAGGTGGTTCAATCACGATGTTATGGCCAAAGTCGGTGCCACAGATGCCACAGTGAGAACAACCTTCAAAAGAGCAGTCGGGTACAGTTGCAGCTTCTAAGGCGCGTTGCAAGTCTTCTTGGAGCCACTTTTTGTCAATCCCGGTATCAATATGATCCCAAGGGAGGGGAATATCTAGGGAGTGGGGAGTGGGGAGTGGGGAGTTAGAAGTTAGGAGTGCTGAGTTAGGAGTGCTGAGTGAGGAGTTGGGAGTGAGGAGTTGGTTATTTTCCGCATCTGCCGATCTCTTCTGCTCTTGTACATGAAACAAATTCCATTCGCCATTTTCTACTTGGCGGTATTTCCAATCTAAACCCGCTTGGGCGATCGCAGACCCCCAAGCACTAAAAGCCTGATCTAAATTCTCATACCAGGAATCCATCCCTGCACCCAATTCCCAGGCACGGCGCACTACTTTACCCAAAGTGCGATCGCCTCGTCCAACAAAATCTTCCATTGCCGAAATGCGGACATCGGTAAAATTTACCTTCACGGACTTTATCCGGCGGAATTCTTGCCGTAGCAAGTTTTGTTTATGCTTAAATTCAGTGGTTGAAACCGAGTGCCATTGAAATGGTGTATGGGGCTTGGGTGTAAAGTTAGAAATTGTCAGGTTAAAGCTTATCGGTTTTCTGCCCTTGCCCCGACATTCTCGCTGTAGCCAACTTACTGTTTCTGCAATGCCCAAAACGTCAGCATCCGTTTCACCCGGCAAGCCAATCATAAAATACAATTTAATTTTATCCCAGCCTTGCTCCCAAGCTGTTTTCACTCCCCGCAACAGTTCTTCATTCGTCAAACCCTTATTCACAATGTCTCGCATCCGCTGAGTTCCAGCTTCTGGAGCAAAAGTCAGTCCACCTTGCCGGGTACCTCCAAGGATATTGGCAATATTCTCATCAAATCTGTCTACCCGTTGGCTTGGTAGAGTCAGAGAAATGTTTTCATTTTTTAGCCTATTTTTAATTTCCATCCCGACTGCTGGTAGGGACAAATAATCAGAACAACTTAGAGATAGTAAGGAAAACTCATTATAACCAGTTGCCCGCATACCTTGTTCAATCGCTTCTACCACTTTATCGGGTTCTACATCCCGTGCTGGTCGAGTGAGCATTCCTGGTTGACAGAAGCGGCAACCACGAGTACAACCACGTCGAATCTCAATGGTCAAGCGGTCATGCACCGTTTCCACGTAGGGAACTAACCCAATGGAATATGCTGGTATGGGAGTTGCAACCCGTCGCAGAATTCGTTTGGGTACGTCTGGGCGAATAGGATGAATTGAGCCATCCTCTGCCATGTCATAAAATTGGGGGACATATACACCTGGGATCTGTGCCAAATCCAGCAATAAATGTTCCCGACTCAATCCTGCTTGTTTGCCGAATTCCAACACCAAACCAATTTCTGGCAGCAGTTCCTCTCCATCTCCAAGGGCGAAAAAGTCGAAGAAGTCAGCGTAAGGCTCAGGATTCGATGTTGCTGTTTGCCCACCAGCAAAAATCAGAGGAAATTCGGTAAATTCTCCCCTGCTCTTTTGCCTCTCTCGCCACGTCAAGGGAATTCCAGCCAAATCCAACATTTCTAGGATATTAGTTGCACCCAGTTCGTAACTGAGGCTAAAACCTAAAATGTCGAATTCTGTAAGCGATCGCTTTGACTCTACTGCAAATAATGGGGTATTAGTTTCGCGTAGTTTAGCTGCCAGGTCTTGTCCTGGTAGGTAGGCGCGATCGCACAATTGACGCGGTTGAGCATTCAAAATGTTGTACAGGATAATGTGCCCTAAATTGGATGCACCGACTTCATATACTTCTGGGTATGTTAAAACCCATCGTATTGCTGTCATATCCCAAGATTTGTGTACTGCTAAACGCTCGTTACCCAGGTAACGTCCTGGTTTTAAAATATCCGGTGTTATTAATTTTTCAACTGCAACAGCCACTCTGCTATCTTCTAGCTACCTTAATTACAGCTACTCAAAACCAACCTTAGCATTGAATGAGGTTTTATAACAGAGTTTATCGTTGTAACTTACAATTCCTTTACATAAAGTCCAGTCCTGACGCGAATCTTGCTGTTTTTACATAAAGTTATGTTGCAGTCAACTCAACTTCACCATCCAATATTTCAAACACCTCATCGAGTTGCGTCAGTTCAAAAATAATTCTAATTGACGGAGCAACAGCGCAAAGTCGGAAACTCCGTCCTAAACTAAGAGCCAGCTTGTGTGCAGATAAAAAGGCCATCAACCCGGCGCTGTCTAAGGATTCTACTGCTGCTAGATTTACTACCAAGATGGAAACACCATTTTGTGCTAGCGCTGTGGTCATATCTCGTTCAAATTCCAAGGCGTTTGCAGCATTTAAACAGCCTTGGGGGCGAATAACTGCAATCTTGGGATAGTTAAGTACTGCCTGCATAGTTAGATCCTATTAAGAATTGTTGAACCGTCAAGCCAAGGATTATTTGAACATAAACTTTTTTTTGTTGCATCGACCATATGTCTTAGGTTTCTTTGCCAAATCTTTATTGCTTTCGGATCTCTGTTTAAAGATTGTTAGAATTCCAGTTTAATATGTGTTGATATATACTTTTTTTTTATCCAACTTCAAAAACAATCAACATAGACAGCCATAAAGCAGATAAATTATCCGTAACTATGCTGAGAAAATTTGCTGATTCTGGAACTCAAGCTAATTAGCCAAGTCTTAAAGGTAAGTTAAATCTCCTACTTGAGCGTTGCTGATGGCATAAGGCAAAGTCATAGCGAATTATTTATTTGACTACTTAGATGGTGATCTAAATCACTAGTAAGTCAGTACTTGGATCACTTTTTATACCTAGAGTTTTCTGGGATAATTAGTATCATATACAGTTGGATTATTACTTATGAGAACTAGGTACGCGATTCGTAAATTGGTAGAAAAGGCTCTTGACATTAAAAAACTAACTCCTGAGATAGAAAATGAAATCAACTCAGAACTGACGGAACTGGGTTATATTTCTGACGTTGACTACGAAGCCCTAGAATTATTAATGGCAGAGATGGATGCTGGCCGAATTCAGTTGGTTCCTAGCCTGGGATATTAATCTTAATTTGGATATGGAGGCTTCTTGACTATATCAGGTGAATTGGATTCAAACTAAAAAGAAAAATAAAAAGAGCGCTAATCCCTAATTTCTAATCCCTTTTGGTATACTTGCCAAAGTTGGTGAATAAACTGATTGAGTTGCTGTTTGGCAGCTGAGTCAGGTGCAGTTTTTGGTTCTTTCGCTAAAATTTGGCTCAACAAGGTAATTACTTCTGTGTCTAAAGCTGGCCGAAATAAATTGGCAGGCCAAAGTAAGTCAGACGCATCTCGCAAATCGGTAATTAGCGGCGATTCTTGAATCAAAGTAACCATTAATAAAGGACGCACCCAGCATAACTGGCGGGAAACCACAAATTGAATGACTTCTGCATACAGATTCCTGTCGCCATGCTCTAAAGAGACAATTTGTCCTGGTTGAAGAAAATCTAGGCTCATGTCCATCGTCACGCTGTTTAGGCAGGGGCAAGGATTATTTTGCAACTTCCTTAATCTTAAAACTGAGAATGCGTTATGTTTAAGGGAAGCTTCTGTAACATTAGGTTAGCATTACCACGGCAACGATGTCTAAGACATCTGCCTTACAAGTGACTTGCAACATCACCAATCCCTGGCAGCCGAGGGTTTTGTTAGCATAGTATCTGGACAGAAATACTATACAATGAGTAAATAACTGTTAAGCGATCGCAAGACAGAGACTTCGTTGTAGTGAATTAACGAGAAAAAAGCAAAGAACCGTGTCAGTTGAAACTATTGAAAAGCGTTCCACATCCCGCAAGCTTGCGCCTCGGTATCGCGTTTTGCTCCATAACGACGACTACAACTCGATGGAGCACGTTGTGCAGTCACTAATAACCACTGTATCAAGCCTTACCCAACCCCAAGCTGTTAGCATCATGATGGAAGCCCATACTAACGGGCTAGCTTTAGTCATTACTTGCGCTCAGGAACATGCTGAGTTCTATTGCGAAACATTGAAAAGTCACGGTTTAAGTAGCACGATTGAACCTGATGAATAGTCATTGGTCATTGGTCATTGGTCATTGGTCATTAGTCATTAGTCATTGGTCATTGGTCATTAGTCATTGGTCATTAGTCATTAGTCATTAGTCGAAATGTATAGTATTGACTAGTGATTGTTGACTTATTTGGTATGGAAAAAAAACTGGTTAGTTTAGCTGAACGCCCTGCCCCAATTAGGCTGGGTTGTTTTATTATAACTTTATTGCTGCTGTGGTTGCCGTTGGCTGCACCAATTTACTTACTAGTGGATGATTCAAACTTAGAA
Source organism: Chroococcales cyanobacterium (assembly GCA_038249935.1). Lineage (GTDB taxonomy): Bacteria > Cyanobacteriota > Cyanobacteriia > Cyanobacteriales > Nostocaceae > Nostoc. The sequence continues at coordinate 9,165 of JBBSCU010000047.1, forward strand.
AGTATATTGACATTGGTATTGTTATATGCAGTATTTATTTTTCTCCTGAGACTATGGGGCAAATATGTCTACCAGCAGCCGCAAATACTGCGGCATTATGGCTTAGAAATCACGCGACAAAACGGTGTGGATTTACTGCGTGGCTTGGCGGTGGGCATAATTAATATTCTGATACTTTTTGGGGTAGAAAGTTTGTTTGGTTGGTTGGTGTGGCAACAACCGAAAGTTTTCTTGCTGAAAGTTATTTTAGAGGGTTTACTTGTTGGCTTGGGTATTGGATTTGCTGAGGAATTGTTATTCCGAGGCTGGTTGTTAGATGAATTACAACGAGATTACAGTCCGCGTGTGGCACTGTGGACAGATGCAACTGCGTTTGCTACATTGCACTTTATTAAACCCTTGGAAGCAATTATTCATACACTGCCGCAATTTCCAGCTTTAGTACTGCTAGGGTTAACGCAAGTATGGGGAAAGCGTTGGCGGCGGGGACGCTTGGGTTTACCATTTGGTCTACATGGTGGTTTAGTCTGGGGCTACTACATTATTAATGTTGGTGAATTAGTGAAATATTCTGGTCAAGTTCCTGATTGGGTAACTGGTGTGAATAATAATCCTCTGCAAGGAATGATGGGGGTGTTGTTAATGAGTGTACTAGCTTTGTGGATATGTGGGCGGAGTCTTAAAAATTAAAATCGAATCTCTTAGAGAGGTTTTCTTCGATTCTGGCGAATCGCAGAAAACCTCTTCAGGTATGGCTTAGAGCAAGTTTGACAATGTAGAAAGCCCCTGATAGGGTGAAGTTACCACACTTCCACTTCTATCAAGGGCTTTCCATGTTTGAAGACACAGGGGGCAATATTACGCTCAATCCGAGTTTTCAGAGCGGATATCTGATTGCGCTCAATTTCTTGACTTTCGGTTAGTTCCACACTCAAAAGATGGGGATTACAAGTTAAAGCTTTCATCAGCGCGGTTTTGCCATATTGGCTGAGGTTATTAAATATTCAGTTAAGGAATCTGATTTGACTGCCGATCGCGAGTGGTTTTTGGAATTGACCCGACAATTACATCGGACAAAGGCGATCGCAGTTGGTGGAATTCTGCGCGATTATTTTAGGGAGTTGGAACAGGAGCCAGAGGATTTGATTGGTGTTGCACTTTCTGGGGATGAGTCTCATCTTAAGGATGGAAATTGGAATGCTTGGGATGATGATGAGGAATGATTTATAGAATTTGTAACTAAATACAATTTTTGTTATTATTGATTAAGTTACTAATTCAGTAATAATTATGGTTCGTGGTGGCAAGCGTGAAAGAGCAGGTTGTAAGACCACTTGGGAATCAGGAGTTAAGTTTGAAGAGACTAGCCCTATCCGAGTTCCTGTTTATATTAAGGATAAAGTTTTAGAAATAGCTCATAGATTGGATGCTGGTGAACTACTTGAATCTGTATCTAATTCAAATTCTCAGCAATTGCAAGATATTGAAGCTAAATTAATTCTGGCTGATCTAGAAAATCAGAAATTATTAGAACAAGTAGAAAGCTATCGTTTAGATTTAGAAACTCAATACTCTCTAAAAGATTTGGCAAAAAGCTAGATTTTGTTAAAAGCAAAAAGTATCAACTTAAAAATAAGCCAGATGCGTTTTTGTTACTTTTAAAGGAGTGTGATCCCCAAGGAATTGGTTGCTTTTAATATTAAGTTTGAGCAGGAAGATCGCCAAAATTGGTTGGTCATGAGGATGTTGACAAAAGAGATATTCTGGTTTATTGGTGATTCAATTAAACAGTACTATTTGAAGAATCCACGGATAGAGAAATATCCTAGCCAGAATTATTCTGAGGCTTTTGACGCTCTTAACCTTGGATTGTTTGGCATGAAATCCCAAAAAATTAAGAATATTTTGAATATTGGCAAGAATTCTCTTAACCGCGACCATTTTGGACAGAGTTCTCTAAAAAAGATTGAAATGGTTCAAAGGATAGCTGAAGCTCAGATTGCCTATCAAGGTAAGAACCCTGTTCAGTCTATTAAATTTGCTGTTGCTTTGATGAACTATCAGACCAGTGACTTTAGGAGTTGATTTTTCCGCCTTCACTTGTACTATTAAACCATTCTTTCTAAAGTGCAAATTTTGTGATGACTCAAAACAGCAGGGTTTGGTGCTGGCAGTTAAGCCTAATCAGTTCTTTAGCAATTACTGCAACACTCGTCTTATCTGAGTATTGTGCCTTGGCACAGATTAAAGAGGATAGCACCCTCGGAACCAACAGTTCAATTGTTATACCCAGGCTGATTAATGGTCAACCTACTGACCAGATCGATGGTGGGACAACTCATGGTACAAACTTGTTCCAAAGTTTTGAACAGTTTTCTGTTCTCAATGGCAGTACAGCCTACTTTAACAATGCGCCAAATATTGATAACATCATCACTAGGGTAACGGGCAAGTCTATTTCTAATATTGATGGCGCACTTCAAGCTAACGGCACAGCCAACCTCTTTCTAATTAATCCCAACGGAATTATTTTTGGACCCAATGCTTCTTTAAACATCGGCGGTTCATTCGTGGCAAGTACGGCGAGTAGTCTAAACTTTGCCGATGAAACTAAATTTAGCGCCACAGATCCCCAAACTACTCCCCTTCTGACAGTCAGTGTTCCCATTGGCTTACAATTTGGAGCTACACCAGGAACCATCCGCAATCAATCTCAAGCAAGTCCAGGTGGCGCAATCAATGATTTGGGAGCGCCTGTTGGTCTACAGGTGCAGCCAGGTAAAACATTAGCACTTGTCGGCGGCAATCTGGTGCTGGAGGGAGGAAATTTAACAGCAAAGGGAGGACGAATAGAGCTAGGAAGTGTTGCTGTTAATAGTCTGGTTAAGATAGAGCAAATAGACCAAGGTTGGGACTTAGGATACGAAAGTGTAGAGAATTTCCAGGATATCCAACTAATTTCGCGTACTAAAATCCCTTCTTATGTAGATGTTAGTGGCGAGGGTGGAGGTAATATTCTAGTGCAAGGCGGGCGCGTACTCTTAACTGGTTTTTCACAGATTTTGGCTAATAACTTGAGCGCGGGACTAACAGCAAATTTGACGGTTACTGCCTCAGATACTGTAGAGCTAATCGGTGGTAGACCTTTGACGGTTGGGACTAATCGTCAAGGAGGCGCTGGAAACTTAACCATTAACACTAGCAAGTTGATTGTCAACAATGGAGCACAAGTATTTCTTGATACTTCTCTTTCCGATTCAGTGGGACAATTGACTGTGAACGCCTCAGATTCTGTGGAACTAATCGGTGGTTTACCCTTTGCATCTTCTTCACCAAATGGTGGTTTTCTATCTAGCGGATTGTTTAGCTCAACTTATGATGTCGGAAATGCTGGTGACATCACAATTAACACTCGGAGGTTAAGTATCCAGGGAGGGGCACGGGTGTCAACAGAGTCTAGCGGACAATTTCTATTTTCTGAAAACCTATTTAAACCCGCTACGGGGCAAGGAGGGAAGTTGACTGTGAACGCCGAGTCTATAGAATTAACTGGAACTTCACCAAATGGTTTTAGGCGCAGTAGCTTGTCTACTTCAACTAGAGGTTCTGGCGCTGCTGGAAATTTGAAAATCACAACCGGGAAATTGATTGTCCGAGATGGAGCTGCAATCAATGTGAGCAGTGAAGCTCAAGAGGGTGTAGCCAATTTAGGGAAAGCAGGTGATCTCAATATCATCACTCGCTCCATCTTGCTCGACAAAGGAACACTTACATCTAATAGTGAGTCGGGTAAGGGCGGGAATATTACGCTCAACGTGCAAGATTTATTACTGATGCGCCGTAACAGCCAAATATCTACTAACGCCGGCGGTAATGGAGATGGCGGTAATATCACCATTAATGCACCTAATGGCTTCATCGTCGCCCCTCCCTTAGGAAATAGCGATATTACCGCCAACGCCAACTCTGGCTCTGGTGGTAAAATTATAATCACTACTAAAAAGATATTTGGATTTCTGCAACGCACAGCTGCAGATGTACAGAGGCTTGATCCAGAAGAAATAAACCCGAACAACTTGCAAACAAATGACATTACGGCATTTTCTCGGCAAAACCCTTCATTAAGTGACGTGGTACAAATCAACTCACCAGATATTGACCCCAGCAAAGGATTGGTAGAATTGCCCGTAAATCTGGTTGATGCTTCGCAACAAATTGTTGCTGATTGTAATTCTGATGGAAAAATAGGAAGGGGTTCATTTATTGCTACTGGGCGTGGAGGATTAGTATCCGATCCCACGGAGCCATTGATAGCTGATAATGCGGTGCTCGCAGATTGGATCACACTGGAACCAGAGAGTGAGAATCGTGCTGAGGGTGTTAAGAACAGAGCGGTTACTCAGAAGCAGCAAAACACAGAAGAAAAACCACAGAAAGTTAATTATGTCAATGAACCTACTCAAATTGTGGAAGCCCAAGGGTGGGTTATAGATGTCAATGGAAACGTGGTTCTGGTTGCTCAAGTACCGACTGCAATGCCTCATAAATCCTCGCTCACCACTGCATCTTGTGCCGTTAATTGACGTGAGTTTGACAAACTGCTCTCTCTAGCTCAAAAAAGGACAAGCATTAGAATTGGATGTTAGACAGGTACGACGAGCTATTGAGAAGCAAGGAGAAGAGTGAACTTTGGAATTCAGAACAATTGAAACAGTTGCCTACTGAAGCTTATGAACCAGCGATCGCACCACCTACACGGCGTAGTAATGCCTACGGCGGCAAGCTACGCACCAAAAATGTAAAATATCCTTGAGCGATCGCTTAATTGTTGAGAATTCTCTGCCGAATTAAGTAATGATAGTCACCCTCCCTGTATCCAAATCGTAACGACCCCCCACAATTTTTAATTTGCCCGATCGCACCTGCTCAGTTAAAAGCTGCGATCGCTTTAACTTTTCAATTTGATATTGCACATTTGCCACCACAGCATTTTCAACTGTGTCACCCGGCTGATTCTTGACTTTATCCACGGCTGGCTTAATTGCCTTAACAAAAGTACTAATATCACCGGGTAATGATTCGTTTTGTACAGCTGCGGTTACAGCCCCACAACGCTCATGACCCATCACCATCAGCAGCGGAGAACCTAATAAGACAACCGCATATTCAATACTACCGATCGCTTCATGTGTAGCGATATTTCCGGCAATCCGAACATCAAAGATGTCCCCAATGCCCTGATCAAAAACAATTTCTGCTGGTACTCGTGAATCCGCACAACTGAGAATAGTTGCAAATGGATGTTGAGCTTGAGCAACTTTCTGCAACCGCAGCGCAGATTGATCCGGGTATTGGGGTTTATGGTCAACAAATCGCTGATTTCCCTCCATCAGCTTTTGTAAAGCTGCATCAGGATTCAGGGATTCAGGGAGGCTTGAGGGCATTTCGGCAGCTTTAGCTTGTTCAACCCGCCAGAGTAAATCGCTAACAGTTACCGCCATTCCAAATGCCCCAGTCATTCCTAACTTCAAAAAGTCACGACGTTCCATGAAATGCTTCACTGAATAATTTTTTACATCGACGCGACACATCTAACTGAGCGAATTTCCATCACATCGGAAACGTAACAACTACCTCCGAACTTATTGAGAAGTGGCCTGAGATTTTCTACAACAGGTTTGAGTTGTTCTGGCATACAAAACGCGAGGATGTAAACATTATCAAGCATGGTCATGTCTAAATCTTCTGTCGTTCCTCGTAATCCTTTACCAGCAACATTTTTAATTACGGCATGGCTATGTACACCCGACTTGTCTAAACTATCTAAAATTTTGGCAAGTTCAAAGGAGTTAGCAATAATTTCGATCTTTTTAACTAGGTACATATTATTAGCTCCAAAATAGGTTAATTCCGTAGAGATATAACGGAATTCCCACAATAATATTGAACGGAAATGTCACTGCTAGAGCAGTAGAAACATACAGGCTGGGATTCGCTTCTGGAACAGTCATCCGCATCGCTGCTGGGACAGCAATATAAGAAGCACTGGCACACAATACAGCGAATAATAGCGAATCTCCTCGAGGCATACCGATGAGTTTGGCGATCGCCAACCCAATGGCTGCATTGAGTATTGGGATTAGTATGGCAAATAAAATCAGGAAAACTCCGGTTTTTTGCAAGTCTTTAATTCTTCTAGCAGCGACCAGTCCCATATCTAGTAAAAAGAAGGTAAGAACGCCATAAAATAATCCTTGAGCAAAGGGTTCTAATACCTGCCAACCGTGTTCTCCTGTTAATACACCGATTAAAAGGCTACCGACTAATAGAAAAACTGAACTATTAAGAAATGCTTCTTGCAAAACTTCCGACCAAGCAAACTCTCGCTTTTCATCGGCGGTGAATATATTCACCAAGATTAGACCAACAATGATCGCTGGAGATTCCATTAGGGCAAGAGCTGCTACCATGTAGCCATCAAAGGGAATACCAAGCTCATCGAGAAAAGAACTAGCGGTAATGAAAGTGACGGCACTGATAGAACCGTAGGTTGCAGCGATCGCCGCCGCATCGTAAGTATCCAGCTTCCATTTCAGGATAAAAAAGGTGTAGATTGGAACAAAACAAGCCATCATCATTGCTGCTAGGAGTGTTAGAACTACTTCCTGGGTAATGCCGCTTTTGATTAGTTCTACCCCGCCTTTAAAACCAATGGCAAACAGCAGATATAACGAAAGGAGTTTGGGCGCTGGTGGAGGAATTTCCAGATCAGACTTGACAAAAACAGCAGTCATGCCTAAAAAGAAAAACAGGATTGGCGGATTTAAAAAGTTCGATACAATTAAGCTAAAATCCATACCCATTCCTCTTTAATACTGGCTGGTAAAAACTGCAATTAAAGAAATTTTTCATCTTTAAAAATTTAACGGTTGAATCATGATGTATCGTGTATTCTTACCCAATGTCAATATAATTCATTTAAAATTCACGCATTGAAGAGAGTTTGATACTATTCACGCCTAGACGTGGTAAAACAGCATTTATTTTCCTTAAACAGTTCATAATGTAAATAAATGTAAAAAATCCTCACACAGGACAGAAACATCTATGCGTGTAATTTTAATTACGGGTAAATAGTGCTATAACGGTTATATGTCAGTTCTCTAAGAACTAATTTCCACACTTTGAGCATCAGTTGAGCATTATGGTAAACAGCAGCAAAACACCAACTGGTAAGGCTAAAAAGGGGCAAGTAACGGTACGGCTAGATTCTGGTAGTGTTAAAGCTTGCTTCCCCCGGTCGTACTGTAACCAGGGTCAAATTAAATTAGCTACTGGTATCTCGGTAGTAGATGGATGGGAATCAAAAGCTAACCAATTGCAACGACGGTTGCAGATTGAACTAGAGGATGGAAAGCTTGATGACGGTGCCGGTAACTTTGACTTGGGTCGTTATCAAGAAATTTTAAAAGAGTACGGTTTACAGGCTAGGTTGAGATTGGTGAAAACTGAAGTTGTCTCATCATCAGATGAGCAATTACCACCTAAGCCTGAATTATCCCTAATGGAAGTGTGGGATATGTATTGTGAATATCGGAAGTCATCACTTAAAGAAACTGTTTACAAGCTTGACTATTGTAAACGTTACCCTAACCTTATTAAGTCAGCTATCAAAGCAGTGGGAGAGAGTGACGCAAGTAAAATTAGGAACTGGCTAGTAGAAAATCGAAGTCTTGAAACTGTCAAAAATCTTTTATCCTATTTATCAAAAGCTTATGAACGGGCTATAAAATACGGCTCCATAAAACATAACCCATTTGAGGGAATGTCTAACGATTTACAACAAATAGGCGCTAAAGGTGTAAAGCAAAATGAGATTGAATTAGAAAGTGATGACGATGCCTTAGACAAAAATAAAGCTTATACCTGGGAAGAAACACAAACAATACTTGACTATGTGCAAAATAATCCTTATTTAAGTCACTGGTATTCCTTTGTCAAGTTTAAATTTTTTACTGGATGTAGGACAGGCGAAGCTATTGGCTTTATGAACGGAGATATACTATGGGATAAAAATCAGATTGTAATTAGAAGAACGTACAGCGAGAGAATTAAAAAATTTCTTCCTACTAAAAATGAAACTATTAGATTTTTCCCAATGCCTAAAGATGGTGAGTTGTGGAATCTACTAAAATCAATTCCGCAAGGTGAACCCAATGAAATAGTTTTCAAATCAAAACATAACAAAGTTATTTCGGGTCGGACTTTTAACAATACTTGGCATGGTGGTATTAAAGGCACTAAGGGGATTATCCCGGCTTTGATTGAAAAGAATAAATTAACAAAATATTTACCACCTTATAACACACGACATACTTTTATTACTCATCAAATATTTGACTTAGGTAGAGATGAGAAAGTTGTCAGCGCTTGGTGTGAGCATAGCGAAATGGTAAGCCAAAGGCACTATCAAGACATTGCTGATAGAGCAATGCAAATTAATCCAGAGTTGCCCGCAAGTCAACAAGCACAACAACAATCTGAAATTGACCTACTAAAAGAACAGTTAAAGCAGCAACAACAACAGATGGAAGAGATGAAAAAACTACTACAAGATAGGGATAAATAAACCCTTATTGTTACTAGTTCTCTAAGTAATACTTCAACAACCAATAAACCCTTTAGGTGTAAGCATTCTAAAGGGTTATTTTTGTATGCCAACATTGATAAGTAGTGGCATATTTTACTTTTCACTTAATCCTAAAAACCAAACCTTTATACAGCAATACTTTCAATTCACTACTTACCATTTTTTACTATTCTGGCATCATCATTATTGCTTCTCACGTATGCCATAGCATTTTTGTAACCTACAAGCCTTACTATCTATACTTTTGTTAAGTAGGTGGGTGAGAAAATTTATAACTATGTCATTGCGAATGGAGCGAAGCGAAATGAAGCAAGCACAAGGGTCTTGAGGTTTTTACATTTTGTTACATAGTTCGGTTTATTTCAGCCCACCTACTTAGTTCTTAGAGAACTTGTCTAAGAACTTTCACTTTAAGACCTCTACTACTACATATTCTCTGCTTGCCTATTTGCCTTATATTTATTTTTATTTTTATTTATTTTCTCAACATGATTCCACAGCTAAATTAAATAAGAGCCTTTTAGAAAGAGAAGCAAGCCTAGTACTACCTTGTCATGTACTAAGGATTGTGGGGGGGGTACAATAAGCCTTAAAAGAGCTTCTAGAATAAATCTCAAAAAAAAATAAATTACTACTACTGATTAAAATAATGTTTTATTGTTGCCAAGGTTTTATAAAAATAAAAAAGGGTAGTGAGTGAACTACCCTTTTAAAATGGATATTTATTCCATTCAATCTTACCTTTCATTCTCTCTAATTGTAAAAGTTTCATATTTCTGCAAGTATTTTTGTAGTTCCTTTAGCTCTTGTTCTAATTCCTTTACCTCCATCTTTACCTCTTTTAATTCAGCCTTTCCACTTTCTCTTACATGAGTAACTGTTTGAGCTACTTGCCCAATTGTAAACTGTAAAGTCTCATTACGGTTTTGATAATTGTTTACATGAACATCAAAAGCTTTATCATGAGTAATTAACTGTTCTTGTATTCTCCTTATTTGTATTAATATTTTTTCATGCCCTTCGTTATTTGTATGATTTGTTAAATCTTCTTTTAATTCTCGAATACTTGAATTAATCTCATTAAAATTACTAATTGCTTTAATTAGTAATCCTAAGAAAACTGAAAAGCTTACTACTGTTCCCAGAAAAACACCAGTTGATTCTAAACTGACTGTTGTTGGGGATGTCTGTTGACTCGAACTAACAGCAATTATTGCATCATTTTTCACATTAATCACTTCCATCAAATATATCTTCTAAAACTAACCCAATAAAATTAGTGCTGTCAGCTTTTGTCTGGACTTCTTTCTCCTCTACAACAATTGGGACTGGTACTTCTAAGCCCGGTTTGTAATGGACTACCTTTCCCTCTTTATCTATTATCGGATTACCTCTTTCGTCTTTGGGGTCAGTCTGCGATATCTCGCGCTTCATTTCGCCAACACTGCTGTTTATTCCTGATGCTACTTCTTTGAGTGCTATTGGAATAGCGACTACCGCAGAAATTGCCAATAGTTTTTCATTTGAACTATTAATAAGAGGGAAAAACTTACCCTTGAGGTTTGGCTGTGGATTCATCCATGCATAAGCGTTTTCTAACAATACACCACCTTTTTTAAGTGCATTACCTATCTTGCCTACGTTTCCACCAATAACTTCCATTCCTGCGGTTAATATCCCTCCAAGATTAGTTATTTGATTGTAAACATTGCTCGTCGACTGGTATGTTCTGTTCGCCTTAAGCCATCCATCGCTTAATTGCTTATAATTCTCTTCTCCAATTGCACTTGTAATGACTAGATGAACAGTTTTACCAAGGGAGCTACTAAAATTTATTGGTGTACCATCAATCCCTTTAGGTAATAAAAATCCTGTTACTTGGTCAACAATCATAATTAATGTTTGACCAAGGTTATTACTGAGCATTAAAGCATTGTGCATTGTTGCCGCAAATGTCATAACAGATAATGCTTTTTCAAGATATGTATTCTCAGCGACCCTAGTAATTAATCCACCAATACCACCTACAACCTGATTACCAAGTTTATTGTTGATGATAGTTAATAAAGCCGTTTGTGCTACAGCACCAGCTTTATTTATTAAGTCAAGTATTTGCTTACAAATAAATATTACTGGAGCTAAAGCAGCAGTGATATAGCCAGTAATTATTGCCCTAGTACCAGTATGCTGCCCTGTGCTATTAGCGCGAGTTTGTGTATGTTGCTGAATTATTAAAGCTCTTAAGCTCGCCGTTTCTGCTGGATTCACATTAATAGCATCCTTTCCATTGATACCGTTTATGCCGTTTCTGCCGGGTAGCCCACTAAATCCCGGAAACCCTCTATCACCCTGCCTTCCAGGTACACCCGGTACTTGTACTACTGTAGTGATACCATCTCTGCCGGGCATACCGTTTATACCGTTTATACCATTACGCCCGGGAATACCTGAGATTCCTTGGATACCTTGTAATCCTCGTATTCCTTTGAAAGCTTGATATAGCGCTAATGCTGTAAGTGCAACGCCCAAAGCTTCTAATGCCTTTTGAAACGCTTCACCAGCACGATTAGTAGCATTATTAGCTGTGGTAGTCGCTGCATTTGCTTTGGTGGTTGCATTGTTAGCGACCGCGGTTGCATTGTTAGCTGTGGTTGTGGCTTCTACCGCTTTTTGGTATGCAGTTGTAGCATTATCATTGGCTTGTTTTGCATTACGCACCGCGCCGTCAGCAGTCGTTTGTGCCTGTTTTGCATTGCCGTTAGCCGTGCCAGCTAATGCTTCTGCTCTAGTGGCTGTTACTTGGGCAGTACCAGCAAGCCGCGCTGCTCCCTCACCAATACCCTTGGCATCGAGGGCGATACCCCGCACCTCACCAATACTTGCAATATTAGCAGAAATGCGATTCTGTAAGCCCAAAAGCTTACCAAGAATTTGAGAAACATTTGCACCTAAAGCCACTAGACCGGATTCGATAGCGTCAATGCGTCCGCCCAGAACATTGAGAGTAGCAATTTGTTCAAAAAGCACCGCGAACGTGCCGATGATATTGAAAATGTCTGCGATTCTGCCTAATATCCGTCCCGTTGCAGCTAGAGCCGTTTCGCTGATGCCAATTGCTTTTGCAGCATTTGTGATAGCTTTGCCTACAGCACTTTCAAGCTTTGCGATCGCTTCCCCAATCGCCCCAACCCGACCTTCCAATCCTTCGACAACTCCCTTTAATCCGCCTACAGCATTATTAGCATCTAGTGCTTCTTTGGCTGCATTTGCAGCTTTTGTACTGGCGGACGCAGCCTCACCGATCGCTTTTCCTGCACTTGTTTCAGCGCGGTTGGCTGTTGCTCTGATAGGCGGAATTTCCGCTTCTACAGATCCTACCCTTTTTCGCATTTCTGCTGCATAATCACCCGCTGCTTGTTCGGCTTTCGTGGCTGTGGTTGAGGCTCCTTTTGCTTCTATTTCTGCAAGCCTCGCATCTCGTATTGCTTTTTGTGCTTCAATAAAAGCATCGCCGCCTTTCTTAATAGCATCATCAATTTTAGGCGTGAGTCTATCTACAACTACCGCTATCCCACCAACTACGGCACTAGCGATACCTGGCTCTAGCGCTGATTTTGTTGCTTGGATGATCCTATTTTCATCTACTCGTGGAATTCGGGATATCTCTGCTTTCAAATCATTGACCTGTGACTGCAAATTATTACAGCAATCACATTTACCAGCACAATTTAAAGCTTGCTGGAGATTAGAAATAGCGCTCATATTAACTACAATTTCTATTCATTATTTGACTAGATAAACTCTCGATTTGCGTCCAATCAGCATTGCTCAGGCACTTTCCACTACAACCAGTACCACAAGCGACCTCGCAGAGCGATAAAGAGGCATACAAGCCTGGAGTGTTGTATGTTGTTTTTTTGAGGCAAGCACCATTAATACAGTCATATTGTTCAATTACTGCGTCTGGTATCCAATTCGCAGAGCCTTGTAAGTACCCTGCCCCTGGATCAGGTTCGACACCGTTAACAAAAACCTTGTAGGCACTTTGTCCAGCAAATTGTATCCAATATTGGTAAGTTAGGGTATAGCCGCCGCTGCTATTTAGGGGAATATCAACCGTAGGACTTGTACGTGAAGTATAAGTGTTAGTTGCTCCATTACCAGCCTGTCCCTCTATGTGTCCAAGTCCCATTAATAATCACTTGGATTAATAGTGGAATCATTATCAATTTTTGCGAATGATATTGACTTTTGATTTAGCCGATATTGATCGTTACCCGCCCCTCGGTTTGTAAAAGAGGGGAAACTATTGGCTATTATTAATGATTGGTCAATATTGGCATCAAAATTAGTTTGAGTTAAATACGATTCTGCATTTTTTGTAATAGCTACTAAATGCCCTTCCGCTGTTGCTGTAGTTGGGGTAAGTAATCCTGCTGTTTGCAATGCGCTATCAAGAATAAATAGCCCCGCGCTTGCTGTTGTGGCTCCACTTGCTAGTCGGGTTGTACCCGTTCCAAATATCTGAATTAAAGTTGTTTCTGCCATATACACACCTCTATTGTTGATAGTTATCAGAGAACTTCTCTAACAACTTTGAATATCATCTATCTACTATGTAAGTATAATATACAAAGCAATATAGTCAATAGAAAAATATGGCTGCTATAACTCCAGCAACACCGCCAAATGACAAATTACCAGATAATTTTGACCCTTTTGAACACTTACAAAAAATTTATATTCCACAACACAATGCCTTAGTAAAACAATTTTTTTCTGACTTAGGAACTGATTGGAAGCCAAATATAGCTTCACCTAGAAGCTCATTAAGAATTGCTTGCACAATGGCAGATGGCGATAATCAGTTAATGATGAATTTACGACATCATTTATTCTTTGATTTATTAGGATATGGTAGAAAAAATCTCATGCTTTACTACGGTTCACAAGAAAGTAATGAGCCTCCAGTGACAGGACATCCAAAAATAGTATTTTACTTTTCACAAGATTCTGCTTCTGTCCCAGTGGGACAAACTCAAAAAGCTGATGGTGAGTATAGCGTGAGATTAATGAAGCTACAAAATACTTCTCTTGACTTAAAAACTAAATTGATAGAAATTAAAATCCAATTCATTGAAAATCATCAAGGAATTATTCTTACTAAGGGAAACTTGGGAGTAATTTATAAAGACCCGGCAAATGGATTTTCAAACGGTAGAAGAATACTAGCAAATACTGAACTTGACGCTATCGACCTTTACAAAAGAATGTGTAATGTGATTGATGTTCCATTTGATGAACAAAAAATCACTGTAAGTAATCCAAAAAAGCCAAGTACTATAGGTGCTGTTACCGAGACTCAAGTAATTATGGGTAACACTCGTAAAAAACGTGCTTATCGTAAAGTAAACAACGTTCGTTTTAGGTATGCTTATGCTTTAATCCCAGGTGAGCCTAACCCTATTTTTTTAATTGACACCACCTATCGATATCGCTCTTTAATTCAAATTTAAAAGAAAACAAAGGAAACATCTAATGTTTCCGATAAATAAATCAGATAAAAAAATTTGCTATGGTTAATTTGCAATCAAATTTAATTTTAGAGAAATTAATCATGGTACTTTATCGCGGTAGAAAATCATTACAAAGAGCTTTACAGTTGCTTCGTAAAGTTGGAGCAACTGAAGGAACAACTGACTTGCCAGAGCCACCCACAGGAACGGAATTACATAAATATTGGGAGCTCGCAACTGGAAAACGAAAACTTAACTATACCCGTTCGGCAGGGTCTAAACCTGGGAAGTTGATAGCAGCAAAAATTCACCCATTCAGTATTAATCCTCCAGCAATTTCACCACCTCCAACATTAGTTAAATACAGTAACCGAGCCAAAGGTGCAATGTCTGCTCAGATTGGTGCTGTTGTTGATTTAAATCATGTAGTAACAAATGATGTTGACTCCATAGATAGAGGCAGGAAATTTAAAGCTGCTACCATTACGATTTTTAATCCTACTGGTACTGAAACTGTAGTTACAAGTCAGACACTAGGCACCAAATACAACAAACGTGGTGGTACTAGTTATAGCTTTCCATTTGGAACTAACCCTACTGGTACATTTGCATACGATGAAGTACGCAGAGATTTATTAGGAAAAGCACTTGTATTAAATCCTGATGCATCAATTTCCTTTAAAAATGAGTACTTACCATGATAATTAACCTCTCGGAACTGTTGCAGATAAACATCACTACGAGAGGTTATATTCCTTGTGTAAATGAATGCCGGGAAATAATAGCTAAAGTCTCTCACATTGATTATTTGATTGAAAGTTTTTTAAACTTTCAGATTGATTCTGATGATTATTTAGATGGAATCAATGATGTTGAAATGCTAGACACAGATGATTACATTGAAGGATTGAAACTGTGGCTACCGTCACCGATGCTATAGGGATATGGGAACAACTCGGTACTATATTGGTTGATAATCAATGGAGGTTGTTTCCAGTATCTACAACAAGCGAAATATTCCGAGTTACAACTACAATCCTTAATCAAGAAGATTGGGAAAAACTTTATAAAAGTGGTGCATACATTCGTTTTTATTATCCAGATGGTAATAAATTTGGTAAGCATTATATTTATGTAGAAGATGAACCGAGGATTGTTGAGTTAATAATTCCCGCTGAATTAAAAAACAGAGGATTTATCCTACGTGATATTGGTTGCATTTTTTCACACAGGAAAAATAATAAATATTCACTTGGCTTATTTGCTCGCTGGACTTTAAAAATAGAAGGATTATTATAAAAACAAAATGGCTATTATAATTCCCGCTGGTGGTAGTTTTCAAAATAGTGCAAGACCTTGGCTAACCTCTCAAATATTGGTGGATATTAATTTAGAAGATTTTAAAAAGGTTACAATTCCGATTTTTTTAGAGAGTGATATAACCCCAGAGGTAACTTTATACGACCGTGTCGTCAATGCTGAAATTCAACTAATTTATATTGACGAAAGCAAAGTATTAGCCCAATTAGAAAAAGTTTTAAATACTGTAACCACTGCTTTAACCTCAGATTTGAATCCTGTGGTTAGAAGCGTTGAGGGACATCTTAGCTCAACGGAGGCAGGGATTAATCCTATGAATTTTCAATTTGGCTTACAAATCGATAACACTCAAGAAATTCGATATATAAGCGTGTGGATTCAGTGCCAGAAACTTAAAGTCGATTATGTCACACAAGCGTTTGAAACAGTAAAGGCTTATGTCGTGACAGCGTTACTGCCTTAAAACTATAGCCAGAAAGACTTTTTTAGCCTATCTACATAAATTTACTTAAACGTCTTGATTTCACCAAGACGTTTTTTATGTGTAATTACCGTTGTCTAAAAAAAAACAACAGTAAGCTGTAGTTATTGGATAAGTTTTTGAAGTAAAAGGATTCAAGTGTGAAGACAACAAAAGCCATAGCAAGAAATATACTGATAAATCAAGTTAGGCACGTTGCTTGTGAGCTTTATATACTTAGTAGCGAAATAGAACAGTTCGGGACAATGGATAAAGCTGAATCAAAGTTAAAAGACCTTCCCGGCATGATTGACACTATGCGTAAAGCAGCGTGGGAAGTTCAACAAGGCAGGTTTAATAAGGCTTTGGAACTTACTGATGAAATTAATATTTCTATTGGGCAACAAAACTTAGAAGAGGCAGAGGTTAGTTAATCCTATATGTACAAAGTTATTAGAAAAGTACTCTAAGAACTATTACTAACAAGGGGATACATGGAAGAAGTAAATATTCACTGGACACAATTATTTGGTAACAAGTTCCGTTTTGCACTGCATCCTTTGATGTTAAGCAAAGAAGGATATCAAGTAAAGTTAAATACCAAGATAGTAGGACAGAGTAAGGCTTTGAGTTTTCCTGTAATCGTAACATTTGATGAAACTTATGTAGTCGAATATGTCAGCAGAACTTTAGAGCTATTAAACCCAAAAAAATATAATGAATGGCAAAAAATAGTAAGTAAAGCTTATGACCATTGGGAA
>JBBSCU010000048.1:0-25690 GCA_038249935.1 Chroococcales cyanobacterium
CAGACGCGATTCATCGCGTCTCTCCTAACTCCCCTGGCTCAGATTCCCGGCGTTGAACACCTGCTCAACAGCGTTCACGAAGTGTGCCGCAGGTATCGCTAATTCTGGAAAAATCCGTGATACAATCTTCTGAGTTGCGGTAAAAACTGTTTCTTCGTAAAATCCATCTTCCAGTAGTAACACCGAAATTTTTACTTCTAGTGAGTCTACAATCCAATATTCAGGAACCTCTAAAGCCGCATATTCTGATCGCTTATGGCGATAGTCCCGTTTCACCGACTCTGGACTAACCACCTCAACAATTAATAACGGCGGTGACTGAAATACTGCTGAGGTATTCAACAATTCTCTGGCTTGCTCCAGTGTCACTACACACAAATCAGTCAACCGAGATTTATTTCTACCCGTTCTCACCCCACTTTCCCGAAAACATAGCCAAGGATAATTACAACGTTTGATTTCTGCTTTCAAGGCAGTATCTAAAAAATCGACAATCAGGAAATGTTCAATAGTAGGTGGGTTCATTAGCTCTAACTTGCCATCCACCAGTTCATAGTGAAAACCGTTGCCATCATCATAGATTAAGTACTCTTCAAAGGTGATGCTGGTTACTGGTATACTGACCATGCCAACTGTCTCCTAAACGATATCCATATCTTAAACAGTAAAATAAATCATCAGTTTTCTTATAATTTTGCAACCCGGAAAACCGATTGTGAACAGTGAGTTATCTGCTCTACAAGTAAAAGACATTGGTGAACAAGGTCTTTTAGAAAGATTACAGCGTTTCTGTCCTCCAGAAATTATCGGCGATGATGCAGCAGTACTTGAGACTGCACCAGAGCAATCTTTGGTAGTGACTACAGATGTGCTGGTTGATGGCGTACATTTTAGCAATGTCACCACTTCCCCAGAAGATGCTGGTTGGCGAGCGGCTGCTGCCAATTTCTCAGATTTAGCAGCAATGGGTGCTTCGCCATTAGGAATCACTGTCGGATTGGGACTCCCCGGCGAAGTTAGGGTGAGTTGGGTTGAGCGACTGTACGAGGGAATGACAGAATGCCTGCAAAAATACAATACCTCAATTGTCGGGGGTGATATTGTGCGATCGCCTGTGACCACTCTGGCAATTACCGCTTTTGGTCAAGTTCATCCTAGTCAAATTATCCGCCGTTCTACTGCTGTTGTCGGAGATGCGATCCTCGTTACAGGTGTGCATGGAGCTTCCCACGCTGGCTTAGAACTGCTCTTGCATCCCGAATTGGGACAAAACCAAAACCTCAACGACGCAGAACGCACGGCTCTAATCCGCGCCCACCAACGCCCACAGCCGCGATTAGATGTCTTACCAATCCTCTGGAAAATCTTAACAGACGCGATTAATCGCGTCTCTACTCCACTCTCTGTTGCTGGTATGGATAGCAGCGATGGTTTGGCAGATGCTATTATTCAAATTTGCCGCGCCAGTGGCGTTGGCGCTGTCATAGAACGCAGACAAATTTCCTTACCAGCGGCTTTTGATCATTGGCTGACACCAGAGCAAGCCCTAGAATATGCTCTCTACGGTGGCGAAGACTTTGAATTAGTGCTGTGTTTGCCACAAGAGATAGCATCAGCTTTGGTGCAACATCTTGATCGAGGTGCTGCGATCGTGGGCAGCATTACATCGGGATCAACAGTAATATTGCACGACGAGCAAAAAAAATTCCCTGACCAAGTTCTGAGTCTTCGCCAGGGATTTCAACATTTTGGTCAATAGTCCTTTGTCATTTTTCTAATGACAAATGACTAATGACCAATGACCAATGACAAATGACAAATGACCAATGACAAATGACAAATGACCAATGACAAATGACAAATGACCAATGACAAATGACAAATGACCAATGACAAATGACAAATTATTGCCACTTCGCCGCTACCAATTCTGCCAAATCCAAAACTCGTTGGCTGTAACCCCACTCGTTGTCATACCACGCCATAACTTTCACTAAGTCATTACCTAAAACCAAAGTCAAGTTGGCATCAACAATTGAAGAAGCATCATGACCTTGATAATCAGACGATACCAATTCTAGTTCGCTGTAGGCCAAAATACCTTTAAGTGGACCTTCAGCAGCATCTTTAAGAGCTTGGTTAACTTCTTCCGTAATAGTACGCTTCTCAACCTGAACTACGAAATCTACCATTGAGACGTTCGGGGTCGGTACGCGTAAGGCAACACCATTTAGCTTGCCTTTAAGCTCTGGGATAACCAGCGCCACTGCCTTTGCTGCACCAGTGGAGGTGGGTACAATATTGATTGCTGCTGCCCTCGCCCGTCGCAAATCCCGGTGAGAAGCGTCTAGTAAGCGCTGATCGCCTGTATAACTATGGGTGGTGGTCATCGTGCCTTTGATGATGCCGAAATTATCGTTCAACACCTTGGCAATTGGTGCCAAGCAGTTGGTTGTACAGCTAGCATTACTGATAATGTGGTGTATGTTGTGGTCATAGTCGTGATGATTCACACCAATCACAAAAGTACCATCCTCGTTTTTACCAGGAGCGGTAATCAGAACTTTCTTAGCTCCAGCATTTACGTGCTTGAGCGCTCCTTCTTTGCTAGTAAACACCCCGGTTGCTTCGATAATTAGGTCAATCCCCCAATCTTTCCAGGGCAAGTTTTCTGGGTTGCGATCGGATACGCATTTAACGGTCTTGCCATTAATGATGATGGAGTTATCATCGGCAGTAATGTCAGCATCCTTGATCTTCCCTAGCATTGAGTCATACTTTAGTAGATGAGCATTGGTTCTAGGGTCTGATGTGTCATTAATACCGACAAGATCGATTTTACTATTTTCTCTACCCACCCAGCAACGCGCAAAGTTACGTCCAATCCGCCCGAAACCGTTGATTGCAACTCTAATCACAGTGTCTTGCCCTCTGTATTTATGCTTATATGTTGATATCGTTGAACCCAATCATATCGCAAAGCGGGGAAGTACTAATAACCATAAGGTGTTAGGTCAATAAAAAAACACATAATTTATTTAGATTTGGGGGAGTAAAGATTGTTGTTAATAATATATGATCTAACCGATTCCGGGACTAAATAACGAATTGACTGGCGTATTCCCTTAGTGTTGACGAAGTTATCGCGGCAAAATTTGCGAATTAGACTTGACGAAACTCCTACTAAAGGTATATCTAAGAGTTGCCAGTGAATGGTAATGGACTGTTCCTTCAGTTGTTGCTCCACTTGCTTGCAGATTAATTTGCTTTGAGTTATAGTCTCACCACCTAGCAGCCGGGGTGCGATTAACCAATCACACATTTGTGCTAGTTCGTGTCCACGATACCAATGGGGTAAGGTTTGGAAAGCATCCAAGCCCACAATCCAATACCAGTGACTATTTGAGTAACAAGCAGATAAGTCGATGAGCGTGTTAATGGCATAGGAAGTCCCAGAGCGATTTGTCTCTATTAGTGAGATAGTAAACGCTGGGTTATCTTTTATCGCTAATTGCAGCATTTGGACACGATGCTCAAACAAAGCGGCTTCTTTGTGAGGAGGATTTAAAGATGGCACCCAAATCACCTTTTCAATGGATGCTTGATGCAAAGCTGTCTCGGCTACAAGCAGGTGTCCCCAATGAATTGGATCAAATGTGCCACCAAAAATTGCTAGTTGTTGCATCCAGTTATGCCTGGGTTTTATGCAATTGAAAAATAGTTTCATTACCAATGTACTATTGTACTCAATTCACCCTTAGACTTGATGCAATTTAAAATCAGTTTCACTACCAATGTACTATCGTAGTCAATTCCAGTAAGGTAGCCAAAAATATGTATTTGACATTACAAGAATTTCTTTCCCGATGCGGCCAAAATTTTCAGAATAATCTTAACAACAGTTCAGAAATAGCAAAAACCTCTAACCAAGGTAAAATCATTCTGAACAAGGAAAACCAGAGCAGAAACATCATCTGGGCATCCAACATGAACATAATACAGGAGCAATTACGGTAAAAATCAAATTCCTGTTATGATACGCGTGTCATTTGTGATTATGGTGTGGTGTGGTGTAAGAGGAACGATAAATGACTAATTCTGTAGATTTTAGTGGTAGACCATTTCATTTCATTGGCATCGGTGGCATAGGTATGTCTGCTCTGGCATACGTCCTCGCCAAGCGTCATTTTCCAGTATCAGGTTCGGATCTTCGTCCAAACCACATTACGCATAAGTTGGAATCTATCGGCGCTCATATTTTTGATAAACAACAGGCAAGCAATCTCGAATTGTTTCGCCCTCACCTATTGGCTAATGCAGTAGTATTAAATTCAGAAGAACAATTACCTACTGATAGTAACTCAAAACTGCCTCAAGTCATTTGTTCAACAGCAATTAACACGAATAATTTAGAATATAAAGCAGCGCTGGAATTGGGTTGTCCAATTTTACATCGTTCAGATGTACTAGCAGCCTTAATAGCAGATTATTACAGTATTGCAGTGGCAGGAACACACGGCAAAACTACAACCAGTAGCATGATTGGTTATATGCTTCTGGAAGCAGGTTTAGACCCAACGATTTTAGTCGGTGGCGAAGTCAATGCTTGGTCTGGCAATGCTCGATTGGGACAAAGCCAATATTTGGTAGCCGAAGCAGATGAATCAGATGGTTCTCTGGTAAAACACGCTCCCGAAATTGGCATCATTACCAATATTGAACTCGATCATCCTGACCACTACGATACATTAGAAGAAGTAATTGACATCTTCCAGACATTTGCTAAGGGTTGCAAAACTTTAATAGGTAGTATTGATTGTGCTACGGTGCGCGATCGCTTACATCCTACAATCAGCTATAGCTTACACTCAGATACCGACGCTGACTACACCGTTACTAATGTTGATTATCGTGCAGATGGCACCACGGCTTTAGTTTGGGAAAGAGGCAAAGCTTTGGGCGTATTGAAGTTACGGCTGCTTAGTCGGCACAATCTCAGTAATGCCTTAGCAGCGGTGGCCGTTGGTCGCGTTCTGGGCTTAGAATTTGGAGAACTTGCCAAAGGTATAGCCACCTTTGAAGGAGCAAGACGCCGCTTCGAGTTCCGGGGTGAAGTTAATGGCATTAGCTTCATCGATGACTATGCTCATCACCCCAGCGAGATTCGGGTTACTCTTGCCGCCGCACGTTTACAGGCAAGACCAGGGCAAAGAGTAGTTGCGATCTTTCAACCCCATCGCTATAGCCGTACAATTACCTTTTTAGAAGAATTTGCCCAGTCTTTTACTCATGCTGATTTGGTGGTGCTAACTGATATTTACAGTGCAGGGGAACCAAATTTAGGGCAAATCACTGGTGAACATCTAGCAGAGGAAATCGCTAAACAGCATCCGCAGGTAGTTTATCAACCGACTTTATCTTCAGTGTCTCAGTTCTTGCTACAAACACTACGCCCAGGAGATTTGGCGCTGTTTTTGGGTGCTGGGAACTTGAATCAGGTGATTCCTGAAATAATTACGACACTTTGCGAGCCGGCTAAAGCCACATCCTAAATAGAAACTTTGCGAAGTTTCATTTCTGAGCAAAGCGCCCGTCTAGGAACATCTATCTGTTAACTACATTACCGTATCTTTACGGTAAATAAATGTAAAAATTTTACCAATAAAAGTAAAGATGACCATTTCCCAGGCAGTTGGAAACGTCTGCACAGTTTCAGCTTTGAATACAAAGAAACACCAAACAGCTAATTCGGCCCAGAGTGAAGTAATTTACTTACCCAATACTGATTGTGTAATCAAACCACAGGCTTCCTTGTCAGCGTTTACTTCCTATAGAGTTGGGGGAGCAGCTGATTGGTACGTTGCTCCGCGAAACTTAGAAGCACTGCAAGCAAGTCTTAAATACGCAAAAGAACATGATTTAAAGGTGACAACACTAGGAGCAGGTTCTAACTTGCTAGTGAGCGATCGCGGTATATCAGGCTTAGTCATTGCTACTCGTCATCTGCGCTACAGCTATTTTGACTCAAAAACAGGTCAATTAACGGTTGCAGCCGGAGAATCAATTCCCAGCTTGGCATGGGAGGCAGCAGCACTGGGGTGGGAAGGATTAGAATGGGCTGTTGGTATCCCTGGAACAGCCGGAGGTGCGGTGGTAATGAATGCAGGGGCACATAATAGCTGTATTGCAGATATGTTAGTTAGCGCCCAGGTACTTTCACCCGATGGTACACTAGAAACCCTGACCCGCGATCAGTTAGGTTATAGCTACCGGACTTCATTATTGCAAGGTGGCGATCGGATAGTCACCCAAGCCACCTTACAACTCGCGTCAGATGCCGACCCAGCGAAAGTTGTAGCAATAACCAAACAACATAAAAAGCATCGGTTAAGCACCCAACCATATAATTTTCCCAGTTGTGGCAGTGTGTTCCGCAATCCCAAACCTTACACTGCTGGTTGGTTAATTGAACAAACTGGTCTGAAAGGCTACCAAATTGGTGGGGCACAAGTAGCACTACTTCATGCTAATTTTATCGTTAATCGTGGTGGGGCAAAAGCTAGTGATATCTTCTGTCTCATTCGCTACATCCAGCAAGAAGTACAAGAACGTTGGTCTATTAATTTAGAACCAGAAGTTAAAATGCTCGGAGAGTTTCAAGCTGCTTGTGGATAGGGAGTGGGGAGTGGGGAGTGGGGAATGGGGAAGTGGAGAGTGGCAAAGCTCAGGGAGCAGTGGAGGCAGGGGGAGAAATAACCAATGCCGTATTTATTCCCTACTCCCTACTCCCTACTCCCCATTTTATGACGCATTAATTATTAGTAAAAAAAGAGGCAAATCACTTACCGCATCTATAATTGAATTTGATTTGTTATTCAACGCACACGCGTACAATTAATTATGACAGGAAAAGGACAGGGATTCGGCTTTGGCTTAGGAAAAATGAAAGAATTGGCCGAAGCTTTTAAGAAAGCGCAGCAAGTTCAAGAAGGCGCAAAGCGACTCCAAGAAGAATTGGAGCAAATGGAGATTCAAGGAGAATCTGGCGGTGGTCTGGTGAAGGTGATTGTCAGTGGGAACCAAGAACCCAAGCGGGTAGAAATTTCTCCAGATGCTTTAGGGGAAGGTGCAGAAGTACTTTCCGATCTCGTAACAGTGGCAATGAAAGAAGCCTACAACAAATCCACTGCAACAATGCGGGAACGTATGGAAGAATTAACCAGTGGGTTGGAGTTACCTGGATTTTAGTCATTAGTCATTAGTCATTGGTCATTGGCCAAAGGACTAATGACTATTGACTATTGACAACTAATATTTATGCCTTACAAGTTGCTGTTTGTCTGCTTAGGTAACATCTGCCGATCGCCATCGGCAGAAAACATTATGAATCATCTAATTGATCAGGCTGGCTTGAGCGATGGCATCCTCTGTGACTCTGCTGGTACATCTAGTTATCACATTGGGAGTCCACCTGACAGACGCATGAGTCGTGCGGCTGCTACAAAGTTGGGAATTCAACTGCGTGGTTTAGCACGCCAGTTTCAAAAGTCAGACTTTCAAGACTTTGATTTGATTTTGGCGATGGATCAAGAGAATTATGAAAACATCCTCACTCTTGATCAAACTAAGCAGTATCAGCATAAGGTGCGTTTGATGTGCGAGTTTTGCTCTCGACACACTCTAAAGGAAGTTCCAGATCCCTATTACGGTGGTCAAGAAGGATTTAATCAGGTGATTGATTTACTGATCGATGCTTGTGAAGGTCTGCTCACATACGTTACCAGCCAAAAACCAATAAGCTAAAGTTATGAGTATGGGGTAGGAGTACAGACGCGATTAATCACATCTGTACAGGAGTTATAGCGGTTCCCATTCAGATGCGGTACAACGTTATATCCCAAGGTGTAGGGGCACGGCATGCCGTGCCCCTACGGGTGTACCTCACGTAAACGAGAACTGCTATATCTATTCTCTTGTTAACTTCTTACTCTCCAGCTCCGCTCTTAACTTTTGACTTTTTTTATTCCACGAGACCATGCTTAATCGCAAAACGCACTAATTCCGCTCTGTTGCTGGTTAAAGTTTTTCTCAATAAACTACTAACGTACTTCTCCACTGTTCGAGGACTCAGGTGTAACTGATGACCCATTTCGCCATTAGAAAGACCATGAGTCAATAGCTCTAGTACTTCCTGTTCTCTATGAGTTAAGGCTAAGTGCAAGTGAGATTTCTGAATTTGAGTGGACAGAGAATTATGGGCATCTACCGTTTTTGTCGAGGTGGAAATGCCCAAACTCTCTTTATGAGAAAAGCTATACTCCGATTGAATAATTTGCGATCGCTCCAAAAGATTGCGGATTGCTGCTGCTAACTCTTCCAGTTCAAAAGGCTTAGGTAAGTATAAATCGCATCCTGACTGATAGCCAAGAATTCTTTCTTGCGTCTTAGTGCGGGCTGTTAATAAAATTACAGGTAATAAACGGTACACTGGTTGTTGACGCACCCGGCGCACCAGTTCGTAGCCATTCATCTGTGGCATGACGATATCCGTAATAATCAAATCAGGGTGATGCTCGTCTACCAGAACCAAAGCCTCTTGCCCGTCATTAGCTGTGATCACACAGTAGCCAGACAGTTCAAGATAATCGCTAACAGACAAACGAGTACCCAAATCATCATCCACTACAAGGATCGTCAATGGCATGAACAATACACCGCTAGCATTTTTTTACTCAGAAATTTGCTTCTACGTACCCATCAGTGAACACAGGTGAGAATAGTGTTCTTATGTTTTATACTAAGTTGTTCTACATTTAACTTGCATAATTAGGCCGGGTAAGACTTCGGCGCGACCCTTTGACAAGCTTAGGGCAACGCAGGTTCACGAACCATCGAACGCTACGCACCCCATAAGAGTTATGTTTAATTCGGTTATACAAATTAGATGTTTTTCAGTTTATGACAGGATTACCAGCTAAATCAATCCATTCAGTGTTGATTTATAAAGAAAATCTTAAATCTTTAGGATGGGTTAACGAAGTTTAACTCACCTTTGACTCACTCTGCTTAGGAGGCATAGAAAGCTTTGTAATTTGTAACAACTCATCAACTCTCTTGTCTCCCTTTCAATGGCTAATATGCAGCCACCATAAACACGTACATCACTCGGCTCAATGTGCCCAGTCTGTAACACGCCAAATCCAAATGAAAGCAAATGAACAAATTAAAGCACCTAAATTCCATTTTAGAGAATTTCTAATGAGTTCTTTATGTGTATTGTTTTGTACTATTTGAGCTTGATTATTAGTATTTTTTTCTAATTGCCAAATTTGTGACAAAAGTTGACTTTTCACCTCTTGAGGATTTTTAAACTGTGGCGTATTCTCTTGAGAGTTCAAAGATTTGATGATTTGATTGATATCTTGGTTTGTTGTCGCTTTACTCAACACTTTCTTGATTTGTTGAATTTGGGTAATTTGTTGTGATGAATTATTTGTAATCTGCACGACATTTTGATGATCGATACGCCAAGTATTATTAATTCCTAAAGGCAGTAACAATAAGAATAAAATTCCAGCTAATAGAGCAGCCCATGAAATAAATTTTAATACATATTTTTCTCCTTTTTGACGATAACTTTTTTCTCCAAAAAATACAAGCATTGACCCTATCAAAGATAAAGGTGCATGTTCTACTAGCGCTCCTACCATTTGAAATTCCCAGAAAGGATTAGTAAACTGAAAGGGAAGAAAAATATTCACAACATCAATAAAAGACAATATTAATAATATGTAACCAATGAAGCGCAAATTAAAAATAGAAGGCCGGTAATCTTTTTCTAATTTATTCATTTTGTATTTGTTGAAATTTAATGTTTAGGAAAGCGAGGACTCCACCAACGATAACAAGATAACCAAGCCTTTTCCAAAAGGTGATAGGCACTTTGATAGTCAGCATTATTTACATTAATGGATAAATGTGCCCATAAACAACGTCTCTCTAAAAGGCTTTGCTCGCCAAGCAACCAAAGTAAAAGACGATTGAAACGAATATTGTAAATGTATCCATTGTGAAGAAATTGTTCTGTTGTAACTGTACTATCACCTTGGGAATTTATACAGCTACTTAGATATGCTTTATTTTGATAGGTAAACAAACCATAATATCCTATTCCTAGCTGCTGGCGCACTGTTTGAAATACCTTACCAGAAGGCAAATTTATAGTCGTATTATTTTTTATTAATCCTTCGACATTTCCTGATGTACCTACCACATAACGCATCTCTACATCCAGAGGAATGCTGTTATAGCGATAACGATAGCGCCTACCAGAAATGACAGTATCATATTTTCTTGATTCTTGTACGACTTTATCAATTAATAATTGACTTTCTAAGATTTTTCCGTCTGTTAATAAGACACTGGCTGGAAATACAAAGTTGCTAACTTTATGACTAGCAGCGTCAGCATCAAATATTAATTTCTCTAAGGTAAAAAAAACCCCAATACAAGTTACAGCCAGCAATGATATTCGGATATATGTCCAAAATCTCATTTCTTTTTCCCATTGAGTAAATTTAATCATGCTGGTTTCTTTTCTCTTAGTATCCAATGACAAATAAACCCGAAAGCTAAAATCGAAATTGTAGAAAATATTTGACTTCCAGATTCCCCGTGCCAGTATTCAAATCCTTGATGATTGGAGTCTGCCACTAGCAATGTCATCAATACTAATCTAAAAATATTAATCATAAATGCTAGGGATACAGCTACAATTGGTAACATAATTTTCTGAAATATATTAATAGGAAATATTATAATAAAAAGCAGTGATAATTGTAATAATAATAATATGGCACTTAAGCCAGAACAACCAGGATATATCTCGATGCCTCCTGTGGGAAGAATGACGTTCACACCTTGACGATACACGGCAAAACCTAGATACCAAAGCACAAAGTTTGAAACCTTAGCAACTAATAAACTAACATCTACCTTGGCTGCAACTAACGATAGCAGTAATCCATCAGATAAGGATAAAAGCAAAATTATAAATTCTTGCCAATATTGCTTTAATCCTTTAATTCCTGATGCTATTAAAGCCAGTCCTAAAAATGAAAATAAAGTAAATATCTTGATAAAAAAATATTCAAACCAGAATAAAGATAGACTTTTAATTAGGATAAAGCTAATCAAAAGCAAGCCTATTAAAGTAGAAAACAAATCGCTTTTTAGATTAAGAATATGTTGTTTTTTCCAAATCAAATATAGTATAGCTGTTAAAAATAACCCTCTAAGAGTTAGAGCATCAATACTACCAATAAATTTCCAAATTAAATCAAGTTGAATGATTGCTAAACCAACAGCGATCGCAGATAGCCAAAAGTTAGATTGTTTTAGCTGTTCTACAATATTAAAGCCCAATGCTTTCATGACTTTTTCTTTTTCAAAAAATGATTTATAACAATCGCAGATAGCCAAAAGTTAGATTGTTTTAGCTGTTCTACAATATTAAAGCCCGATATTTTCATGATTTTTTCTTTTTCAACAAATGATTTATAACACTCCCAGCGAGTAATGCAAAAATACCGATAGTTGGTGAAAATTCGTAGGGTACGGGAGTGTTAGTGTTAAGAGTTATAGATTGAAGGTCGATGTTAGCTCGTGCAGATGTAGTATCATCTCCGAGAAAAACAAAATTAGAAGTTTTATAAATATCACTCCCAAATCCACTAGCTGTGGTGTAGTTGCGTAGCAAACCACTCAAGAGAGTAGTCGCACCAGTAGTTAGCGTATAGTTGTTACCAGAAACGTTTAAATCATAAGTAGTGAGGTTTGATAGGAAACTAGAAACGCCAGTTATTTGTTCAGCAGGAGAAATAGAATTAAAAGATGAATTAACCTGAGAAAAAATATCAGTATTTCTAAAACCTATTTCTATTCCTTGTTGGTCACTACTGAGAGCTATGACGCTGAAGCCAGCACGATTAGCGCCATTAGTTCCATCGTTGACTTGAGAGTTAATCCTCACAGTAAAACTCAGGTTATAACCAGCATTTCGATCTAGAGAGGGAAATGATGTGTTAACCAGGGTAGTAGGGGTAATGACAGAAGGAGAGGCTATCGCTCCGACATTGTAGTTGCTATAGCCAGCATATATATTGTTGCTAAAACTGGTATTTAAATTTGTTAACCCACCACTAAAACTTTGTGTTCCACCATTGGGAGAGCCAAAATTTAGCCACTGGGATGGTGCATTATATTGATTGGGCGTGACACCTGATGCGCCATTATAAAGAGTAATTACTCCAGCCATACTGCGGTTCCCCATCAGTAGCATGATCAATCCAACGCTAAGAACAACTAATTTGTTTTTCATGATGATATATATGATGTATGTAGATAATTACGGTAATCTGAAAACACATTGAATCTCATTGTAAGTAGACCGAAAAGTTCTGCGATCGCTAGGTTGGGTAAAAAATATTAGTTTACAATCGCGTTTTTTTGAGACTGCACAAAAGCTGATTGCCTAGTATTAATAAATTTCCCAGACGACTCTATAGTTGCAGTCTACGGTTTGACGCAAAACTCAAGCATCTATTTGAGGGTAAATAAATGCGAGAAAACCTAGCTTGAACGTCTTTTTAAGTAACTGAGATAATATTAACTGCTCAATAAGCGATCGTAAAGAGCATAGAACATACTTCTTTCCGCAAGCTTGAACTGCATTCTGTTGTAAATAGATATAACAAATAGTTATATTAGTAGTTAAGAGGATATTGATTTGAGTTAAAAGACATTGCAGCAGCAATACCTACGACTGGTTACGCCTACGCTATCATATTGCTAAATTAACTAAGGAAATCAAAATCAAGGACAGTTAGCTGCAATGAACAATGGTATCTATTAATACTTCTTTGTTGGATATTCAAAGCCATTGGGTACGCTTATTATTGGCTCCAGGTAACTTAAAGTTGCCAAAAAACTTTTAATTACGAACTTAGAAAAGTTAAATTAGTAATATACAGTTCAGCATTTATAGTGATTCTAAAATACACTCCATCAATTCCAGAGCTAATCCAAATAATTTTTTAGGTACATTTAAAGCACACAAAATTATCAATGAGCGACAAGAACGAAGGTTACAAAGTTATTAGCGACAACCGCCAAGCCCGTTATTTGTATGAAATTCTGGAAACTTACGAAGCTGGAATTGAGTTGACAGGAACCGAGGTGAAGTCGATTCGTGCGGGTAAAGTCAATCTCCAAGATGGCTATGCTTTGCTTCGCAATGGCGAAGCATGGTTGATCAATATGCATATCTCGCCTTATACCGCTAGTGGACAATATTTTAATCATGAACCACGCCGTACACGCAAGCTGCTGTTGCATCGCCAAGAACTCCGCAAGCTAATTGGCAAAGTAGAACAGCAGGGTTTAACTTTAATCCCTCTGAAAATGTATCTCAAACGAGGCTGGGTAAAAGTGAGTATAGCCCTTGGCAAAGGTAAAAAGCTCCATGACAAGCGAGAAGACCTGAAACGACGCCAAGATCAGCGTGACATTCAACGGGCAATGAAAAACTATTGAGGTGAGGGTTAGTGTGACCAAACTACAGCACTAGGTGAGAAATGGATTGCTGGAAAAAGCATATTATATATCCACAGGGTGAGTTGTGAAAATGCCTAGTTTATAGCCGCAGATTGATTTTGCTGAGGTTGGGACTCGATAAAGTAATAAGTAACTTCGTATGGCATAAGGAACTTTCACAATGAAACGTAATTTCACCGCAGCTGTTGGCGCTGGCATTCTCAGCTTGAGTATGGGAATTTTGCCTTTAACTCTATCCGCACAAGCTCAGACAAATGCTCAGACGACTCCTGACGCTGGAGTAAATACTGCTCCAACTACAACCATTAACGACGATCGCAACGACTTTGATTGGGGTTGGCTGGGATTGTTTGGTTTATTGGGTTTAGCTGGTTTGGCTGGGAAAAAGCGTGACGACGAACCAACCCGTTACCGCGACCCCAGTGCGACTGGGACTGCTACCTATAAGGATTAAACAATTCAAAATTTGCTCATTCAAAAATTCTTAGTTGTCAGTTGTGACTAGTGAAACAACTGACAACTTCCTCATGTTAGTTTACTGCTGGTTCGGAGTTAATCGAATTTGTCTGGTTTTGAGCTAAAGGTGTCCAGTAGCTGGCAATTAAGGCAACCATAAGCCACCAGAGAGTATTAACTTCAGGACGATACCAGACAGTATCGACAGTTCCATGAGCTACCATACCCAGCAAAGTAGCGATCGCTCCAATTAGCCAAAATCCCTCTACGCTTCTAGATTGTCGCAATCGTTGCATTTGCAAAAATGCTGTATTAAATATCACGATTATTAGCCAGAGAAAACAGGCTAAACCAACAAAGCCAGTTTCTACAGTCACTTCAAACAAAATCGAATAGGCACTCAAAGCAGTGTACCCAGAGCGTTGGTAAAGGGGATAAATTTTATTGAAAGAGTTGTGACCGGGGCCAATGCCGAAAATCGGGCGATCGCGAATCATCTCGAAGACAGCATCCCACACATTTCGGCGAAAATTATTACTGCTATCTTTGCGGTCAGCAAAAATACTGAATATACGCAGGCGAAATGTGGGTATAAATATCACTGCTAGCGCCAATACCCCGATCAAACCTCCCAAGACAATCGGTAGCGACCAAGTACGCCAAAAAGGAGACATTTCCAGGCTTTTCCAATAAACTAGCAATGCCATCACAGCTAAAACTGCCACCACTAGTCCAATCCAACCGCCACGACTAAAAGTTAAAATCAGGCAGGCGATATTGACAATTAACATAGTTAATGCTAGGGCTTTTTTAAGCCAGCTTTGCCATGCAAAAATTGCCACTAAGCTAAAAATTACTGCTGGTAGGAGATATCCAGCCAACAAGTTAGGATTGCCTAAATAACTGTAGACTCTTGTAGTCTTAGATAGAGGAGATTCCGGGTCAACCCAAGTTGCCAGTGCTGTGGCTCCAAAAAACCATTGCCGCAATCCATACACACTGACAATTAACGATACGTGCAGGTAAAGGATGATAATCCAAGATCGGAGGCGAGGCGACCTCAGTACCCTGGCACAAAGGGCAAATAGGAGCAAATACAAGGTCAACGTTGCCAAGTCGCTGAGTGCCGCCCTTTTCACTGGTGATAATGCTGTTGCGACTGCGGCAATTATCCAGTAGAGCAATACTAGCAGGTGAATGGGAGTGACTGACGAGACATTTGCTGGTGTTGCTTCATCAGATAAAGTCAACAACAGCCAAAGTCCGACACAAGCCACCAGCAACAAGCCCACCAGTGTACTTGAAGTAAAAGGTACAAGGGCATACACTAAACTCAGTAAAGCAGCTGCAATCGCATCTCCCCACTGGATTAAGATGCTAGTTTGCCGCCAAGAACTTAACAGCCCCACCAGAGAGCGATGTACGTAACTGGTAGCAAGATATTCTTTGAGCGGTAAAGATGATAGAGTAAATCGTTGCCAGACTAAATTCATAAAAAACATTGCGATCAATTAGCCTGCCGACGCAGAACTTGGAATTGATCATAATGCGTATGGCTATAAAAAGGTAATAATGTAGATTGCTTTCTTAGAGATGGTGCTGTTATTCATAGCCATCACCCACTACCTTTAAGCCAAAAGCACTTTAGAATCATGTTAATTCAAAACCGCCCTTCATATATTTAGTACACAACAAACCATGAATTTATCTTTCCCTATCACCTGTAACCTCTTCCCTATTGACTGTAATTAAATATTGCTAATTGCTTTTGGAGAAGTTGACAGTTGCAGTGGCAAAGAAAGCACATAACGATATCCTGATTCTGATGAACCTTGAATCAAAATTTGCCCTCCGTGTAATTCTGCAAGTTGACAACTTAGCAACAGACCCAAGCTTTCACGAGAAAGACTTCCATGTGATTTAGCTAAATTTATACCTGAACTAGCAGCAAAGAATTTTGAGTAGGAATCACTCAAGTTTTTTGAATTGTCTACTGCTACTGGTGAAGTAACTGGTTGCTCTTGGCTTCCTGCAAGAGTATTGTAAGTTGCTACCTCACCTGTTAGCTCCATGAGCGATAAAGAATTGAGACGGAAGTAGGGATCAACCTCAGTTATACCGTCCCCAAGCCAAGGATGGGAAACCCAAATAGTGATGTTGAGCGTATCTTCCTTGTAAGAAACATGAATGCGAACAACACTACCTGTAGCCGAAAGTTGAATTACACTGAAAACCAAGTGATAGAGGATTTGCCGCACCTTTTCTTTATCTAAAGTCCAAATGCGATTGCGTCCTGGTTCTATAGACAGGCGAATATCTTGTTCGCGGCGATTAGCCACTTCTTCTAAGGTATTGATAGCTTGTTGACACAGCATTTCAATATCCACTGGAGCTAGATTCAGCACAGTTGAGCTATCATCCATAGCTCCTAGTTCGGTAATTTCGTTTACTAAGGAAAGTAAGTACCGACCACTATGTTGGATAATTTCCAAATATTCTCTCTGCTTAGTCGTCAAAGGCCCATAAATCTCACGTCCTAAAACACTAGCCATACCGAGTACAGATGTTAAGGGCGTGCGTAATTCCTGAGTTAGCTGACCCAAAAGTTCCAGTTTCAGTTGCTTGGTAGAAATAGAGTCGCTATCTTTGGTCTGAGTGGGTGGGGTAACTCTAATCTCAGCATTACGCTCGTCATTGAGTGAAAATATCGGAGTGCTTTTGGGAGTGCTTAATTCAAATTTCCATTGCAGGAGTCGGTTACGCTCAAATTCACTCATGCTCCAACGAGCGATGATTTGTAAAAACTCAATGTCTCGGGGTGTAAAATTACGTGGCACTAAATCCATTACCGCCAATGCACCCAAACAGTGTCCCTCGGCATCAATTAGTGGCGCTCCTAAGTAAGCACGAATACCATAATCCTGAACCAATTTGCTACTAGCAAGTACTGGATCTGTAATTTTATGTGTATCGTTGATTACGAATATTTGGAAGCTCTCTACTACCTGGGTGCAGAAGGATTCTCGGCGTGATAGTTGGCGGTTTTGTGCCAAATGATT
Source organism: Chroococcales cyanobacterium (assembly GCA_038249935.1). GTDB lineage: Bacteria > Cyanobacteriota > Cyanobacteriia > Cyanobacteriales > Nostocaceae > Nostoc. Next base: position 17,130 of record JBBSCU010000048.1, read on the forward strand.
CATTAGTCCCAGCCTAGATAAGCCCACCGCCGACTTGAACCAGTGGCGTTCTTGATCCACAAATCCCAATATGGAAATTGGTGCTTCCAAAAAGTGGGCAGCAGTCTGTGTGGCTTCTTCAAAAACCGGAATCGTTTCTGGTTGCCGCAAACCTAAATCTGACAAAGCTTTGAGGCGTTGTTGTTCTCTTGTTTCGTGAGAAGTCCAACCATCCTTTAGGGCAAATAATTTGTTTTCAGGTTCTACCATTGCCACTGCTACCTTAATAATTTCTCGATACTGTAAATTGATACAAGTCCTATTTCTAGGTTATCAACTCCTATCTTTAAGCATTCCCTAATTTTGCCTCTGACAAACAAGTTAGGGGCAAAAATTTTTTATCCCTTCCATTAAGGTCGGCGATGCGGTATTTACTAGTTAGTAGTTACTGCTGCTGAATATTCTCTATCCAGCACTGGTGTAGTCTTTATTGCTTGAGATTTTGCAATCAAACTGCGTTAGATTTGGATTCAGTCAGGGTAAGCTAACGCTAAGGATACAATAGAAAGGGTCTATTATTTTTATGCATAGAAGGGAAAATTGCTATTCCTATATACAACGTAAATCTACTTAGAAAAGTATATTATGGTATAAAATAACTTTGCGTAACACTACTAAATAGGTTATGTAACTCTTCATCCGATAGATTAGACATCTCCGATAATGAATGTAGAGACGCGAAATTTCGCGTCTCTACAAGGATTCTGCATAACGCATATTTAATTTCTGGAGATGTCTATTAAATTTCTGACAATTTTATGCCAAAAATTGTGCAGACTTTTCTATTTTTTGCCATGCTAAGAAAACATTGCAGTTATCAATATCAGCACCAAATTATGTAAAAAATTCCTAAAGTTAGTCATTAGTTAGTGAAAAAATTAGTGTTTTTTTCATAAATCTAATCAACCTAGACTTTACTGTTAAAGCAAAAATAGATTAAATTTTGTAAAGCATAGTTTTGATATTTAAGTTTTGAGGACAACTGGTAATGAATAAAATGACTATCAAAGTTCCTTTTGTAGACCTGAAGTTACAACACGAACCAATTCAAACACAGCTACAGTATGCAATTCAATCTGTGTTGGAACAGGGAGATTTTATTTTAGGGCAAGCACTCTCAGATTTTGAAGCAGCATTTGCGGCAGTGTGTGGGACAGAATATGGAATTGGTGTTGCATCAGGAACAGATGCGATCGCTCTCGGATTACAAGCGTGTAATATCGGGGCTGGCGATGAAGTTATTTTACCAGCAAACACATTTGTCGCAACCTTAATTGGGGTGCTACGCGCTGGTGCTAAACCAATTCTGGTAGATTGCGATCGCCAAACAGCTTTAATTGACTTAGAAGCAGCAGCAAAGGCAATTACGCCTCATACCAAAGCAATTATTCCTGTGCATCTTTATGGTCAAATGGTATCACCACGCGATCTATTGAAATTTGCCGATACCTACAAACTCCTAATTTTTGAAGATGCAGCACAAGCACACCTTGCCCAAAGAGATGGATATTACGCTGGTTCAGTAGGAATAGCAGCAGCTTTTAGTTTTTATCCCAGCAAAAATTTGGGAGCCTTTGGGGATGGGGGAATGTTACTGACACGAGATTCAGATGTAGCTCAGAAAATGGGACGCTTGCGAAATTACGGTGCATCGCAAAAATATTTTCATACTGAAGCAGGTACGAATAGCCGCTTGGATACTTTACAAGCAGCTGTCTTGCTCCAGAAACTAGCATATTTACCACAGTGGAATTGCGATCGCCTGAGTATTGCCCAGGAGTATGATCACGAACTAGCACCCTTAGCATCTGCTGGGATTATCCCTATGGAAAACCAAAGTGGTGCAGGACACGTTTATCATCTTTATGTCATTAGAGTAGATGATTCTTGCCCCATAGAACGTCAACAGATCCAGGAACAACTAACAGCAGTGGGAATTCAAACTGGCATTCATTACCCAATTCCTTGTCATCTCCAGCCAGCATTTACCAACTTAGGCTATCAGCCTGGAGATTTTCCTCAAGCCGAGAAGTTGTCAAAGCAAATATTATCATTACCGATGTATCCTGGTTTGAAAAGTAGCCAAATTAAAGAAGTTGTAGCAGCGATCGCTCATGCAGTCTCAACAATTTCTCAGGTAGATAAACCATCCCCTGCTGATCTTGGCAGCGTGTTAGCCTGAAGTTAATTCAATAACAAAACATCTGACTACTCACTACTTAATTACTGACAGTTTTTGAATTACTTAAAATCATGACACTCCAGCAACAAGTTAAAAGCAGAAATCCCTCAGGCTTATTAAATCTAGCTATTTTAGGCGTATTGCTACTGCTCTATGCTCCTATATTGTTACACTGGTTAGATGGTTGGCTGTATAAAAATATCAGTACAGAACACGAATATTTCAGCCACGGGATTATTGGTCTACCATTTGCTGCTTATCTGGGGTGGATGAACCGGAAAAAGTGGAGACGTTTACCAGATACCAGCCATCCTTTAGGCGCTGTTTTCTTGTTATTAGGGGCAGTGTTTTATCTTAGTGGTGTTACAGAGTGGGTTAACCTTTCCTTACCCGTGATCCTAGCAGGGTTGTGCTTGTGGTATAAAGGGATATCGGGTTTGCGATCGCAAGGATTTCCTCTGCTACTAGTATTTCTGGCAACCCCAACCGCAGTACCCTACCTTATTGCTCCCTATACCCTACCTCTCCAAAGCTTCATCGCTGGTACAGCAGGTTTCATACTGAATCAATTTGGTATGGAAGTAACCGTAGATGAGATAAATCTCTACGTGGGAGGACGGATTGTGGAAGTTGCCCCCTATTGTGCAGGGCTGAAAATGTTGTTCACTACTCTCTACGTCGGCTTGATGCTGCTTTATTGGACAGGTGCTTTGTCTTCACGCCGCACAACTATATCCTTTTTATCTATTGCTGTAATAATTAGTATTATTGCAAATATCATTCGTAATACTTTACTGACTTTCTTTCACGGCACAGGTCAAGAAGGGGCTTTTAAATGGCTGCATGATGGGTGGGGTGGTGATCTTTACTCTGCTTGTATGTTGGTGTCATTAGTGCCCTTACTGAACTGGATTAATAGCTACTTCTCAGCATCTCCCGAAACTCAGCAACAAGGAGAAAGTTGAACTGGGCAGATGGGGAACTCGGTAGAAATAACCAATACCCCATGCCAATCCCTACATATCAGCGTTTTCACGGATAAATAGCCTTTATATTTGAAAAATATTGGGTAGATTGTGAAAATTACTGAACTCATGATGTTATTTTATAAAGTAAAATTTTGACTAAGTATTGCAAATTTTACTAATGATTTCCTTCTCTAAGTTTTTAAAAGAAAACCAACTGAGTCAGTTAGCAGCACTTTTGTTATTGCTACTGCTCTTGGCAATGGGAGGAATTCCCGGATATTTGACAGGACAGTGGCAATGGAAACAGCCGCCACCTGTTGCTACCCTCAACAAATTAAAACAGATCCGCAAAACTGGTTTGACTCTTCCTGGTTGGCAAACCACTGAACAAGCAGAACAGCAAATTGGCGAACATAAATGGTCTTTACAGGTAATTAAAAAAGAAGATTCGCCATCCCAGGCAATCCTGCTTTTGCTACCACAAAATGGGCCTATGGATCAACCACAGGTAGAGTGGACAGACGTTAACAGCTGGGGAAGGTCACGCTGGGGAAAGTGGGATGTAGCTCAATATCGCTCTGCTGAATTTAGTGTAAAACCGCCTGCAAATTTGGCTTCTAATGTCAAAACTAAAGTAGAAGCTAGGTTCTTTCGCGCCTCTACACCACAGCAAACTTTCGCTGTATTGCAATGGTACGCTATGCCAGATGGTGGAAATCCGTCACCTTTACACTGGTTTTTGGCAGATCAATTGGCACAATGGCATAAGCAACGTACTCCTTGGGTGGGCGTGAGCATTCTGATTCCAATAGAACCTTTGGGGCAGGTAGAAACATCTTGGTCTTTAGCCCAGTCTATTGGAGAAACGGTGCAAGCTGCATTGATGGCAGACGCTTTGTAGACTCTGTTACAGATGCGTTTTTGCAGAATTCATCAGAAGTATCTCTACAATCGCTCTCAAGCTGAAACTCAGTTAAAAAATGGCTACAAGATGTTAAAAACATGAAATCAAAATTGACAAAATTTTTCTATTTTTTTTGGTAAATACTTGCAGAGAAAAAAGACATTGAGGACATTTTTAGAGTAAGATAACCGTTCGGCGCGACTAAATTCTTATATCAGTTTTTCTACACAGATGTTCATCCTAGTTTTTATAATATGCGTGCATTCAGCGCCCTATGTCTTGTCAGTCTTCAAGTAGGAGTTTTCTTAACAACACCTATTCAACTTGTTGTTGCCCAGCCTTTTCCAGGACAATCACCACGGCAACCTCCCTCGCCCGTGCCAGGTACTGAGGTTGTACCTCCAAATACAAATGACGAAATTTCCCCCCAACTCAGCCGCTACCTCTTAGGTCCAGGAGACACAATTGGCGTTGTACTTCAGCGTCCTCCTGGTTCATACCGTTTAGGAATAGGAGATGCGATTAGCGTTGCGGTTCAGCGCTTTCCAGATTTAAGCTTTCAAGCTGTAATTAATCCAGAAGGTAACATCGTGGTGCCTCTACTGGGAACAGTGTCATTACAAGGCTTAACTTTGGAAGAAGCTCAAGAAAAAATTCGCTTGGGTTTAAATCGTTATGTCGTTGATCCAATCATAGTTTTAGCCTTGACAGGGCAGCGTCCAGACTTCGGTTTTCAAGCTGTAATTAGTCCAGAAGGCAACATTGTAGTGCCACAAGTGGGAACAGTATCATTACAAGGTTTAACTTTAGAAGAAGCTCAAGAAAAAATTCGCTTGGGTTTAAGTCGCATTTTCCCAGATCCGATTGTGGTAGTATCTTTGGCAGGAACGCGACCAGTTCAAGTTACCATTAGTGGGGAAATATTTCGACCAGGAATTTATCCGATTAATTCATCAACACCCCGCGTTGCTGATGCTTTGCTCATATCTGGTGGTTCAACGTTGAATGCAGACCTGCGCCAAGTGCAAGTACGCCGAAAGTTAATCGATGGTTCAGTAGTTTCACAAACTCTTGACTTATACGCAGCACTGCAAGATGGCGGTTCAATACCTAATTTACGCTTACAAGACGGAGATGCCATACTCGTACCCCGTCATGAACTCGGTAATGATGACGGTTATGACCGCAATTTGGTAGCACGTTCATCCTTAGCTACACCACAGATTAGAGTCCGGGTTTTAAATTACGCTGCGGGAGGTATTAACATTCAAGCACTACCTAACGGCAGTACATTTGTAGATGCTTTGGGAGGAGTAAATCTCGACACTGCTAACCTCCGGGATATCGCTCTAGTTCGTTTTGATCCTGAACGAGGTAAAGCTGTTACCCAGAAACTTGATGCTAAAAAAGCTCTAGGAGGCGATGCGTCTCAAAATGTACCACTTCAAGATAATGATGTTCTTATTGTTGGTCGAAACCTCATCGGTAGAATTACTAATTTCCTGACTACCATTACCCAACCCTTCTTCAATGTCCAGTCCTTTCTGCGGTTTTTTGACAACTTCGGTGGCGGTGGATCAAATCGGTAGCGGTAGATCAAATTAGTGACTCTAAAAGAAAAGTAGGATACAACCTAGAAATAGTTTGGAGTGGAGGAAGCCACTTCTATTTTAATTGATTAATGGAAAAAGATTAAAGATATCAACCGAGATATAGCCGTTTTCACTCGCATGAAGTATATAAAAACCTTTATCTAGCAAGAGATTTACTCCTAAGAGTGTACCTCACCAAGATAGAAAACGCTATATACAGTAGGAAGTTGATAGCGTCTTGTATCAAAGCCACTATCTTTAGTTTGGTGCTTCCTGATTTTGAATTTTGTTATCGCAGCGTAAAGCCTTCAGCATAGCTTCTCTACGAGAGTCTGCGAACGTCATTTTGAATTTTGAATTGGAGCGAAGTGACCATGACCCCACCAATTGTTAAACGCTATCTGATTGCTTTTGATAAGTACAAGTGGATTGGATTATCTAGTTTTGCTTTAGTTGTAGCAGGGGCAACAGTGGTAGCTGTGCAACCAGAACCACCTACTAGCTATATAGGATCTGGCGCACTTACCTATAGTGGTCCACCAGTTTCTTTTTCTACAACTGGTAGTGAAATCCAACAGCAAGGAAAGGAACTAAATGAGGAAGTTTTACTATCAAACCAGATAATTGCGACAGTAGCAGAAAAAGTGAATGTTAAACCGAAACAGCTTGCTACCAATGTCGTCCTTTCTCTACCTAAAAAAAACCCCAGGAGTGGAGAATTGGAATCTAGTATTTTGGAATTGAAATATGTGGATACTGACGCCAAACGAGCTATAGAGGTATTGGCGGAATTGATGCAATCAATGATCAAGTTGAGCAGTGATATTAATACTGGGCGATTACAAGCAATTATTCAAAAAATTAACGATCGCACACCACAAGCTAAACGAGAACTGCAAGTTGCTGAGAAGAAGCTGGAACAGTACGATCGCATCGAACGAACTGCTATATTAGCAGCAGAGAATGGCAGTTTGCTGAACGGCATTACTGCCAGTCAAAATCTCCAACGGCAAATTCAATTAACTATTTCTGGGGTTGATGGTCAACTTCGCAGTTTAGAAAATAAGTTAGGCTTAACGGCTGGACAAGCTTATATTTCTTCTGCTTTGAGTGCCGATCCAATTATTGGTAACTTGCGAGCGCAAATTTATCAAAGCGAGTCACAAATCGCCGTACTCAGAAAAGATTTGCGACCGGAACACCCAACTATGGTTCAGTTGCTGCGTCAGAAACAAGCCGCTGAAGAATTGCTGCAACAACGTGCCTCTGAGGTGTTAGGTGGTGATGGCGCTGCGGCTCCGCTTCGAGGTAACGTTGCAGGTATTCGCGCCCAAAGCAGCTTAGATCCAGCCCGGCAGCAATTGGCAAATCAAATGGTGGCGTTACAAACCCAGGGGGAAACGCTGCAACAACAACTAGCCCAAGAAATTCAACAAGAAGCGCGACTCCGGCGAGAGTATTCTCTGATACCCAATAAACAATTAGAGCGATCGCGTTTAGAACAGGAAGTTGGACTTAAAAAAGCCATCTATGACCAAATGCAGGTGAAGCTAACTGATGCTAAAACCGCAGAGGCAGAAACCACCAGCAGCCTCAGCATTGCCAGACGTCCTACAGTAGTTGTCGATCTCAAACCCCCTAAGAGTGTACCTATTACTCTTGCTGTGGGTGGTTTCTTAGGTCTGTTGGTTGGTGGCGGAGTGATATTTTTACTGGGATCGCTGGAAGGGACTTTCAAAACCAGAGAGGATATCCGCGAGAGTCTCAAGCAACGAGAAGTGGCATTATTGGGAGAATTGCCTTTAATGCCAGTTGATGATTTAGATAAAGACGCAGTGCCGGTGGTACTTTCCCAGGATTCTCCTTATTTAGAATTTTATGAGAAATTCCGTAGTAATCTGCGCCGGATTGGTGGTAAAAACTTAAAGGTGGTGTTGATTACTAGCACTAGCAGCCTAGAGGGTAAAACGGCAAGTGCTTATAACTTGGGTATAGCTTCTGCCCGTGCTGGTAAAAGAACCTTGATTATCGAAACAGATTTGCGATCGCCTTCCCGTTGTACGTCCTTGAAAGTAATTCCTGATCCCGACGCAAGTATTGAACCCTTACGTTATTACGCTAATTTGAGTGAATGTATTCATTTAGTTCCTGATGTAGAAAATTTATACATTCTTCCAAGTCCTGGTCCTGTGCGCCAATCGGCTGCTATTCTGGAATCCAGCGAAATGCGGCGGCTGATGGAGGATGTCCGCGAACGTTTTGATTTAGTTATTTTAGACACTAGCCCCCTCAGCATATCCAATGACCCTTTATTAATCCAACCCTACAGCGATGGCATCGTCCTAGTAGCGCGACCACACTATACACAAGAGAATATGCTAGCTGAAGCTATTGATCAATTAGTTGAGTCTGAACTGGGGTTATTGGGGGCAATTATCAATGGTGCTGATATCATCGTTTCTGTACCCGAACAAGTTGCACAATCATCAACATTTACATCTGAGGTAGAATCAGCAGAAGTTTCAGCGAGTGCTACCAAAAACTAACAGTTTCCAAATGTGGAAATTTCAACGCAGAGGATACGCAGAGGTTTGATAGGCATTAGGAGTTTTAGGAAATGCTGTACTTAGTCTCGTCTAAACAAGCCAAATAGGGGAGCAAGAATTACCCCAAAAACAAAACCACCAATGTGCGCCCAATAGGCAACTCCACCAGTTTGCACGCTCATGTTAGCGGCTGTTTGCAGGGTAGCAAGACCAGATATCACATTCTGCACAAAGAAAAGTCCAATTATAACTAGTGCTGGAATTCTGATTGTGGTGATGAAAAACCCCAAAAATACTAAGGTCATCACTTTAGCGTGGGGAAAGCGGATA
>JBBSCU010000049.1:0-25322 GCA_038249935.1 Chroococcales cyanobacterium
GCGGTTCGTTAAAGTTGCTTCACTTCCGAAACCAACTTCGACACCATATCCTTAGCGCCACCAAAAAGCATCGTCGTTTTCTCCTTGTAGAACAACTCATTATCTACACCGGCAAAACCTGTACTCATCCCGCGCTTAATCACAATCGTCTGCTTTGCCCGATCTACTTCCAAAATCGGCATACCATAAATTGGGCTATTTTTATCACTCCGCGCCGCCGGATTTACCACATCATTTGCCCCAATTACTAAAGCCACATCAGCTTGCTCAAACTGGGGATTAATATCATCCATGTCGTACAACTGGGTATAAGGCACATTTGCCTCCGCCAGCAACACATTCATGTGCCCCGGCATTCTCCCAGCAACGGGGTGAATGGCATACTTGACATCAACGCCCATTTTTTCTAACTGATCTGACAATTCCCGGACGCTATGTTGCGCTTGGGCAACTGCCATACCATAACCAGGTACAATTACCACAGAACGGGCATAACCCAACATCATTGCCCCTTCTTCAGCATCAATGCTGCGGACGGTTTGATCAGTTGCACCAACACTAGCAGCAGCACCACCAGAACTAGAACCAGTACCAAAAGCGCTGAACAGCACACTAAATAAGGAGCGGTTCATCGCCTTACACATAATCTCGGTGAGGATTAAGCCAGATGCTCCTACCAAAGCCCCAGCGATGATTAACATATTGTTCATCACCACAAACCCAGCCGCCGCCGCCGCCACACCTGACAACGAGTTTAACAGCGAGATTACCACTGGCATATCGCCGCCACCAATGGGGATGACGAACATCACGCCCAGCACCAATGAAACGCCAACCACTCCCAAGAATATGGGTAAGCTATCTGGTGTAATGATTAAATAGACACTGCCCACTACATAAGCAGCCAGAAGCAAGAGGTTAAATGGTTGCTGGAATGGAAATGTAATCGGGGAACCGCTAATTAAACCTTGCAATTTGGCAAAGGCGAGAAAACTACCTGTGAAGGTAACACCACCGATTAACACGTCCAATAGGATGGAAATGTTGACATCAAGGGGTATCGGCTGCGAACTATCTAATAATCGCCAGAATTCGGCAACAGCTACTAAAGCCGAAGCTGCACCGCCTAAACCGTTGAGTAAACCCACCATTTGGGGCATTTCGGTCATTTGGACTTTGTAGGCTACGATCGCACCAATCAACGATCCAATAGCCAAGCCCAACAATATCATCTCGTAGTTCAGCACATTTTGATCCAGCATTGTCGCGGCGATCGCTAGCAGCATCCCCACAGCCGCGATGAGATTGCCATTCCTCGCTGTAGCAGGTGATCCCAGCTTTTTCAAGCCCAGAATAAATAACGATGCAGCGACTAAGTACGTCAGCTGAATGCCAGTTGGTAAAAAGTCGCTCACGCCTTAATCTCCTTCTTCTTGAACATTTGCAACATTCTGTCTGTGACTAAAAACCCAGCCACAACGTTGATTGTTGCCAATACCACAGCAATCAAACCGAGAATTACTGATACATTCGTCTCTCTCGCGCCAGCAGCAACTATTGCTCCCAGTACCGCAATGCCAGAAATCGCGTTTGAGCCTGACATTAAGGGCGTATGTAGAGTCGGTGGGATTTTGTTGATGACTTCAAAGCCGATAAAAGATGCTAAAACAAATACAAACAAAGCAGCAATTAATGCCTCTGTCATGAAATCAAAACTCCTTAATGTAAATTGTCCCCCTCATCTCCCTAATTAACCGCCGGTTCTTGAGTATTCAAAGTTTGTAGTGCATCCCGCACTTGTTGATTACGAATTTCACCAGCATGGGTAACGCAAGCGGCATCAACGATGTCATCGCTAAAGTCTACCTGCAAAGCTTTGTCTTTAATTAGCAGTTGAATCAATGATGTTACATTCTTGGCATACAATTGGCTAGCATGAATTGGCATCGATGATGGAAGATTGATGGGGCCGATAATTGTCACGCCGTTCCAGACAATATCTTTGCCGGGTTCAGTGCAAGCGCAGTTACCACCCTGTTCAGCAGCCAAATCTACAATTACTGAACCTGGTTTCATTTGTGCCACCATTTCTTCTGTAACGAGCCGTGGTGCTTGTTTCCCAGGCACTTGGGCGGTGGTAATTACAACATCAGAATTTTTGACGTGTTCGGCGACAACTTCTTGAGTACGTTGTTTGCTAGCCTCAGAAATTTCCTTGGCGTAACCACCTGCGGCGACAGTTTCTTCCTCTAATTGGACTTCAACAAATTTCGCCCCTAAGCTTTGCACTTCTTCTTTAACCGCAGGACGAATATCAAAGGCTTCTACCACTGCTCCCAAGCGTCTAGCGGTGGCGATCGCTTGCAATCCGGCTACACCAGCGCCCATAATAAATACTTTGGCTGGTGCGATCGTCCCTGCGGCTGTGGTTAACATCGGGAAATATTTCGGTAATGCAGCTGCCGCAATTAATACAGCCTTGTAACCTGCTAATGAAGCTTGCGAGGACAAAGCATCCATACTTTGCGCCCTAGTAGTGCGGGGAATCATCTCCATACTCAAGGCTGTGACTTTCCGATTTGCTAGTTGCTCCACCACAACAGGATTTCCCAAAGGATTGAGGAAGCTGACTAATACAGCCCCTTCCTTTAATAAGTCAATTTCTGAGCGTCCATCCTCTCGTGCTTGTGGTGGGCTGACTTTGAGAAGAATATCTGTTTCGCCCCATAATTTGGCAGTATCGCTAATTATTGTGGCTCCTGCTGCTTCATAGTCAGGATCGCTGAAAAAAGCTCGCTCTCCTGCACCTGTTTCTACCCAGACTTCCAAACCTTGTTTTACCAATCGGGCAACAGCGTCAGGAATTAATGCTACACGACGTTCACAAACTTCAATTTCTTTAGCAACTGCTATTCTCATGAAATCTCCTGAAGATAAATACTTAATCTCTGCCAAATAAGCAATTGTCCAGATGAGGAGTGTTCCGCACTCATAGTACTTAGGTAGGAACATCAGCCATGACTTGTACTGGTAGATTAAACCTTGAACCCTTCCCCTCTCACTCTTAGCTCTCCAAGCAGAGCCTGACTTTGCCGCTCGCAGATGTCATATTTTCAGATAGTTGCAAACAAGGTTATGTATTGCACATCCTAAATTGATTCCCAAATTTTGCATCTTTATCTTCAGCTTATTTTCGGGATTGATAAATTTTGGTATTCCTTTGTAATAAAGTAATATTGACTAAATTTTGAAAGCTTGATAGTTTCCCAATCAAATTTTCAGGATTACGACTTTGATTCAAACTTATTTCAATCAGTTTATCCCAAGTTAACTGGCGATCGCTGATGGCACGCCTCAATTTTTATTACAAAATTCTCAAATTTAGATACATTTATACATATTTGGAAACACAATCTAATCCCAACTGCGTTTCTATTTAGTTCAAAATTTGACCAACTTAGTAATCAAATCATGACTCTATAAGGGGAATGAAGTAAATCGACTATATGTTAAACTTATAGCTAAATAATTTTGCTGTCGCCCAAACTTCGGGAAGCATGGCACTTTTTGCTGTTATTGAACGTCAATTGTCAGGAAACCAGTAGTAAAGTTTAGTAACAAATACTAATACACAGTTATTTTTAGATAACAGATTTAGATTTTGGTAGAGGAAGCCCAATTATGCGACGTTTACTTTCTGCTTTAGCCCTGACTAGCTTTTTGGTCACTGCACTCCCATCTCTGACTTGGGCACAAAACGGATTTACGCTCTTTAGCGGCATCAAAAGGGAAAATGAACTGCCTTTTCGGTTAGATTTTGGCGGACAAGCTAATGGTTGGGATCGATACATATTGAAGATTCCAGCCAAAAAAATGAAGTTGGCAGTTGGTCAATTTGCCATTACCTACCCTGATTATTACAAAGGAACTTTTGACTCGAAAAAAATCGAAGTCAGAGTCAAAGGTAAAGCAGTTCCGCTTTCTGAGGTGAAATGGGACAAAGAAGGTAAGTTAATTAATATTTTTCCCCAAGAGCCAGTGCCAGCAGGTAGCGCAGTTGAGTTAGTCTTATCTAACGTGAGAAACCCAGCCTTCGGCGGTACTTACTATTTTAACTGTCAAGTACTCTCCCCTGGCGATGTGCCACTACTGCGTTACGTGGGAAGCTGGATTATGACCATTAGTTAAAAGTGGGAGTGAAGAAGGGAATAGGTTACAGGGTACAGATTATTCCTTATTGCCTGTCACCTCTACCCTAATTCCAATTCCCAATTTCATAATAAAGTGATAAAATTTGAGATTGTGAGTTTATATAAAAATCACCTAAGAGGAGAACAATATGCAAAGAACACTAGGCGGTACGAACCGTAAGAGAAAAAGAACCTCTGGTTTTCGCGCCAGGATGCGGACACCAGACGGTAGAAACGTGATTAGCGCCAGAAGAAGAAAGGGACGTCACCGTTTGGCTGTTTAGGGTATATCAAGCGAAAAGAGCATCTGTGGCTTTGCCCAAAGCAAATCGACTAAAATCCCGAAAGGATTTCCAGGCAGTTTTCCGAGAAGGAATTCGGCGTCATGGTTCTTATTTGACATTGAGAGCCTTAAAACCGCTATGTTCAATAAAACCTTCTTTGGACACTGCCACCCACACTAGACAAGCAACTGACTTAGCACATCTTGCCAGCACGCGAATTGGCATTTCGATTAGCACAAAAGTCAGCAAAAGGGCAGTAGTTCGCAACCGGATCAAACGGCAAATTACTGCTGCTTTGCATAATCTGTTGCCCAAATTATCACCAGGATGGCGGCTAGTGTTCGTTGTAAAACCTACAGCAGCAGAATCTAAGTGCGTAAGCCCACAATTTCTGCAAGAATTAGAGCAGTTGTTGGCACAAGCGGAGGTGTTCGATGGGCATTCGTGAAGACGTATATTATGAAGGTGGCCCCCATCTAGGGGATTTGATTATCAACCTGCTGATTGGGCTAACTGTCGTTGGAATACCATTGACAGTGGGGGCAATTGTCAGGGCATTGTGGCTGCGCTTCCGCATCACTGATCGCCGAATTACTGTAATCGGAGGTTGGCAGGGGCGCGATCGCACTGACGTAATTTATTCAGAAATTGTTAAAATCGTCAAAGTTCCCCGTGGCATTGGCTTTTGGGGAGATATGGTGATAACCCTAAAAAATGGCAGTCGTCTCGAATTGCGGGCAATTCCCAAGTTTCGGGAAGTCTATGACTACATCAATGAAAAAATTGCTGCAAAAAATCCCGAATACATCGCTGCTGCTAACAAGTGATGTGAGCAGAGGAAGAGGAGGGAGATGAACCAATGCCCCATCCCCAATGCCCCATTTGAATGTGCAGCTATCTGTAATGTAAAGATAGTCGCAGATTAAGTCATGATTTAGATAAATTAGATTAAGTCAGTTTACAGTAGCTCAGGTTAAATTCAGAATAATGGATTTTGGTATCGGCTTTCTCTCGAACAACGTGATGCTGCCCATCATAGATTTTTTCTATGATATTGTGCCTAGCTACGGATTGGCGATCGTTGCTTTGACACTGATAGTCCGCTTTGCGCTCTATCCCCTGAGTGCTGGCTCAATTCGCAATATGCGGAAAATGCGAATTGTACAACCTTTGATGCAAAAGCGGATGGCAGAAATCAAAGAGCGGCATAAGGATAATCCGCAAAAGCAGCAAGAAGAAATGGTCAATGTCCAAAAAGAATTTGGCAACCCTTTGGCAGGCTGTTTTCCATTGGTAATACAAATGCCGGTTTTATTAGCACTGTTCGCCACTTTGCGGGGTTCGCCTTTCTCGGGTGTGAACTACAGCGTTAACCTGCAAATCTTTCCCGCAGAACAAATCGAACAAATTCAACCGCAAGCCTTTGCCACTGCTCCTCAAAACATCTACGTTGCTGATGGGGAACACGTTAAAATAGCTGCAATCCTTCCCGGGGGCAACAAACTAGCGGTGGGAGAACAAACTAAAATCCAATATCAGACCGTTGAGGGCAAACCATTCCAGGTACTCTTAGCAGAACACCCAGAAAATAAGCTGATTCCTGATTGGAAAGTCACCAAAGGGGAAGATAGGGTAAAAATTGATGCCCAAGGCAATGTACAAGCCTTGCAGCCCGGAGAGGTCGCCATTCAAGGAACAATTCCTGGACTAGCAGCAGAAAAAGGTTTTCTATTTATTGATGCCTTAGGCAGGGTTGGTGCAACTGATCCAGATGGCACAATCCACTGGGATATCGTCGCCATGATTGTCTTCTTTGGACTCAGCCTTTATGTTAGCCAAATGCTTTCTGGGCAAAATTCCAGCGGTGGCAATCCGCAGCAAGATACAGTTAACAAAATCACCCCAGTCATCTTTTCTGGAATGTTTTTGTTCTTCCCCTTACCAGCTGGGGTGCTGATGTATATGGTGATTGGTAATGTTTTCCAAACTGCACAAACTTATCTTCTCTCCCGCGAACCTCTACCAGAAGAACTGCAAAAAATTGTAGAAACCCAGGAAAAAGAAGCAGCAGTTCCAGAACAAAAGGCATTGCCATTTGAACCAAAAAGTTCTAAGAAAAAGGCGACAGGGGGATCATGAGCAACATTTCAATGCAGCGAGGTCAGCAGTGGTTAAAAACGCTGCTGGAACTCACTGGAATACCTGCTGAGATTCAGGGTCATTTAGAAGCTGCCCAATCTCAAGACGGCGATTCCCCAGAACCAGATAACTACTGGTTGACAATTGACCAAACCAACTTTACATCAGAACAAATTCAGTTATTAATTGGTACTGATGGTTCTGTGCTAGATGCAATTCAGTATCTAGCAAATTCGGTTCTTAACCTCAGCCAACCCCCTGAGGAACAAGCCTCTTACACCATTGAGTTGAATGGCTACCGGGTTAAAAGAGAAGCTGAGGTTCGGGCATTAGCAGAAGCAGCAGCCGATGAAGTGCGCTTTTCTGGTAGAGAAGTGGAGATTAAATCCCTCAGTTCTGCTGAACGGCGTCAAATCCATACATTCTTGAAGGACTTTGGAGATTTGGAAACCTTCAGTCGTGGCAAAGAGCCGCATCGTCATTTAGTTGTGCGTCCGGCTTCGTTGGAAGAAGAGAGACGCGATTAATCGCGTCTGTACAAGGGTTAATTGAAAGCTCAATATAATTTCAAAATTTCTCTTGTTCCTAAAAGCTAAAATAAAGATGTAGTATCAGTATTATTGCTGGTAATGACCATTAATTTTCGTGAGGATGTCTCACAAATCCTATGGACGCAATTTATATTCCGCAGCTAACTCAAGCCCCGGAGCGGACAGAGGAAGTTCAGGTTAAAGAATTTCTGCCTGGTCTGGAAACGTTAACACCAGTTCGCGGTCATGTGCGTGTGCAGCATCATGGCAGTTACCTGGAAGTCTCTAGTCAGGCAGAGGCAATTATCACTTGTACCTGCAATCGTTGTTTGCAGCAATACAATCGACGTTTAGGGCTTGATACGAAGGAAATCATCTGGTTAGACGAAACTGCAAATCAGCTAAATGACTTGCCTTTAGAAAGGGAAGTGGTTCTGGAAGAATTGCTTGAAACCCTACCGCCCGATGGTTATTTTTATCCTAGTGAATGGCTGTATGAACAGATGTGCTTGGCAGTACCTTTGCGCCAGTTATGCGATCGCAATTGTCCAGGTATTCCTGTAATTATTGATGATAGTTTTGATAGTTCTGAAACTCTAGGCGATAACCGTTGGGCTTCGCTGGAAGCACTGAAAAAGCAACTTCCGGGGTAATAGCTTATTGCTTATGCCTAAAATTCTGTGGTTTCCCGCCCGTGCGATCGCTTTCGGGAATATTAACTTGACATATATCAAGCTTGTAAGATGCGATCGCAAAGTGAAGTAATCTAATACTAAATCTATTCATTAATAGGCAAGGATTTAATCTGCCCCATTAGCTGAGAATAATCCTCCCAAATATAAATAGGATCTGGTGGATGATCTAACTTATTTATTTTGCAATATAAAATAAACAAACCTAGATTAAGCACATTTTTTTGCTGTAAATTAGGTAAGCTGTTGAAATCATTAATCATTTGGATATATTGAGGCCAGCTATCAATATGTTGATTATGCAGTTCTTCATGACTATTACCAAGCTTTTCCTCAACTCGCTTTTTGTAGTCTTCAATGTCTCTATTTATTTTTTTTACTAGTCTTCCATAAGAATCTATAACCTTCTGATAATTTATTTGATTTTGAACGGTATTAGATAAATAATAAAATTTTAAGAATTTAATTAATTTAAACAAATTGCTGTTGCTTTCATCGTCTAATTGATTCATTAAAGATGTTATAGTTTCTCTGAATAACGAGAAAAACATTTCTTTTCCTACGTTTCCTACGGAGTTAAAAATTGTTGATGGATTTGTTGATTCTTCTCCGGTTGATAGAGAGGTTGCAACAGGGATGGAGATCCGAGAATTATCACTAAGATCACTATGAACAATATCACCATTACTCCCACTAGCAAAGCTATGATTCTGCGCCCAGGAGTTGGAATTGGCTGATGGGGTATTTGAGCTTGTTCTGGCGGTAGTGTCGCCACTGAAGGTAATACTTCCGTTTTTTTTTGCGGTAATTCAACTACTAGTTTTGTAGGTTTTTCTACATTAGTTGCAAAACCTCTCCAGACACTAGCTTCGTGCAGAATAGTTCTTTTTTCTAAATTTTCTGTCAAAACAATTAAAACGCCATCGTTTTTTGTTTCTCCATCCCAATTCACCCATTCTTTAGGTAGGGGATAATTTCGGAGTTCTTCTGCCAATTTATCTAAACTTTCAGACGATTTATTTTCTATTTGATATTGTTGATAGGATTCTGTATCACTAAATTTATTGCTATAAACTTGTTCAATATGCTCGATATATTCGTTAACTTCTTTTAGATTGACTCTAAATTCTTCTAGTCCATAGAATTCTACTGATTTCTCTATCATTTCACTAAAGGAGAAATCTTTCTGTAAAATATTCTGGATTGCACTATAAGCAATCTTTCGTAAGACTACTTCATTTTCTTCTATATCATCAGCTATCCAAACCATAGAATTGAAAACTTTTCGCCCCAGTCTAATAGAGCGTTGGGGTGATTCAATTCCTGTAATTTCTAATAAAAGCTTCTGATTATCTCTCAATATAAGTAGGGAGGGCTTAACTTCATTAATCAAATCGTTAACAATAGCTATTTGACCATTTTCTTCTCCTATAACTTGACGTTTGATCAAAATAGGAACTTCTATAGGTTGACGTTCTTCACTCTCGATACTACGCCAGTGAATACCTGTCTGGCCTAGTGCTGAAGTTTTAACATAGATTTCAAAGTTACTCATAACTCAACCATCCTTGTTACTTGTTAGAAAATAGACTGGGGAAAATTGAACCATTTATGTCCTTGAACAACCGCAAACCCATCATTATTTTTACAGCCAATCGCAAATTTATATAAGGCATTGTTGAATGCATTAATTTGTTCTTGAGTTGCCTGAACTTTGAGCGAAGTTGATTCAACATTTGATTGGGTTTCTTGAAAATCAACTTGTTTTTGGTCAAATTGCCCTTTCGCTGTATAGTACGGTGATTCTCTATCATCAAAAATATTGAATATAGCTCTAGCTAGCCACCACGTATTATTACGTTCATTTAAGAGTTTTTGTTTTTCATCAAATTCTCTTTTTGCATTGTCTAGCTTATGTTTATCTTTATTAAGCTCACTTGTAAGTGTTTCAAACTTCTGTTGTTCTTTTTTAAGAATTTCTTTTTTGTTTTCTAAGAAAACATTAATGAGAAACAATAAAATATATCGGAGAGGTTGATCACCATCTTTAGGTTCGTAGGGAGCATTAATAGGAGTTTTATGGTAGTAAAACTTAGTATACCCATCGTTATCAGTCTTGGCATAACTAAAAACTACATTTCCAATAGTTTGGACTGGAGTTATTACTACAGCTACCTTATCAATTAAAGAATCAGATTTAAAAAAATTGAGCAATTCACTATATCCGATTCTGACATGATATAGTAGGCTTTCTGCATCTCTAGGTGTTTTAGTATAGGTTTCGCACTTGACGGGGGCTAAAATCACTAGTCTAGGCGATTTTACATTAGTATAAGCATCTTTTAACAGTTGGGTAATGCGCTGAGAACTATTTTTTTCTTCATGCCATGTCCCGATTTCTGCATTATTTACCTTTCCCGTCTTTTTTTGCATGAGTGCAGTAGCATCAATAGGAATTACTACGGCATCACATTCATTTAACTGTTTTTTAACATATTGTTTGTATTCATCTGAGGCATCTGGATTAAAGTATTCACCAGAGGGATCAGTAAACCTCAATTTCATAAACTTTTTTCCACTACTACCAAGCTCAAAGCTAAAACCTTGGTCATTCCAAGGATTGTCTTTAGGCTGCGTAGGAGTAACTTGATTTTTTAATTGTGCATCTATATTTTTCAAGACAGACTTACATTCTTCTATGGCACGTAATGTATTGTTGTCATCTACCCAACTTTGGAGATTAGCTCTCTCGAAAGTTTTGTGAAATTCTTCGTGCATGGCTGCTAAAAGACTGGTTTTACCCATTCCTCTGAGAGCAACCATAATGATTTTTAATTCTTCATTTCCATCTGTCATAATTTCTCCTTACTACTATTGAGCTAAATTAAAAGATTGAAGTTGATTAACTAGAGTAACTTGATTAACTGATTCCAGCCATTGTTTTCTCATCTCTCTATCCCTTTCTTTTTTTCCAAAAATATCTGACCATATCTTTGGGCGAAGTCCCCTGAGAAAATTTTTCCATTCTTTTTGAATGTCTTTTTGACGAATGATGTTATCAATAAATTCCTCTACCATTGCATGAGCCGCTTCATTGGGTTCACAGAGTAATTCTTCTATTGCTGGTTTAATAGTATTAATTGCTTTATCATAGTCAATTCCCAGAGCCGTTAAAATATCTTCAGCAGTTGTATCTTTAGAAACAGCAAGTGTTTTATCTTGTTGTTCCGAAATTCCTCCTGATTGACCCGTCACAGCACTAATATTAGTAAGTCCATCTAAGTGTTGGCGAATACGAGGAAGAATTAACCCACGATATGATAATTGGAAACCTGCTATGATTCTAAATCCTGTTTTTAGCTTTGTAAAACGCTCCGGTATAAGTTCAGAGATTTCAGTAAAAAACTCTGAACCTTCACTATTACTGATGATACCTAAACGACCTTTTTCTTTTAAAACATCAACAACCTGATTTTTAACTAACTCCACTGTCCGCTTGAGGTTTTCATCTAAAGATAAGAACCGATGAGAGATAAATACTCTCAGATCATCTTGATAATCAGGATAAGTTCTGAATGCACTACTAATCATAATTCGATCATTAATCTCTTGGAGAGCATTTTCTGATGATAAAATACCTTTATCTCGTTCACAATTTTCAATAGCAGCAATGACACCATTATATAACTCCTCATTAGGAGTCTGACGCAGATACCAAAGCTGTGTTCTCAGTCCTTGAAGTCCTAATGTAACATCTTTCCACCAACCATTATCACTATCTCCGAATAAGTCGCTAAAGAGTTCTTCAGTTTCTTGAGAATCGTCTTCTGCATTTTGATTAAAGACAATTTTGGCTTTGTTTAATTCAGCATTTACGGCTTGATTAATTTCTAACAAACGCTCTTGACAATTAGAAGTGTATTGTTTGTCTAGAACGGTCAAATTATTAGTTAAATAATCCAAAACTTGATCTAAAAGTTGAGTTGCTTCTGTGTCATTACTACAGTTAACAATCAAAGATTTCTCTACATTAATATGTTTTTCTTCTACTGTACCTAATAAATCTTGGCAGTTTCTCAAATTATCGCCATTATTTGACTCGGCATTAGTTCTATTAATTACCACAAATGACCATAACTTAACTGGCAAATCTGCTAAGGCTGAACGAGCTGTATCATATAATTTAACATCTACATCTGCCCAATAATCTCCAACGGATTTAGGCATTCTCACAAATAAAACAAAATCAATATCTTTTCCTAATGCTTGAATTAACCTTTCTTCATCTCCAAGTCCCGTATCTCCTAAACCTGGCATATCCACTAAAGCAATTTTCCCAATATCAACATTCGGAAATGTGCAGGTAATTTTTACTTCTTTAACCGCTAAATAGTTAAATAAAATTCGTTGGCCATCAAGAGTATCTTGAGAAACATATTCTCGAATGTCATTTTTCTGAATAATTAGAGGGGAAGTTTCTCTGAAGAGATGACGATATTTATCAAGGTGAGTATGATATCGCTTTAAATGTTCATACATTGCCCCAGGTGCTGCATAACCAGGGATATCTTGAGGTAATGCTGGTAAAGGTTTATTGGCAAATTCTTCTAAAGTGATCGGTTTTATGCCTAAACGAAGTTTTTCATAGTAAGGAGTAATCACTTCATCTAAAAACGATCGCTCCGTATGAAACCACACCTCTCCATAAGTATCCACATTCGGGTTATGGTGAATTGTACTCCGAACCCCTGTACAATGTTGGCGATCGCCATCAGGAATTTCGGCTGCACTTAATCTGGTTAAACTTTGCAGTAGACGGCTTTTTCCTTGTCTAGCACGTCCCACGACACCTATATTAAGAGTATTGCGAGAAAAACGGTTTTTCAGCTTAGTTAAGGCTTCTAACTCAGAGGCAATAGTCAACTGAATGTTAGAAAAACTAATTTCTTCAAGTCTCCCAATAACATTCGGATCATCAACTTGGTTTAAAAGGTGATTGCGGTACTCCTCCACTTGCTGCAAGGCTGTAGAAAGAGTTTTCAAGTTACCCTCTACCAGTTGAATCCTCTGAGCAAGGGGTTTACGCTTCTCAATAATGCTAGTAATAAGTGTGGTTCTATCCATTGGATAACCTGATCAACGTGTTTACGGCTAAGTGTATTATAAAAATCTTGATTGTTCCTTAGTCCACGGAGATAGACTTTGTTTGTGTAAGACTCAATGATGGCGCTCACCAGTCCAAGGCGATCGCTGGGTGGTAGGTTGAATATATGCTCCTTCAATTCTTGTAGCAACATAGATGGTTCCTATGCTCGAAGGTGTCTATGATCTATTATGGGCGGGCGCACCCTCTATAATCAGATTTATTGACCCTGCTACAGCACCCAAGCATTGCATAATCAAGCTTTCTCCGCTAGATATTATTCAGATTTTTGCCATTTGCTTAATGACGCGATCGCTTTTACCAATTCCTCTGGATCTACAGGCTTGGAAATATGCAGTTGAAATCCTGCGGCGATGATTCAAAGGGGTAAGGAACGCAAATTTAATAACGTGCAATTCTTATTTAACTTGGAATGGTGCGTTACGCTCCGCTAACACACCCTACTTTTGCACTTTATTTAATCCACATTCCTAAGCAGAATTTCAGTCGTTCTTGCTCCATGCTGGCAAACCTTCTCTATCATCAAATTAAAGAGATGCACAACATCTACTTTGTGATCTCGATACGCCAAAATAAAGCAGAGATATTGGATACTAGAGCTACTAATAACAGTTTGAATTAAATTCAAAGTAGCGCTGTCTGCCCACTGCATATCATCGGTCAATTCCTTGATTCATCCGCCCGGTTTGAAATTGTTCTAGCAACTGGTCGAGCGATCGCCCTTTAAAATCCTCTAAAATCAGATAAGGGATTCCCTGGTGCATCTCTAAGGCGTAGGCTTTGACAACTGCTCCGATATTTAACCTTTGAGCGATCGCATATTCATGTTTGAGTTGCTCAATATTGTTAGGCGTACACTGTTCTGCACGTAGCCCTTTGATAATTACTGGACACTGATCTTCGACTCTGATTCCACGGTAGATGACTGCTTTTACCCCTGCTTTTAACAAAGTGACAATTCTAAATCCGGGTAATGCAATCATCATGCTAAACACTCCTAATAGCCCTACTTTTTCAGGGAGAATGAGAGATTAATTGTATTTTATATACATTTTCTTGGGTAGGTTAAATTTAGATGATATCAGGTTCGGCTAATTAGTTGTGCCGACTTCTAAACCCAAAGTAAGCTAAAATACAAGCAGAGTAAGCATTTCCCGCTTAGAAACACCCCATGTTTGAAACCCTGCAAACCCAAATTTACGAACTAGAACAATTTGCCAACGCCCTTGTTTCTAACCAACTGACGCACATTAGCGTGGTGAGTATTGGTATCATCTTTGCAGCAGGCTTGCTCACTAGTCTTACACCCTGTATGCTTTCGATGCTACCAATTACCATTGGGTACATCGGTGGTTATGAAGCCAAAAGCCGCCTACAAGCAGCTGCCCAATCAACTTGGTTTGCTTTGGGATTGGCAACTACACTGGCAGGGCTTGGCATAGTAGCAGCTGTCGTCGGAAAAGTCTACGGTCAAGTGGGAATTGGTTTGCCGATTATCGTCAGCATTATTGCCATTCTCATGGGGCTAAATTTACTAGAAGCACTACCTCTGCAATTTCCATCTTTGGGCGAAACAAATTGGATTTCGCCAGATTTGCCAACAGGATTGCGTTCCTATTTGCTGGGACTGACTTTTGGTGTAGTTGCATCTCCTTGTAGCACGCCTGTTTTAGCCAGTTTACTAGGTTGGATTGCTAATACACAAGACTTAATTTTAGGCGCTGTTTTGCTACTATCTTACACAGCAGGTTACGTAGCCCCATTGATTTTGGCAGGTACTTTTACTGCTTCAATTAAAAAGTTACTGGAGTTGCGTCGCTGGTCTGGTTGGATTAACCCAGTTAGCGGGGCGCTGTTGGTAGGATTTGGGGTATTTTCATTAATTTCTCGGATTCCCCTTGGCAGTTTTTAAGTAGTACACCGATTAACGGATGTGAATAATGACTATAGAAAATTCAGCGTCCAAAGAATTAAGGTGGTGGCAATTACCTGGGCAGTTTATCCGGCAGGAACTTTTACCTGTACTGACCAATTTACGACTAGCGATCGCACTACTACTATTGATTGCGATTTTTAGTTCCACCGGTACTGTAATTGAGCAAGGTAAGTCACCAGGATTCTACCAGGCTAACTACCCAGAACATCCAGCTTTGTTTGGTTTCTTAACTTGGAAGGTAATTCAGGTAGTTGGGTTAGACCACGTGTATCGTACTTGGTGGTTTTTGGCATTACTCATCTTATTTGGCACTAGCATAACGGCTTGTTCTTTTACCCGCCAGCTACCAGCCTTAAAAACAGCCCAGCGCTGGAAATATTACGAAGAACCCCGACAATTTCAAAAATTAGCTTTGAGTGCAGAACTAGATACTGGTTCCCTAAGTTCCTTAAACCCAATATTGCAGAACCGCCGCTATAAAATTTTTCAAGATCAAGAAAAACCAAATCTCCTTTACGCCCGTAAGGGAATAGTTGGACGCATTGGGCCAATTATTGTTCATATTGGCATCATAGCTATTCTGCTAGGAGGAATTTGGGGGGCAATGACTGGTTTTCTTGCTCAAGAAATGGTTGCTAGTGGCGATACATTTCAGGTGAAAAATATTATAGATGCTGGACCTTTAGCTGCTAAAGTCTCCAAAGATTGGTCTGTGCGCGTCAATCGTTTTTGGATTGACTACACTTCATCTGGCGGCATTAACCAATTTTATTCAGATTTATCTGTCTTGAATAATCAGGGAAAAGAAGTTGACCACAAGAAGATTTTTGTCAACGAGCCTTTGCGCTATCATGGCGTAACTTTATATCAAACCGATTGGGGAATTGCGGCTGTTCGTGTCCAATTTAACAACAGCCCAACTATTCAACTACCGATGGCAAAGTTGAATACCAACGGACAAGGTTCTATGTGGGGAACCTGGATTCCGACGAAACCAGATTTGAGTGAGGGTGTCTCTCTGCTAGCCAAAGACTTGCAAGGGATGGTATTAATTTACGATGTCAAGGGCAAACTACTTGATACTGTCCGCACTGGTATGTCTACCCAAGTCAATGGCGTGCGGCTAAAAATTCTGGATGTAGTTGGCAGTACTGGTTTACAAATTAAAGCTGATCCAGGCATACCAATTGTTTACTCAGGGTTTGGCTTGCTAATGCTAGGTGTGGTAATGAGTTACTTTTCCCACTCGCAAATTTGGGCACTGCAAACAAGCGATCGCTTGTATATTGGTGGTAAAACTAATCGCGCCCAAGTTGCTTTTGAACAAGAAGTTTTAGAGATTTTGGATCGCTTAAGTTTGCAGCCAAAAACTGAGGATAAAGACAGCACTACAGAATCTCTAATCACCAGTTGAACAATTACCCGACTTTTAATTGCACAGGCGATCGCTATTCCCAAGGAAAACTTTACATTAGTGCTGGCTATTATAAGATAATGGCAGCACTTTCTTTTTGCTGTCATTTTAGAATGATATATGTAATAAGTGCGATCGCCTAACTCATGAGCAGAGCCAGGATTCTCGACCCATCTGAGAGCTATACTTTTAGCAAGTATGCCGAATTAGCCTACGATAGCGCCGATATCCTAGCTGAATTTGGTGTTACCCTCAACAATATGGAACTTCAACTTCCACAGCAGTTACCAATTGATCCAGAACCGCTCAGAACAGAACTGCAAGAAAATCTCACCTTAGTAGACCCTGCTTCAGAAATGGCTCGACGCGAAGCACTGATCTTTCCGATTCTCAAGACAGTTTGCAAGTACATTCAAGCACCACTTAAAATTGAGTATCCTGTCAGGGTAAGCAATTGGCTCAAAGGCAGTTTTGACTATTTCATTCCAACTCCTCAAAGTTTATTAGTAATTGAAGCTAAAAATGCCGATTTAGCCAGGGGTTTTACTCAGCTTGCAGTAGAATTGATTGCTTTGGATCAATGGACTGATTCAACAGTTTCAATGCTCTATGGTACTGTGACAACAGGGGATACTTGGAAGTTTGGTATTTTTCAGCGCCAAGAAAAAATAGTTTACAAAGATATCAATATATATACCGTTCCCAGGGATCTTAATTTGGTGCTTTCTGCTCTCTTTGGTATTAGTTTGAGCTAGACGGGTAAGTTCAAGGACGCAAGGAAAAGAAAAGATCGGGCGAATGGAATTCGCTACTACACAAACAAAGTCCACCTCTGTGGACTAAGAGGATGTTTGAAAAGTCTTATTGTAGGTATCAAAACGTTATAGATCCCCCTAAATCCCCCTTAAAAAGGGGGACTTTGATTCCGGTTCCCCCTTTTTTAAGGGGGGTTAGGGGGGATCTATAAGTGCCTAAAATCACAGCCAAATACTTTTCAAACATCCTCTTATGTGCAGGAAGAATGACACAAGTTTTAGCTGTGTTACAACAAGGATTGAATAGCAAAGAACATACAGATTTTGTGCAGCAGTTAGCAAGAAAATCTCAGTGCTAATATAAAAACTTAGCAAACACAAAGCTAAAGGTAGTATTTATGCAGCAAATTACTCTCGCTGAAGCATCTCAAAACTTACCTGACTTAATTGAAGCAGCGCTCAGTGGCGAGGAAATCATTATTATCAAAGATAATCAACCTTTGGTAAGGTTAACTCCTGTGTCACCATTTCAACGTCGCCGTCAACCTGGAAGTGCAAAAGGTTTAATTACAATATCTGATGACTTTAATGAACCACTGGAAGATTTTAAAAAATATATGGAATGATATTACTGCTGGATACACATACTTTTATTTGGTATGTGACTGACAACTCAAGACTTAGTAATCAAGTACTTGAGTTAATTAATGATGAGAATAATGAAATTTTGCTAAATATAGCTAGTTTATGGGAAATAGCTATTAAGCAAAATTTAGGAAAGCTTAGTTTTAATCAGCCATTTGAGATATTTATCACACAGCAACTCAACCTCAACAATTTTAGGTTACTCGATATCAAAATTAGCCACGTTGCTTTTGTTGCGGCACTACCTTTACATCACCGTGACCCATTCGACCGAATTTTAATTGCACAGTCGATAGTTGAAAATATACTTATACTGAGTGCTGATAAAATTTTTGATGCCTATCCAATTGAGCGTTTATGGTAAGTAGCGCTCCTTTTATAGTAAAAGATAGATAAATAGTAATCCCAAAAAAACTTAACATTAATCTAATAATAATAATTTCATCAGAAAAGCTCATGGGTTACTACATCGCTCCCCGGTTTCTAGACAAACTGGCTGTCCACATCACCAAAAATTTCTTGAACCTTCCCGGTGTGCGAGTCCCCGTGATTTTAGGTATTCATGGACGCAAAGGAGAAGGTAAGACATTTCAATGTCAATTAGTCTTCGAGAAAATGGGTATCGAAGTAACTCACGTATCTGGCGGCGAATTGGAAAGTCCAGATGCAGGAGATCCAGCGCGGTTGATTCGGCTGCGCTACCGCGAAACAGCAGAACTGATCAAAGTACGCGGCAAAATGTGTGTACTGATGATTAACGATTTAGATGCGGGGGCTGGACGCTTTGATGAAGGCACTCAATATACTGTAAATACCCAGTTGGTGAATGCCACACTGATGAATATTGCTGATAACCCCACAGATGTACAATTGCCTGGAAGCTATGATTCCACGCCTTTACGTCGTGTACCGATTATTGTCACAGGTAATGATTTTTCCACCCTCTATGCGCCGTTAATTCGGGATGGACGGATGGATAAATTCTACTGGGAACCAAACCGAGACGATAAGGTAGGGATTGTCAAGGGGATTTTTGAACCGGATGGACTGTCACAGAAGGAAATTGAACAGCTAGTTGATACTTTTGTCAATCAGTCCATTGACTTTTTTAGCGCTTTGCGATCGCGCATTTATGACGAACAAATCCGCAACTACATCCATCAAGTAGGTTTTGAGCGGGTATCGTTGAGTGTGGTTAACAGCGTTGAAGGCCCACCAGAATTTAAAAAGCCAGATTTCAGGCTGTCTCACTTAATCGAGTCTGGTAACTTCTTGGTTGGTGAACAAAAACGGGTGGAAAATTCCCATTTGGTTGATGATTACAACCGACTAAATAGAGGGAGAAATTCTGATCAATCTGCACCACCTGCTGTGACACCAATTAGTCAGCCTTCAAGTAATAACGCAACTCCAGAAGCAAAAACTAACGAATTCCAGAAACAGCAAGGATCAAGTCCCCATTTGACTTTAGATACACAAGCGCAAATCAGACAATTATTGTCTCAAGGTTACAAAATTAGCATTGAACACGTAGATGAGCGCCGTTTCCGCATGGGTTCATGGCAAAGTTGTGTTAACAGCCACATCGATAGCGAGACTGATGCAATTTCAAACTTGGAATCAACTCTGACAGAATATAGCGGTGAGTATGTGCGCTTAGTAGGTATTGATCCGAAAGCCAAGCGGCGAGTTGTAGAGACAATTATTCAGCGTCCGAGTGGGAAAAATTAGAGTTAGACAAATGAGGAGGAGCGATCGCACTACAGTTAAGTGAAGGTGCATAGTTCTTAAAAGATCCCCCTTCCACGCCAGTCGCTCACGGGGGAAACCCCCAAGATCGCGCTAGCTCCCCTTAAAAAGGGGGAAATAGAGCCATTCTTAGCCCCCCTTTTGAAACTATCCATTATAAACATCTTTCTTCACAAAATGATGTCGCATTTTTTTGGCTAAAACCCTTGTATATCCAAGGTTGTACATAACTATTACTAAAAACTGCTATAAATGAGTATTTTACATAGATAGTTAAGCAAAAATGCATCTTTAATTACAAGTTTTAGCGTAGGCATAGCCCTCCGTAGTCATCACTCTTTTGAAAAAACTTTTCGATTCACTGAGTATCAGTTTGAGCGAATCTTTCAACTTAGATTCACAACTTTTTGATTTCCAAAACCGCTTACCTCAGCTATGCAGTTACCAAATCCTATTTCACTCTCCACTGTACTGATGGCTTTAGAAGTATGCAGTGATGAATCGGTATATACTCCCGGTTATATTCAGCCACATGGAATGTTGCTGATGCTGCAAGAGCCACAGCTAACAATTTTGCAGGTTAGTGATAATGTGGAACAGTTTTTTGGGATTTCGGCAGAAGCATTGTTGGGTCAACCCTTACAACGGTTGTTTTCTGGCGATCAAGTACAGCGACTTACTGGCTATCTGGCTGAAGAAAACCTGGAGCTTTGCAATCCGTTTGAGCTAAAAATACGGCGGGTTGCTGAGACTGATTGGCAACGGGAAAATCAGACATTCACAGGTGTAATGCACCGGATTGTAGATGGGTTGATCATAGAACTAGAACCTGTGCGATCGCTCAAAAGCACCGATTTAATCCAGTTCTATCATCGTCTGCAAGCCGTGATTGCCAATTTCCGTAATGCTACTAACCTGAAGAGTCTGGCTAAAACCCTTGCTACAGAGGTGAAAGCAATGATTGGGTTTGATCGGGTGATGATCTACCGCTTTGAGGCAGACGGCAGTGGTGTGGTGATTGCGGACGAGAAACAGAGGCATTTAGAAAGCTACCTGGGACTGCATTATTTGGCCATAGACATTGCCGCAGCAGCCCGTAAGTTGTTTTGCCGCAACTGGATCAGATTCATTCCCGATATCAATTACACCCCTGTCTCGCTGATTCCCACCAACCATCCTCTGACGGATATACCCATTGATCTGAGTAATTCTGTGTTACGAGGAGTGTATCCGTGTCACATTGAATACTTACAAAATATGGGGGTTGCTGGGTCGATGACGATTTCGTTGATCACCGACAAGGGACTTTGGGGATTAATTGCCTGTCACCACTACAGCCCGAAATTAGTGGATTATGAAACTCGCAAAGCCTGTGAACTTTTAGGACAGTTTGCCTCGATTGAACTGGTACATCAGCAAGAACGAGAATTGGATATTTACCGAACGCACGTGAAAGCGATTGAGGATGAACTGCAACAGACGTTATTGCAAGAGTCCAATTTTATTGAGCAAGTGTTGATCAGAAATACTTCTCAATTGCTGGGTCTAGTTCATGCTCAAGGAGCCGCGATTTTGCTTGACGGTTATCTGACATTAGTTGGTCAAACGCCATCGGCTACCCAGGTGCAGGAACTTGTGGCGTGGTTGGTGCAAAATAAGGCGAAACGAGTGTTTGCTACCGATTCTCTCTCACGTTTATATCCAGAAGCGAAGGCATTCCAAGATCAAGCTAGCGGCCTCCTGGCAATTTCAATATTATTCAATCATTCTAAACAAAAGTCTTACCACATTATCTGGTTTCGACCGGAGCAAATCCAGACGGTGAATTGGGCAGGGAACCCCCAAGATTCGGTAACAATCAACGAAATTGGAGAGATGCAATTGTCTCCCCGGAAGTCCTTTGAAATGTGGAAGGAAACCGTGCGGGAAACTTCCTTGCCTTGGGAGGTTGCGGAACTGGAAGCCGCTACTGAGATGCGAAATACGCTGATGTTGGCAGTGCTGGAGTTTTCCCAGATCGCCCTAGAAAAAGCCGCAGAACAAGCGGCGATCGCTAACCGCGCTAAAAGCCAGTTTCTTGCTAAAATGAGCCACGAACTGCGGACTCCCCTCAATGCCATTTTGGGATTTACTCAGTTGATGAACCGTAGCGAGAAGATTCCATCTGAGTTTCAAGAGGATTTAGGCATCATCAGCCGCAGTGGAAAACACTTGCTAACTCTGATCAACGATGTGTTAGAAATGTCCAAAATTGAAGCAGGTCAGTTAGAGTTAACAGAAAGCTCTTTCGATTTGCATCAGCTAATTCACTCCATCAGAGATATGGTTGCTCTCAAAGCTTTAGAGAAAAGAATTGATCTGAGAACAGAACAGCATACCAGCGTTCCTCGTTATGTGTATGGTGACGAATCAAAACTGCGCCAAATTCTGATCAACCTCTTAAGCAATGCGATCAAATTTACGACAACAGGCAGTGTCACCCTGCGATTCCAAGCTTTGACCGCGAGAGTGAGCAGTGTCAACTCACTTGATTCAATTTCTACCGATGATTCCAAACCAATTATCACCCTTCATTTTGAAGTTGAAGACACTGGATGTGGTATCGCTCAGTCTGATATCGAGACTGTGTTTGAAGCTTTCACGCAAACAGAACCAGGTTGCCATGTTCAAGGTACAGGCTTAGGCTTATCCATCAGCCGTCAATTTGCCCGTTTAATGGGTGGTGATATTACAGCGCGAAGCATCCTAAATCAGAAGTCAACCTTTATTTGTGAGGTTTTACTGAGTCTGGTAAGCGCAGGGGATATCATTGCGCCGGAAACGACTCGCACTGTTATCGGTCTGGAACCGGGACAGCCCACTTGTCGGATTCTGGTGGTGGAAGACTTGCGAGAAAATCGTCAGTTGCTCGTCAGGCTATTGGAATTAGTTGGGTTCGAGGTGTGTGCAGTCGAGAACGGAAAGGAAGCGATCGCTCTGTGGTCAGAATGGCATCCCCACTTGATTTTCATGGACATTCAAATGCCCGTGATGGATGGCCACGAAACTACCCGGCAAATTCGAGGGAGGGAGGGAGGTGAAGACGTGGTGATTATTGCGCTGACAGCCTATGCCTTTGCGGAAGACTACACCACTAGCATTCGATCAGGCTGCAACGACCACATCACCAAACCATTTCTAGAAGCAATCCTCTTTGAGCGGATTGCACACTATTTGGGAGTCCGCTACTGCTACCGTGAAGAAGCTTTACCGGGGTTAGACCAGCAAATCTTACTTCCGAAATCTCTAACCGCCAAAGATTTACAGGTAATGTCGCCAGAGTGGATTATTCAGGCAAATCAAGCAGCCCTGGATCTCAACGATGTCGAACTTTACAATCTCATTGCTCAAATCCCCAACCAAGAGCAAGTTCTGGCCAATGCTCTGAAATATCTGGTGGATAACTTTCAGCTTGAGGCGATCGCGATCGCCACTCTCACCCAAACTCAGTAAATTAGAATCATCCCAATCCCTCATTTCAGGATAGTAAAACTGAAGTTCATCATCGGTTAATTAGTGCGATCGTAGTATTGTAGGGTGTGTTAGAACGAAGTTCGTAACGCACCATTATCAAGGGTTTGGTGCGTTACGCTGTCGCTAACACACCCTACATATCTTTTCTACATATCTTTTCAGAAATCAAAGCGGATTCCTATACAATCGTTCGTGCAAGATATTACTTAGCAATTGATTATAATCAAGAATCAGTGCCACCCCTAAAACCAGAAGATGCTCTATGGTCTGATACCCTTTTACGCCAACAAGGGTTAAAGAGTAATTAGTAATTGTAATTGGTTAAGAATTTTTCCCCTATGGCTAATTTACTTAAATCCGCTTCGGAAACGAATATCCTAATCGTGGACGATACCGCAGACAATCTACGGTTGTTAGCCAAAATATTAGAGTTGCAGGGTTATATCATCCGTAAATCCCTAAATGGGAGAATGGCATTACAAGCTGCTTCTCGACATCCGCCGGATCTGATTCTGCTTGACATCAATATGCCCGAAATGAATGGCTATGAAGTTTGTCAACAGTTGAAAGCATCAAAAATAACAGATCAAATTCCGATTATTTTTATTAGTGCCCTTGACCAAATCAATGATAAAGTACAAGCGTTTGAACTGGGTGGACAAGACTATATCACCAAGCCCTTTCAAGAACTTGAAGTACTAATCCGCGTCAGAAACCAGCTACTCATCAAACAGCAACATCAACAACTTCTTGAACAAAATCAACGCCTAGAGTATGAAGTTGAGCAACGTCTGAAGGCTGAAACAGAGGTAAGGGAGCTATCCCTAACTGATGAGTTGACAGGACTATATAATCGACGTGGTTTTTTTTGGCTGGCAAATCAGCAATTCAAAATTGTCCAACGTACAGAAACGTTCTGCTGTCTTTTATTCGTTGATGTAGATGGTTTAAAACAGATTAATGACTCTCTAGGGCATGAAATAGGAGACAGAATGCTCATTAACACAGCCGAATTACTAAAGCAAACCTTCCGTGATTCGGATATTGTTGCCCGTCTAGGAGGAGACGAGTTTGTAATATTAGTTCCTATCTGCTCCAAGAATACAGATGAATTTTATCCTCGATTGCAAGCAAATATTGATCGATTTAATCAAGAGAATAATTACCCATATAAACTATCCATAAGTCTTGGTGTGGCACAATGCGCCTTAAATGAAAACATTTCACTAGAAAAATTGATAGAAGAGGCTGACAAGCTAATGTATGAGCATAAGCGCGGTAAACACCTCGTAGTTCATTAACTGTTCTCTTGAAAGTAGAAATATCGGCATTAATCTGTGAAAACCGACATTCAATTTGGAAATGCACACTTTTATCCGCAAATATCTTAAGCTGAAAAAATTACTCAAGTATATTTAATCAATTTGAGCTATGTTAGTTCGATAGTTAATAGCTATAGGAAATAGAGAATATTTTTGCCTACTAGGTAATGGGAATGAATCAACAGCTAGGCAAGCATCTTGTGAAGTTAATCTTTGGACTGAAACAGTCGCTTAGTCGAGGACAAAGAGAATTGATTACTGCTGCTAGTATTGCAGTTTGCGTCCTGCTTTTGCACTCTATCGGATTATTACAATCTTTAGAGTTGGCAGCTTTAGATCAATTTTTCCGCTTACGTTCAGATGAAGGAATAGAAGAGCGTATTACTATTGTAGCAATTGATGAAGCTTCTTTAGACGAAGTAGGTTCGTGGCCGATTCCAGATGCGAAGATTGCCCAGTTGTTGCAAAAATTAAACGTCTACAAACCTCGTGCTATTGGCTTAGATATCTACCGAAATTTGCTAGTAGAGCCTGGCAATCAGGAACTACGCAATGCTTATAAGTCAATACCAAACTTAATTGGTATTGAACTATTGGCAAATGACAAAAACGCTAATGTTTTATCTCCACTGGGGCTGAATATCAACCAAGTGGGCTTTAACAACGTGTTGTATGACCCTGATGGTAAAGTACGTCGCAGCTTGTTGTATTGGCACGTTAATAATCAGGTACACGAAAGTTTTGCCTTAAAGCTGGCTTTATTGTATTTAAAATCAGAGGACATTACTCCCACTAAAGCAAAAAGCAACCCTGAGTATTTGCAATTGGGTAAGGCAGTGTTTACTCGTTTTGAAGCTAATGATGGTGCTTATGTGGGAGCTGATGCTAGAGGCTATCAAATTTTGTCTAATTTTCCTAAACCCAGATGTCAAAATTCATCTGGAGAATTCTGTAGTTTTCGCCAAGTATCGATGAGAGATGTACTGGCA
>JBBSCU010000050.1:0-25003 GCA_038249935.1 Chroococcales cyanobacterium
GTGGGCTAACGGAGGATATACATCACCTGGGACTCCCGCCATATTGACAAGAATCATAGCAGCGATCGTAATACCGCGAAAAACATCGAGTGAAGTCAGGCGCATAAGCGGAATTTTCTGTTAGATGAGTATCTAAGCTACCCCGCCTGATGTAGGTAATCAAGCAAAATTATATACTTGGATACAAGGTAAAATTGGTTAGTTATGACCCTGTTCCTTCAAACTTAGCTCTTTTTAATACATTTGTATTATTGAATAAATATTGTATAATTTAAATTAAGGGTAAAGTTTTTAGACTTATGGTTAAAATTTAACATATATTTAAAAATAGTTTTGATAATCTTGACAAAAGATGAATTTGGAAAGTTTTCCTGTGTTTTTAAAAGACAAAAAATTTAGGGTAATATCAAATTCAGCATCAAGCAAAGGTGTGGAATTGACTAATGTTGATTTTCCAGCCTCAAATCTAGTAAGGCTTAAAAGCATATTATCTTTTTTCTCGTATTTGAATATGAATGGAGAAATTAGTGATGAAGCATTTGAAGCTTTAGTTCGTTATGCTTGCTCTATTTTTATTGAAAATGAGGTAGAAGCCAGATTTCAAGATGCTTTTGAGCAGAAAATTAAAAATTTTTGGGAATCGAAACTTTCCTCTGCTATGGAAAAATATATTACTACGAAGTAAAGGTCTATATTAAAAGCCAGCTAGCTCTCAATTTTTGAAGTTTATATCATTATGTCTAATCAAGAAAATGAATCAACTAAAGAGTTTGAGCAAACAAAAGATGAGCAAGATAGTGAAAGTAGATATATAGAAAAACTCCCTGAAGAATTAAACAATTTAAATCTTCCGCCAGAAATCAAGAAGGAAATAAGAACTTTTCTTTCTATGGGTCGCTTCTCGGAATCGTCTATTTCACCAATTCTAGATAAAATTAATCAACAGCACATAACAAAAATACTTGAAAGCGTAGAAAAAGATAGTGAAAGAGCATTTATAGACGTACAAGAAGCAAGAAAGTATAATTTAGTCGCTATTTGTATTTTTGTGGCTCTTTTCGTGTTTTTAACGGTTTTTCTGGTTAATAAAGATGTGGCTGTTTATCAGGATATTCTAAAAATACTTATCATATTTGGCGGCGGATTTGGCAGTGGATTGGGTTTCAAGATATACTTAGACCGTAAAAATAAATAAACTTTGAATATAGAATTAAAGGAAATAATTTGTTATTAAGTGATAAAATTTTTTGAATTATGATAAATAGTTATTTAAAGCACACAAATTCTAGATTTTTTAATAACTATGCCAATCAAAGTTGGAGATACCGCTCCTAATTTCACTCTACCTGCCCAAAACGGTTCAACAGTTAGCCTCCAAGATTTTCGCGGACAAAAAGCCGTTGTCCTATATTTTTATCCCAAGGACGACACACCCGGATGTACGGCTGAATCTTGCGCCTTTCGCGATCAGTATGAAGTGTTTAAAAGCGCTGGCGCTGAAGTTCTCGGCGTGAGCGCTGACTCCAGCGAATCTCACCAGAAATTTGCTGCGAAATACAATCTACCTTTTACTCTGTTAACTGACAAAGGCGACCAAGTGCGGAAGCTATATGGTGCAACAGCAGCCTTTGGCTTGTTCCCCGGTCGCGTTACTTATGTCATTGACCAACAGGGAGTTGTGCAATACGTTTTTGATTCAATGTTTAACTTTAAAGGTCACGTTGAGGAAGCGCTGAAAACTTTGCAACAGCTTGCGGCTAAATAAAAAGTTTTTAAACGCAGAGGAACGCAAAGAATACTCTTTGCATTCCTATGCGTTTTAATTAGACTTTATTCGAGTGCGATTTTTCCTGCATATCAATGTTAGCGTAGGCTGACTTGCCATTCTTGCCGTTGGTATGACCATTATTATTGCGGGGATGAATCACGCCATAACCGCCGTGGTTGCGTTCGTAAATTACATTAATCTCGCCAGTTTCAGCATTGCGAAACATATAAAAGTCGTGTCCTACAAGTTGCAGTTGTTCTAAGGCTTCTGCAAGGGTCATCGGTGGCATAGAAAAATATTTTGTGCGGACAACTTCGTTAGGTAGTTCGGGAGTGCGATCGCCAATTAAATCTGTTATTATCGACTCTGCAACAACTACTTCTGTTAGTTGAGCATTAGTTTTCTGATCTTGACGGCGTTCTTTGTATTTTCGCAGTTGACGGGCAATTTTATCTGCAACTAAATCAATGCTGGCATAGAGGTTTTCGCTGTTTTCCTCGGCACGAATAACGCTACCATTAGCATAAATAGTTACTTCAGCCGCTTGTCTAGGATTAATTCGCGGATTACGGGCTACGCTCAGATGCACATCCACTTCATTGGTAATGTTCTGAAAGTGACTAACTGCTTTTTCAATCTTTTGATGTACATACTCACGAATTGCATCGGTGATTTCAATATTTTTGCTGTGGATGACAAGCTTCATGTAAAGTCTCCCGCTGAATATTTGGATGTGTGAATTTGCTTTGGATGAAAAGAAGTTGCGGTAAGGTCTATTACCCCCGCCAAAACAAATTGTGAACTATATTGTATATACTGCTAGCGATCTGTCTCTAAGGTGCTGCATCTGAGTTGTTGTCAAGTATACCCTTGATTTCCCTCTCCATCTCTGCGCTGATATCCAATTGGATGTCCATATAAAACTCCTGGATGAGGAAATCTGAGTAGTAGCTCCTGTGACTACCAACTCCAATAAAGGAACGCTTACAGAATTGTTGATAGTTGCTCCTTCTGCATTCGATTGAGGTTTGCTTGCTGTTGTTCAAGAATACAAGTCTTTGTCGAAATTTGATTCTGTTTAAAATGCCAATAATTATGATTAGAGTCATCAGCCAGTACATTCGTCTTTATTGTCTTGGCATGATGCTTATTGCAGAAAATTCCTCCTAAAACCTATTGAGGTTATCTTTTCAACCTAGCACTTTGTATTTTCTAATGCAGCTTCCCTTCACTTTCCTTTAAAATCTTTTGCAAAACTTAACATTTGCTGACTCCAATCCTTCAACTTGAAATATATTTCGTTCCCAATCTCAATTTATTTTTGGCATGATCCATAATAATGAACCACACAAAAACCGTTGTTTGCTGTACAATCAAGGATTAATGCCTTACTTAGAAGCTCATGCATGGCAGCGATCGCTCCTCACTGAGCGCATTCATGACCCCAGTCTAAATGACGTGTTAATTTTGCTAGAGCATCCACCTGTTTATACTTTAGGACAAGGATCTAACTCAGATTTTCTCAAATTTGATATTGACAAAAGCCAATATGACGTGCATCGAGTTGAACGAGGCGGCGAGGTTACTTACCATTGTCCTGGCCAGCTGGTAGGATATCCGATTTTAAATCTGCAACGTTATCGTAAAGACCTCCATTGGTATTTACGGCAACTCGAAGAAGTTATAATTCGCGTATTGGCAGTTTATGGATTGCACGGAGAAAGAATTCCGGCTTTTACTGGTGTTTGGTTAGAAGGGCGAAAAGTAGCGGCTATTGGTATTAAAGTTAGCCGTTGGATTACTATGCATGGCTTTGCATTAAATGTTTGTCCAGACATGACAGGCTTTGAGCGCATTGTACCCTGCGGTATTTCTGATAAACCTGTGGGCAGTTTAGCCGAATGGATTCCAGGTGTTACTTGCCAAGAGGTACGTCTTTATGTAGCGCAGTCTTTTGCAGAAGTCTTTAACGTCGAATTAATCGAGTCTGAGCCTGAAGAATTTTTCTGCTCTGAGTAAATTAAGGCTGTAACTATGTAATAAATACTATAGCAGTCTTATTTAAGTTGTGAGACACTCATAAGAGCAGTCCATATTTAATAGGATTAAAATAACTATTTAACTGC
The DNA here is from genome assembly GCA_038249935.1 of Chroococcales cyanobacterium. Classification (GTDB taxonomy): domain Bacteria; phylum Cyanobacteriota; class Cyanobacteriia; order Cyanobacteriales; family Nostocaceae; genus Nostoc. The sequence goes on from JBBSCU010000050.1 coordinate 3,895, forward strand.
GGTTGTCAAAGCTAGAATCTGATTATTTACAAATCTTTATACTAATTTTCTCCGGCTGTCAAGTACAAATTTGCGCGTGAATTACTCAAATAATCTCCAGGTATATGCCCCATCGTTAACGTTTCTAAGAGAACGTGATTGGACAGCTTTGATAGAACTATTTCATAGAGACGACAGTGATGAAATTGAAGCCGACATCAACAGTAGTTTGTTTTGGCTGATACCCGAACCTTGCTGGGAAGATGATCCCTTTGATTTTTTACGAGAGTACCTTTAAAGAGTGCTGTTATAGCGGTTCCCATTCAGATGCGGTACAACGTTATATCCCAAGGTGTAGGGGCACGGCATGCCGTGCCCCTACGGGTGTACCTCACGTAAACGAGAACTGCTATAGCGGGGCGTTTAGCTCGTGATGAGTTCAAAAGAAGTCTTTAATTTATAACTCCTAACTATCCGTCGTTAAGGCTACTGAGGAAAATACGTAGGCGATCGCTTTGCGGATTGGTTACAACTTTGCTCATGAGTTCTCGATCTAGGGTGCTAGTGGGTTAGACACAGGGAACGCTGAGAGAAAAAAGGGATTTTACGAGTTACCTTTAAAGCAATTAACAGTAAACTGAGTAAAAAACCGCAAAATGTAGCAAAAGTCCACAGCCATGTAAAGCTAAATCTAGTATTTTCAGGCACGAATGGCATCAAAGTTTCTTTGGTTGTAATAATCTGACAGTTTTAGCATTAAACATATCAAAAAAAGCTTTACGTCGCTGTTGGGGTGATTCAGGTACGATGTAACCCCACAGACTCTCCCAGTAAAAAAAGGAGATGCCATCAAAATTGCGATCGCGCACCGCTTGAACCTGTTCTTTAATTTGGGCGATTTTCACAGGATTACCCACCGTTCCCGTTGAAATACCAATACCTACAGGAATTAAACTTTGAGCCAATTTTACAGATGGTTGTTCTAGTTGAGCGATAAAAGAGTTTTTGTTATTTCGATATACTTGTAAAATTAACTCATTAACTAAACCTTTCTTTACCCAACTTTCCCAGTCTTGCAAATAGTATTTATAGGCAAAAGCTTGAGGGTTAGGAGACAAAGATATTTTGACTTTGGGTTTAACCGCCTTCACAGCTTGATAGATTTCTGCCATGAAATCAGTAATTTTGTCTGCTCGCCAACGCATCCATTCTGAATTAAAAGGATTAGTAGGGGGACTTTTACCTTGATGTTCTTGCTGGTAGAGTTGAATAGTGAAGCGATCGTAACCAAACTGTACAGGCATCCCAAAGTGGTCATCAAGCTGAATACCATCGATATCGTAATCCTTGACTACTTCTAAAATTAACGATTGGATAAACTCTTGCACTTGTGGATGTAAAGGATTCAACCAAGCTTGCTTACTCACTAAGCCATTGTCGATTTCTTCTGGTGGAGCATCTTGGATAGAGTTTATACCTTTTTGCCCAATTGTTAACCAATCAGGATAACGCTTGGCTAATTGTGAATAATGCGGAGTCATAAACCCGTATTCAAACCAAGGAATGACTTTCAAATCTTTATTTTTAGCAAGTGTCACTATCTTTGTTAAAACATTCTGTCCACCATGCATGAAATTGAGCAAAGGTTGAGTATCTGAGCCTGTAGTCATTTTGGCTACAGCACTCTTATAAAAAGTATGTCCTCGGTTCCAAACTACAGGATAAATTGTATTAAAGTTGAGAGCCGATAATTGATTTAAAGCGCGGTTAATACCCCAGGGTACAAATAGTACGCCACTAGCAACATTAGTGAGCCAAACGCCGCGAATTTCTGTAGTTACAGGGCTTGTTTTTTGGGAATAAACGGGCAGTGAAGAGAGTGAAAAAACTGTTAAAGTGACTACTAATCCCAAACACAGTAAGTAAGAAACACAACGGCGAACAACCCGATTCATTTGTAAACTTGACCTAGTGCGATCAGAATACCTATAACTACAAAATAAATTTGTAATCATCAGGATGATGTGAAGAAATGATGATTAAGAATTCAGGAGTTAGAAGTCAGAAGAGTTGAAATAATACGGAGCCAATTTTGGTGATGATTATACTTAGCCATATCAAAACCTGATAAATTATGACTCCAAACTCCAAAATCTTAACTCCTGACTCCTGAATTCTGACTCCTGACTTCTTTCTTCTTAAAATCTTTCCACACCTTCAAATTGTTTGAGTGCCGATGCATTTGCTGCTTCTCCACAAGTTCGTGGTGTGGGGAATATCTTTTCAGGATTTGCTAACCCTTTAGGGTTAAAAACTTGCCGCACCCATTGCATAGTTTCTAAATCAACTTGGCTAAACATTTCTGGCATATAGCACTTTTTCTCTGCACCAATACCATGTTCGCCAGAAATACTCCCACCGACTTGGACACAAAGTTTGAGAATTTTTCCACCCATTTCTTCTACTTGCTCTAATGCCCCATGCAGAGAATTATCATAAAGAATTAGCGGGTGAAGATTGCCATCGCCAGCGTGAAATACATTAGCAACACGATAACCATATTGTTTACTTAATACCTCAATCTCATGCAGAACATAAGGCAACTTAGTCCGGGGAATTACACCATCTTGTACATAATAATCTGGGCTTAAATGTCCAGCAGCCGCAAAAGCTGCTTTGCGTCCTTTCCATAATTTCAATCGGGTTTCTGGGTCAGTTGCAGAAGTGACATTACGCGCACCATTCTTTTTACAAATTTCAGTAATCCGTTGCTTATTCCCTGCAACTTCCACTTCTAAACCGTCAATTTCTATTAGTAAAATAGCAGTAGCATCGCGGGGATAACAATTAGTTGCCACAACATCTTCAACTGCATTGATGCTGACGTTATCCATCATTTCCATACCACCAGGAATAATGCCGGCGCTGATAATATCAGAAACAGTTGCCCCGGCAGCTTCAACACTGGTAAAATCTGCCAACAGCACACAAATTGATTCTGCACTTTTGAGAATTCGCAAAGTAATTTCTGTGGCGATTCCTAATGTGCCTTCAGAACCAACAAATACACCTGTTAAATCATAACCAGGCATTTCTGGGATTTGTCCGCCTAAATCGATAATTTCTCCTGACGGTGTAACAATTTTTAATCCTAAAACGTGATTAGTAGTAACGCCATACTTCAGACAATGTACGCCACCAGAGTTTTCGGCAATATTGCCCCCAATAGAGCAAATAATTTGGCTAGAGGGGTCAGGAGCATAGTAAAAACCAGCACCACTAACGGCTTGTGTTACCCAACTATTAATCACCCCTGGTTGAACAATTGTTTGTTGATTTTCCAAATCAATGCTCAGGATTTGCCGCATTAAGGAGGTGACAATTACAACAGAGTTTTCTACTGGCAAAGCGCCGCCAGATAGACCTGTGCCAGAGCCACGCGCTATGAAGGGTACAGAGTATTGGTTACATATCTTCACAACCCCTGCAACTTGTTCCGTAGTTCTGGGTAATACTACCACAGCCGGACGTTGGCGATAGGCAGTTAAACCATCGCATTCATAAGTAATCAATTCTTCGCGGCGTTGCACCACGCCATTTTTGCCAAGGACAGCCTCGAATGCTTTAATAATGGGTTTCCAGTTGAGTTGTTTTTTATCTTCGGCAAGCATAGTTTTTGTTTACTCTAGTAATATTGTTGTGCGCCGCTACGGTATGGTTTAATTATCTAAAAATTGCTATTGCTGTAAATAAATATTCAAATAGTAGGGTCTATCATCGCCTAGTGTAACGCATCACCTATTATATGTTGTGGTGCGTTAGACAAAACACCGTAACGCACACTACAATACGCCGATCAAATGCACGAACTACTGAAATACGAAAGTCAAATGTCATTTTGCTTGCGGAAAACACCGAAATGAGTAAGCAAACTGGGGTTTGAATAAGTAAACTGGGGTTTGAATAAGTAAAACCTCATTTGACTTGCGGAAAACACCGAAATGAGTAAGCAAACTGGGGTTTGAATAAGTAAAACCTCATTTAACTTGCGGAAAACACCAAAATGAGTAAGCAAACTGGGGTTTGAATAAGTAAAACCTCATTTTGTGAAAGCATTTAAGTATTTTGAGAAAGTAAACAGGTATTTTGATAAAGTAATTAGCAACCCCTACTTAACGATTAAAAATCGTGGTTGCATAAACGAGACTAATGTGGCAATTTTTCAGGATAAAATTGCTGCTGAAAGCGCTACAGGTAAAGTCAGCCAGGAAAATTAAATCAAGAATGAGAGCAATGAGTCCAGTAAAAAGTAGAAATTAAAAGGCAGTTTAGCGAAAATATTTCGATTTTCTTCTGAATTTTCAAGTTATTGTTAAAGCATCTTCTCTAAGAACTGCTTGGCCCGATCGCACTTAGGATTGTGGAAAAATTCGCTAGGAGTACTATCTTCTGCTAAACTTCCTTGATCAAGGAACATAATCCGATTGGCAACAACCTTTGCAAATCCCATTTCATGAGTGACGATCGCCATTGTCATTCCAGATAATGCTAAAGCTTTCATTACTTCCAGCACATCTTTAACCATTTCGGGATCTAAGGCTGAAGTGGGTTCATCAAACAAAATCATCTCTGGTTCCATTGCTAATGCACGAGCGATCGCTACTCGCTGTTTCTGTCCCCCAGATAGTTTAGATGGGTAGACATCTGCTTTTGGCTCTAAACCTACCTTAGTAAGCAATTCTAAGCCCTGCTTTTGGGCTTTTTGCTTGTTTATTCCTTTCACCTTTATGGGTGCGTAGGTGACATTTTCTAGCACTGTCATGTGGGGAAATAAATTAAAATGTTGAAATACCATTACCAAATGCTGGCGCACCTTAGCAATGTTAGTTTTAGGCTTAGTGATTTCTTGCTCATGAAAGTAGATTCTGCCTCTGGTGGGTTGTTCTAACAAGTTCATGCATCGCAGAAAGGTAGACTTACCTGAACCAGAAGGGCCTAATATGGCAACTACTTCTCCCTGATAAAACTCAGTAGAAATATCTTTGAGTACGTCGAGTTTGCCAAAAGATTTACACAAGAATTCCGTGCGAATTATTGCATTACTCACTTTGTCGTAATCTCCTTTCTAAAGCGGATGCGCTAAAGGTCAAACCCATTACCAAAACATAGTAGATTAAGCCGGCAAATAGCAAAGGTTCAAAATAAATATATTTATTTGCACCGACAATTTGAGCACTGCGTAATATTTCCACTACACCAATTGTTGACACCAACGCGGAATCTTTTAGCAGTCCGATAGTTTCATTTACCAATGCTGGAAGAATGTTCTTCAATCCTTGAGGAAAAATTATATCCCACATCATCAACCAATAGGGAACACCCATAGACATTGCTGCCTCACTTTGTCCTTTATCTACCGCCTGAATCCCACCTCTGATGGTTTCCGACATATAAGCTCCAGAGTTAAGGGTAAAAGTTAGTACTCCTGCTTCCAATGCCGAAATTTTATAACCTGTAAGCTGAGGTGTTGCGTAATAAACCAATGCCAACTGTAACAGCAAAGGTGTACCCCGGAAGACAGAGGTATAGGCGTTAGCAAGCCAGGTAAGCGGCTTGATGTTGATAATTTTTAATAGTGAGAGTATTGTTCCCCAAATTAACCCTAAAGATACAGATAATAGCGTGAACAACAAAGTTAAGGGAATTCCCCGGAGAATAAAGGGAATATCTGGAAGGATTCTAGTGAAGTCGAGATTGAGTCGGCTTTTGGTAGGAGTTGAAGATACAGTCTTAGTGGTGATATTTTGCGAAAACCACTTGGTTCCTAATTTTTTTAATGTACCCAAGTCCTTCATTTCTTGAAGCACTTTGTTAAACGGTTCCACTAAAGAAGAACCTTTGGGAAAAGCGATCGCTGATCCACTTGCTTCAGATGAGAGAATAGTATTAAACTCTAAGTCTGGGTTAGCTTGGGCGAATCCCTTAGCGACGGTATCTTCAACAATTGCGGCATCAATTCGCCCAGATTTGATTTCCTGAACTACTTCCGGCACTTTGTTGAGTTGCTTTAACTCAATACCCGTAACTTTTTGAGCAATTTTCTGAGCATTTTGCTCTTGTATCGTTCCTAGTTGCACTCCCACCTTTTTACCTGATAAATCTTCTGGCTGCTTCAGGTTGCTACCCTTGAGGGCGACAATCGTATCTTTGGCTTCGTAATAAATAATTGAAAAATCAATATTTTTTTGACGTTCTGGAGTCGGAGTCATCCCAGCCATTACAAAATCAGCCCGATTTGCTTGGAGTGCAGGGATTAATCCATTAAAATCGGATTCCATTATCTGAAGTTTAAACCCTAGTTTTTGAGCTAAGGTCTTGGCAATATCTATATCAAAGCCAACGATTTGGCGTAGGCGTAGCCCGTCGTAGACATCGCCTCCTTTGGTATCATAAAATTCATAAGGGGGATAATCTGGCGAAGTAATCATCGTCAGGGTATCTTTATTTAAAGATGAGGCAGCTTTTAGAGGATCGCTATGTCCTGCGATCGTGTTGATTACTACAATTGCTACAAACAGTATCGTTAATAACCGTAATTTTTTTTTCTTCATATTTAAAGGGATTCCTAAAAAAGCAGGGGAAGTGCTTTGTTTCATGCTTAACGAAAGTCCGCTACAGACTCGACTTGATATTATTCATCGTTTTTTCAATAATTTTTACACAAGTGTTTTAATAAAGTTAATCATATTTTTGACTTTACTTAAAAAATAAGTAAGTATTAACACTTGTCATCCTCAATATTATTGATGTGAAACCAAGTGATCATTTAGAAAATTAAAAATGAAACGTTCAAATCGCCTTGCTTGGATCGGAGCGATCGCATTAGCAGTCATTATTTTACTTAGTTTGATCGTCGCTCCCAATAATAGTAAAATAAATAATGGCTCTACTTATAACCGCGCTGCCGATGGCTATGGTGCTTGGTATGCTTTTATGCAGCAGCAGGGAATTTCAATCAAGCGCTGGCAAAAGCCTTTTAGTGATATTCAGTCAGAGAATAGCCCAATTACCCTTTTACAGGTAAGTAGCGATCCTAGAGAGACAGGGCTAGATAGTAAAGAGCGTGAATGGGTAGAAAAAGGGAATACTCTAGTAATTTTAGGTGCGAGAGCGCGGGTTACAGAAGCAGACTTTAGCACCATGCAGAAATCCCCCCAAGGAGATGTCAAAATTGAGACACGCAGACGATATAAAAAAGCTAACTCCAAGCAAGTTGATTTAGGCGATCGCTTTGGTGCTGTAATCTGGGAAGAAAAGTACAAACAAGGAAACGTGATTTTTTCCACCACTCCTTATTTAGCCGCTAACGCTTACCAAGATTATTTAAGTAATTTCAAGTATCTAGCCAATTTAGTTACTCAAAAAGGTAACACAATATTAGTAGATGAATACATCCACGGCTATAAAGATGCCGATATCAGAGAGAAAGAAAGCGAAGGAAATTTATCAAGTTTTTTTGCGAAAACTCCTTTATTTCCAATATTAGTGCAGGTAGGTATCTTGCTATTGGTGCTAATTTGGGCGCAAAATCGTCGTTTTGGGAAGCCAGTAGCTTTAGATATACCAGTTATAAACAACAGCGAGGCATACATCCAAGCTTTAGCGGAAGTGTTGCAGAAAGCTGATACCACCAACTTTGTTGTCGAGATGATTGGAAAACAAGAACAACTACAACTCCAAAAAACTTTAGGATTAGGGCAAATACCTTTAGAACATCAAGCCTTGATCAATGTCTGGATAGAAAAAACAGGCCAAAGTGCAGCAGAACTAAATGCAGTTTTAAAGCTACAATCTCGCAAACAACCAATGAGCGAGCGAGAACTGTTAAGCTGGTTGGGGAAATGGCGAACCCTCAGAGAAATTCAAAAATAATTTCTGGAATTATGTATAACGTGTTTAATTGAGTTCTTTATAAATAAAAATATGAGCGAAACCCATCCTATCTTAATTCGCCTCGGTCAAGGTCTTAACCAAGTAGTCGTCGGACAATCTAGCCTCATACAACAACTCCTAGTGGCATTGCTAGCGGGTGGACACATAATTTTGGAAGGAGTACCGGGAACTGGGAAAACCCTCCTAGTTAAAGTTTTAGCGCAGTTAATCCAAGGAGAGTTTCGCCGGATTCAACTAACACCAGATGTCTTACCATCGGATATTACTGGTACAAACATTTTTGACTTGAATAGTCGCAATTTCACTTTAAAAAAAGGGCCAATATTTACCGAAGTGTTGCTAGCAGACGAAATTAACCGTACTCCCCCCAAGACACAAGCGGCGCTGCTAGAAGCGATGGAAGAGATGCAAGTAACGCTAGATGGTGAAAGTTTGCCCTTACCAGATTTATTTTGGGTGATTGCGACGCAAAACCCCTTGGAATTTGAGGGTACTTATCCCTTACCAGAAGCGCAGTTGGACAGGTTTTTATTTAAGCTGCTGGTAGATTATCCCGATCAAGCTGCGGAAAAGCAAATGTTACTCAATCGTCAGGCGGGTTTTGCCGCAAGGCGTTCGGATATTAGCCGTTTGAAACCAATCGCAACAGTAGCCGACATTTTGCAAGCCCGACAAGCAGTTAAAGAAGTTAAAGTATCAGAAGCGATCGTTGATTATTTGTTGGCATTGGTGAGAACATCGCGCCAACATCCCGATTTAACTTTAGGTGCATCACCTCGCGCCGCCGGTGCTTGGTTGCAGACATCTCAAGCACTAGCATGGTTAACTAAAAGGGATTTTGTAACGCCAGATGATGTTAAAGCAGTTGCATCGCCGCTGCTACGTCATCGCCTCATTCTGAAACCAGAAGCAATGCTAGATGGTTTGCAAATTGATGCAGTAATTGCATCGGTAATTAATCAAGTACCAGTTCCAAGGTGAACAAAATCTTTTGTAGAGGCGCTGTCACCTACAAAAACTGAAGGCTATGATTAATCGGCACAGGCGGACTACCTTTCTCCTGACGGAGACGCTACGCGAACGCCAAGGGCGAACATTTATTTAGCCGTGATTTCTAATCGCCTGATATTTTTGCTTTAGCCTATGACTTATTAACAAGTAAAAACTAAAAAGAGAATCCCCTAATTAAAAAGCGATAACAGTTAGTGAAAATACTTATCTTGGGTTGACGTATTTTGATATATCTTTTACATTCAATTTATAATTACTCTCGTGAAAATAACTAAACTTCATACTCTAGAATGTATTTTACCTCTTTTACTATTGCTTAGAAAATATTATATTTTGCTTCATGATTACTTGAAGTAAATGTCATTAATTATACTATTGTAGTAGCAGCTTAGATGATTGATATTAGAGAAGTAGTTTAAAAATAGCTTTTCTAGTACATGAATAAAAAATGGGCTGCTAAACGACTTACAATTAATCTCACATCAAGTGAGGCACAGAAGCTTGAAAACTACTGTTCAATAACGGGGAGACCAGCAACCGATGTAATTCGGGAGTTAATTCGCTCTCTTTCTACTCAAGACGAAAAAGCTTCTGAAACTTTAGTAAATCCAACTGGACAATAAACAAAACCAGGGTAAATACATCTCAATTTGTGAATAAAATATGGTGTTTAACAGTTAGCGGTTATCAATTAAATTCCCTAACTTTAGTTAGGGAATTTACATAAAGATATACCTGCGGACTTCTGGGTGACGCTCGTTATTCCAACGCTGCGGTAACGCTAACAACAGTTCTCTACGGCGAGAAACCAGCCTACAGGACTGTTTCATCATAAAGCCTCTAGGTCGCAAGCCTCCGCTCTGACGGCAGTCGCCTTAAACTAGAACTTTATCGACAAGAGATCAATTATCCTGGATTTGTTGAACAAACTGATGGGAGTTTGGCGAATGAACCTACTTATACTTTTCAAGTATTAAGGATTCAATCTGTAATTTATTTAATTACAAATAATAATTATAAAAACCTTAAAATCAATATCGAGTCGGAATAAACTAAAGTATTTGCATCCGTGTCAACCTATGAGTGTTTTAATTTACGGCAAAAAGTTATATTGTATTAAATATATTAGATAAAGATCATAATAAGATTGATATTGAACCATTTAGCTTTACTAAGAAGTTTAATTTTTTAAAATTGTAATTATAAATCTGTAATCTTGGAAATAAAGATAAAAAAAGGTTTTGGAGATTAGCCTGATGATTGTATTATTTAACTGACTAAAGTATAAATAACTTATTTTTTAAGTCATTAATTTAGTCTGCTTTCCAAAACCAAGATTTTCAAGAATTAATGAAAGGGTAAATTGAGAGAAGTTAGGTTGTGTTAAAACAAAAGTAGGAGTATAGTTCTAGTGTGGAACTTAAAAACTGGTATTTTACTACTCGCATTGGGTTGCATTATTGCGACTGGTATAGCAGTATATCTTCTTGGCGGTGTTGAACCAGCACAAATTCAAGCTTTGCTGAAGTCTTCTGGAATCTGGGCACCGATTATTTATATTGCTTTGTACATTGTGGCAACTATGTTAGTTTTGCCCTCAACAGTACTTAATTTGACTGGAGGTGCAATTTTTGGGTCTTGGCTGGGTACTGTCTGGACTAGTGTTGCAGCTATAATTGCGGCAATTATTGCCTTTGCTTTTACTCGGACTATTGGACGCAAAACAATTGCCAAACGACTAGCAGGACGCTGGCAAGCTATGGATGCGGAGGTGCGTCGTGGAGGGCTTTTTTATATGTTTGCTATAAGATTAGTACCGATCATGCCCTATGGCTTGGTCAATTTCGTCGCTGGATTAACTTCCATCAGCTTTAAAGATTATGTTCTAGGTACAACACTTGGTACTGTTCCTAGTGTATTACCTTTTGTACTATTAGGTAGTTCTGGCTTGAAAGCAGTTAAGACAGGTGATTTTTTGCCGTTAGTGCTTGCCTTAGGCTTAACTGGAATGCTGGTAGCGGGGTCTACTTGGTATCGGCATCGTCGTAATTTTCCTAAAAAAGCTATAGAAAGCCTTAAAAAATCAGACTCCTCAAATCACATAAACCCAGATAATAAATAAACTATGCTACCAAAGTATTCATTTATTATTCCAATCTATAACGAGGAAGAAATTATTCCAGAATTGTACCGCAGAGTGAGTGCAGTAATGAACCGGATGGATGGCCTTGTAGAATTAGTTTTAATCAACGATGGTAGCCGCGATCGCTCCCTCCAACTCCTACGAGACCTCCATCAAAAAGACCCACGCATTTGCTACCTAAGCTTTGCTCGTAACTTTGGGCATCAAATTGCAGTTACTGCTGGTCTCAATTTTGTCCGGGGTCAAGTTATCATCATCCTTGATGCTGACTTACAAGATCCACCAGAACTAATCCCCGACATGGTCGAAAAATGGCGACAGGGCTATCAGGTGGTCTACGCTCAACGCACTCAACGCCTCAAGGAAGGATGGTTCAAGCGTTTTACTGCCTACTTATTTTATCGCGTCCTCAAGAAACTTGCAGATGTAGACATTCCTACTGATACTGGTGATTTTTGTTTAATGGATCGGCAGATCGTAGATATTCTTAATTCTATGCCAGAACGTGCCCGCTACATTCGTGGTTTGCGTTCTTGGGTTGGCTTTCAGCAAACAGCAATTCAGTTCGAGCGCAGCTCTCGCTTTGCTGGGGAAGTTAAATACACTTTTAGCAAATCCTTGGCGCTTGCCATCAATGGTTTAGTCTCTTTTTCAAAAGTGCCACTGCGGTTATCAACCTACTTAGGGTTAATAGCAGCGGCGGCAGCAATCATAATGGCTTTATTAGTCTTATATTGGCGTCTTTTTCTCCCCCATTCGCCTTTAACCGGGTTTACGATTATTTTGATGGCAATTTTCTTTCTCGGATCTGTGCAGTTAGTCAGTGTTGGTATCTTAGGCGAATATGTAGGGCGCATCTACGAAGAAGTTAAAGCCAGACCCCTCTATACTTTAGCAGAGGTAGGTGGTTTACATTACAAATCCTCCAACTCAACGAACAATTCTGACAAACTAGATAATTTAGAAGATGCTACTATTCAAAACCTAGACAAGTAGGGTCTTCATTATCAAACTAAAACTGAGGTGTAGAGGAAATAGGTGATAAGTATAATTTACTATTTCCCCTATTCTTGTAACAACGCCAAGTATCGCCAATGTTTGGCGCATGGACGTTTGACTGTTTGAACCCGTGAAATAAATAAACTATATGGAAGTTCTCGTCACGAATTTGACGACTGTACTTGCTACAGCAGTTGATATCTTCACTGGCATAATCATTGGTATGGCTGTCTTAGAAGCCACAGTTAAAATACTGGTTTTTTTCTTCAGCCGCCGTAAAAAGCTGAACGAGGCTAAAGAAGAAATTCGACTGACGTTGGGTATGTGGCTAGTTCTTGCCCTTGAGTTTGCATTGGCTGCTGACATTTTACGTAGCACGATCGCTCCAACTTGGGACGAAATTGGTAAACTAGCTGCTATCATTGCCCTACGAACAATTCTGAATTTCTTTTTGGCAAAGGAAATTGAGCAAGCAAAGAATAAAAAGAACCATGTCAAGGATCAATCTTTTTAAAAAACAGAATTCAGGAGTCAGAATTCTGTGAAACTGGTGAACCAGCACTGTAAGAAGGTTTTCTTTAGTTAATGTCCGTACAACCAGGTTAGTAATATTATAAATGTTATCTTAAAGGCAAGGTCATTTGCTCAATTGTTGAGGAAAACACTATGACGACAACGCTCATAGAAGCTAATTCTATCGAGTCATTGCTAGGTAAAGAGGCAGAAGACCTGCTTACCCATAAAGCAAAAGTTTCTCAGGATTTGTTACATTTACCAGGCCCAGACTTTGTAGATCGCATCTGGGTAAATAGCGATCGCAACCCTCAAGTATTGCGTAATCTCCAGCTACTTTATTCTACTGGTCGTCTGGCAAACACAGGCTATCTGTCTATTCTACCGGTAGACCAAGGGATTGAACACTCGGCAGGTGCGTCTTTTGCGCCCAATCCGATTTACTTTGACCCAGAAAATATTGTGAGATTGGCGATCGCCGCAGGTTGCAATGCTGTTGCTACCACTTTGGGAACATTAGGCATCGTATCACGGAAATATGCCCACAAAATTCCCTTTATTGTCAAAATAAATCATAACGAATTGTTGACTTTCCCTAATCAATTTGACCAAGTATTGTTTGCTGATGTCGAACAAGCTTGGAATTTGGGGGCGGCGGCGGTGGGTGCGACAATTTACTTTGGCTCAGACCAGTCTACCAGACAAATTCAGGAAATCAGCCAAGCTTTTAAACGCGCCCATGAACTGGGGATGGTAACAATTCTCTGGTGCTATCTGCGGAACAACGCTTTTAAACAAGATAAAGATTACCATCTTGCTGCTGACCTCACCGGACAGGCAAATCATCTGGGTGTGACGATTGAAGCCGACATTATTAAACAAAAGTTACCAGAAAATAACAATGGTTACGGTGCAGTAGTCAAAGCCACTGGTAAGAACTACGGCAAAACCGATGAGCGAGTTTACACAGAATTGACGACCGACCACCCAATTGATTTAACTCGTTACCAAGTGCTGAATTGTTACTCTGGGCGGGTGGGGCTGATTAATTCTGGTGGGGCGACTGGTAAAAATGACTTTGCAGAAGCAGTTCGTACCGCTGTGATTAACAAACGGGCTGGCGGTACAGGATTAATTTCTGGGCGAAAGACCTTCCAGCGTCCTTTTGAGGAAGGTGTAAAGCTATTTCACACCATTCAGGATGTTTTCTTGTCGCCAGATGTGACGATAGCTTAGGGGAGTGGGGAGTAGGGAGTGGGGAGTAGGGAGTGGGGAGTAGGGAGTGGGGAAGAGTTTTCTAATGCCCCATGCCCCATGCCCCATGCCCCATGCCCCATGCCCCATTCTGATAATTACGAGAACCAGCATGATCGAAACCACCGTTCGCAAACAGTACGACCGTCTAGCATCTGTGTACGATCAACGCTGGAAAAGCTATATCGCTGATACACTCTCTTTTCTTAAAACCTGGGCACAGATATCACCACTGGATATTGTACTCGATGTTGCTTGCGGAACAGGTGAATTTGAAAGGCTGCTGCTAACCGAGAATTCAACGCAAAGCATTGTCGGAGTAGATATTTCAGATAAAATGCTGGCGATCGCTAAACAGAAATGTAGCGTTTATCCTCAAGTTTTATTTCATACAGCCAGTGCATCAGCGTTGCCATTTGATAACAATAGCTTTGATGTGATTGTGTCTGCTAATTCATTCCATTACTTTGATGATCCATTAGCAGCATTAATAGAAATGAAGCGGGTTCTGAAGCCTGATGGCAAAGTTGTAATTATAGATTGGTGTAAAGATTATTTCTTTTGCAAAGTTCTTGACATAACACTGAAGATTTTTGATCCAGCATATCAGCAATGTTACACCCAAAATGAATTTCACGGCTTACTCACATCGGCCAACTTTACAGTTTCTCGTGCGACTAAAGTTCGTTTTGGTTTTTTCTGGGGGCTGATGGTAGCTACAGCCAGTCTACAGGACTAATATCAAGTTAAGAGCCAGAATATTGAGTTACCGTTAACTCTGGCTGCTGTTGAGGCTCTGAGGAGCAACAATTCTGACGGCGGTGGGTGCAATCCTAACAGGTAATGGTAGCTCTGGCTCTGTTAGTGGTACAGATTTAGGGTAGGCTAATCAAGCACTATAGGAATGGTTGTAGTGTTTGCTCGTCACCAACTATATCTTGAGAGGATAGGATAGTTAATGGCTACCTCTTACAAATGCTGCCAAGCAACATCTGCACTTGTGGTTGGTAAAACTCACAGATTTGAATAAAACTTCTACATAAACACACACTGATGCAGTTTCATTTGCTTGAATAGCTATATTGATAGAACATTGATCAGACAGCAATTCAAAATTCCTGATTATGGCAAGTAAACTCATTGATGTTAGAGAATATACTGTCAGAGCGCACAAAAGACAGATTCATACTCGTGTTTTCAACTTTGTCTGTAAAGAGTGCAACGAAGCTACAAAACGCGAGACTTTCGGGCCTCGACCCTTATATTGCGAGAGATGTCGCCCTCCCCAAGCGTCTAGGAAATCTCAGCCGACATCTGACAGAGCAAAACCCAGAGCAATGTCTTATACAAGTGATATCAATTTAAATTAATTGCAGCCTTATGACTCCAAAAGAACAATTACAACCACCTCCGGGTAACTTTGTCTCGCCACTATTGGAACTACGAGACTATTATGCTCGCCTCACAGAAGAGTACGAACGCCTATTCGTACAGGCGCGATCGCAACTCGATCATGTAGAAGCGTTGTTGTCTAACTGGTCTTTTTCAGATGTCAACCAGCAGACATCAAGACTAACGGCGGCTGATGAAAACCCAAATGTTTCCCAAGAAAGCTCTTTGAGGTTTTTATCAGCCCGTGATCACATTGACGAAATCAACTTAGTGAAGTCTGTAGGATCAGAACTCACAGACTCAGAAAAAGTTGAGATAGATAATTCTTTTTCTGCTGCTATTGATACAAAAGAGAGTCAACTTTCAACTACATTCCTAGATATAGAGACATTCTCAGAGAACGATAATAGTTCAACGAAGGTGGCAGAAATCCCGATGCTACCCCAATATCAAGCTCTTTCTCGAATGGAAGCCATAAAACAGCTATTGCAAGAGCAGATAGGCACTATGTGTCATATTGATTTCATTGTGCGATCGCTTTATGGAGAGTTAGATTCCAATCTCTTCAGGGTAGTTAAAAGTAGGGTTCAATCTTCCCTCACCCAAGGCAAAGAAAGGAATTACTGGGTAAATATTCTCGAAGAGCCAGGTTGTTATACTCTGGATTTAAGTTTGGTAGCCCTAACCAATAGCAATAATGCTTCTAAGAGCATCAGAAGTAAAAAGAAGAAACCTTTTGTACTCCCGACAAAAACAGTACCGATGCTCAAATTCTTTGAGGGTCAATTCTTGATTGATGCCCTCACCTCTCTTTTAGAACAAAATTCAGGTAAAGTTTTTAGCGTCGCTGAAGTAATCGCCGGAATTTATGGAGAATTAAATTCTCAACAAGTTAGAGAAATCAAAAATAAGGTGCTGAATGAATTATCTAGAGGCCATCGTACAGGGAGATTTTCTAGGGTTCCTGACCAAATCGGCTTCTATACCTGGGACTCCAATCTGATATTGAAGGGTAGTTCTCACTAAGTTGGGCATTGGACACTTGTACTGAGCGTTGTCGTTGGCGCAGCCTCTCGTAGAGAAGTATGGGGCATTGGGCATTGAGGGAAGAATTCTTATAACTCCTAACTCCTAACTCCTAACTCCTAACTCCCCACTCCCCACCTATCCCAAAAACAGCTTATATGCCGGATTCTTGTTTTCATCCCAATAGCGATAGCCAAGAGCATCGAGAAAAGCTTGCCACTCTTGCATCTCGTGGGGAGGAACTTGAATCCCGACAACTATTCGCCCGTAGTCTGCCCCATTGTTGCGGTAGTGAAAGAGACTGATATTCCAGTCAGGACTCATGGAAGCTACAAACTTCATCAATGCGCCGGGACGTTCGGGAAACTCAAAACGGTAGAGCAATTCATTGTGGGCAAGGGAAGAGCGCCCACCCACCATGTGCCGTAGATGTAATTTGGTTAGCTCGTCATCTGTTAAATCAAGAGTTTTAAATCCATGAGCTTCAAAGGTTTCTACCATCTTTGCAGCATCGGCACGGTTTTGAATTTGCACACCGACAAAAATATGGGCTGTTTTTTCATCGGCAATGCGATAATTAAACTCAGTAAGATTACGTTCGCCAATACATTCACAAAACTGGCGGAGGCTACCCCGTTCTTCGGGAATTGTGACTGCAAATATCGCTTCGCGGCGTTCGCCTAACTCTGCCCGTTCTGCTACAAAACGGAGGCGATCAAAATTCATGTTTGCACCGCAGGCCACAGCGATTAAGGTCTGTCCCTCGATTTGTTCTCGTTCTACATAGGCTTTGGCAGCAGCGATCGCTAATGCACCTGCTGGTTCTAGAATGGATCGCGTATCCTCAAACACGTCTTTAATCGCAGCGCAAGTATCGTCTGTATCCACTAGAATAATTTCATCTACATACTGCTGACACAAACGGAAGGTTTCTTTACCTACTTCCCGCACGGCTACACCATCAGCAAATAACCCTACTTGGGACAAACGCACCCGATGTCCGGCTTTTAGCGATTGAGACATAGCATCAGCATCTACTGGTTCAACACCAATAATTTTAATTTCGGGACGCAACCGTTTCACATAAGCTCCAATCCCAGAAATTAATCCGCCTCCTCCAATCGCTACAAAAATCGCATGGATGGGTTGCTGATATTGCCGGAGAATTTCCATGCCAATTGTTCCCTGTCCAGCAATTACATACGGATCATCAAAGGGATGAATAAAGGTCAACCCTTTTTCTACTTCTAATTGACGGGCATGGCTATAAGCATCATCGTAGGTGTTTCCATGTAACACGACTGCTCCGCCCCTCATTCTAACCGCGTCTACTTTAACTTGGGGCGTGGTTATTGGCATAACGATAATCGCTCTGGTTCCCAAGCGTTGAGCTGCAAGGGCAACCCCCTGAGCATGGTTCCCCGCAGACGCTGCGATTACACCCTGTGCCAATATATCTGGTGGCAGTTGCACCATCTTATTGTAAGCTCCCCGCAGTTTAAAGGAAAATACTGACTGCATATCCTCACGTTTCAGGAGGAGTTGATTATTCAACCGTGCGGACAAATTTGGCGCAAATTCCAGTGGTGTTTCCTGGGCAACATCGTACACACGGGCAGTCAGGATTTGGATGAGGTAGTCGCAATACATGGGCGTCAAGGGGTTAGCAAATGCCAGATGCAAGTTAATTTTACGTTACATCTGTACCCAGGGCTATTTCATTTTAGACATAAACCGCCCAAAACTAAAGTTCCAGGCTAATAGCTAAAGTCCGCTGAAACGGATCATAACCTTTTCTCAGTCGTCTTTAGACGACTTTCGCTATTAGACTCAGAATTCATTCTGAGGCGGACTTTCCTGTAAGTCTTCGTAGCGATCGCTTGTAGAGTTGGTTTTAGACAAGTTTTGCTAACTATCCTTTGTATTTCGTTCAACAAACAAGCATAGTGTTGCTAAGGAACATAACCTCTGAATTTATGTTAAAGTGTTCATGGAAGATTCAATTCGCCTGTGCACTTTGTTCTTATATATACTTGTATTACAGACCTCTGCGGATATAAATCTCTACACCCCCCTGATTCTGGAGACATCCTATGTCAATTTACGTGCGGAACCTATCTTATGAAAGTGGGGGAGGATATTCTCGACGCTATTAAGGTCTAGAACCGAGAATTTAACTCTAAGGTCTTGAAGGCAGACAAGGCGTCTGCCTTTTTTTGCGCTCAACTTGACTGGAGTGTTTATAATTATGCAACGACAAGTTTAAGTCAATTTAGTAGGAATATAAATATGACCCAAATAATCTTAGGCGAAAATGAAGGGATTGAATCAGCCTTACGTCGATTTAAGCGAGAAGTATCCAAGGCGGGAATTTTTCCAGATATCAAGAAGAATCGTCACTTTGAAACACCCATACAAAAGCGTAAACGCAAAGCGATCGCCAAGCACAAACAACGTAAGAGAAGTTTCCGTACTTAATAATTGTCTCTTATGAGGCCATGTGTTAGCGTAGCTTACCGTAGGTATCGTTTTCCGAACAGATGTAGCAACTATGAACCCAGAAGCCAAAAATATTGTCAGCGAACTAAGGCGTGAGTTCTACTCTGACTTTGCTGCTGCAATGAATATGCCAGTGATGATAACTGGTACATCATATAGTAGTAATTCCCCGATCGCATCTTGGATGGATCATAGGCAGCGACTAAACTATGTAAATGTTTACGCTTACACAGCACCTGACGAATTTGTTCCATTCCGCCCATTCATTCTTCGACTGGCCATCAATAAGAGTGCTGGTAGAATCATAATGTCAAAAAAGGGACAAGTATGCCAAGGTCTTAATTTGGTGTGGGACTTTGAGTTAACTGTATTGCCAAAAGAAATTTTAGACTTTCTACCCTGGATAGTTAGCTTAGTTGAAGCCCATGACAAAGGTTCGCCCTTGTTGCTACAGTCCCCACCCCATTCATTTGAATTACAAGTGCCAGTGGTTGGGTTATTTAAGAACGCATGGACGCAGAAAGCTTGGCTGCTTGCAAATTCGACAATATCTTAATGGTTGGTGCTTAAGATGCTTTTAGCACCCGACCAAAAATATATGTGCTTGGCTGACTTCGCCTAACAACAAAATTAATGGGTTTTAAATTTTGAATTGTTTATTACTCTCTCCCAAGACAAACTTGTTCATAACTTTTACCAGCAATATCCCAGGTAAATACTGTTTGTACAAGTTGTCTGCCGTTGTCAGACAATTCGGAACGCAGATGTGGATGATCAAATAGTTGACTAATTGCGGTAACGTACTCCGTCGGTTTATTCGCTCGTAATGCCCGTAATGATATGCTAGCACCATCTACGCTTAATCCTTCTAAACCGCGATCGCTTCCCACCACAGGTATACCAGCTGCCATCGCCTCTAAAGTTTTATTTTTAATGCCAAACCCAGTTCGCATGGGTACGACACAGATGGTTGCTTTATGTAAATATTCTACCATCGAAAGCACACGCCCAGTTACATTAATTCCTGGTTTTTTATCAAGTGCTAAAACTTCCGACACAGGACGAGAACCGACAATATCGAAAGTTGTATCAGGATAAAGTTTTTGGATTTCTGGCAAGACTTCGTTGCTGAAAAAGCAAACGGCATCAATATTTGCTAAATTATCCATTGCACCAATAAAAATTAAACGATGTCCTCCTGGATCGGTGGTACGGTTGGGGAAAGAAACTAAATCTACGCCATTTGAAATAACTGTAATTTCACTCTTGGGGTTAAATTCTTGTAGTTGGATTTTATCTTCTTCTGTTGTCACTACAATTGCCGAAAATTTAGCACAGTAGCTTTGCTCATAACGGCGCAAAAGTGGTAAATTAATTTTGTCTCTAATGGAATTTTCAGAAATTCCTGTTGCTAGTTGGTTACGACAAGTAGCGTAAACAGAACTATGAACATTAACTATGGTTTTTAGCTGTTTCTGAAAATGCGATCGCACATAAATTTCATTGACGCTATGTTCGCAAGTAATCACATCACATTTCCCCGCTTCTACCCAGTTATTGACCCACGTTTGCATCTCAACTGAGTAGCGGTTGAGTACACTTGGTGGTGTACCCTGTTGCAAAAATATACCAAAACGCTGTATTTTCTTTAATATTCCGGCGCTGCTTCCAGAATCTGGTGGACGTTCAAAAACTGCTAGATGATCCACACAATCGCGTAATTCTGCTACTTCTGTGTCTGTAACATCACCATCGCGTTGGGTCACGAGGGTAACACTATGACGTTGACTTAGGTACTTAAGTAAATTAAATGTCCTTACTTGGGTTCCCCCGCGCGTTGGCGGGTAGGGAAAGGTGGAAGATAGCATTAAGATGTTCATACAAGTAATCAATTAAATGTTGACACATACACCATGACCTTATTCCAGGCTGGTCGTCATTTGTCTGAGATACACCAAGGTTAAAATTATTTGTTCTTTCACAGATAGTTTTGGTTTTCGACCTCCACCGCCAGCAATAATTCTAACTTTTTTTGATTCTACTAAAGCTTGTTTTTCATAATTTAATCGTTCAGCATTTTCGATTAACTGTTGTAACTGTTCATACTCCAGACCAATTAAACGCCGTGTTTCTTTTGGATTCTCTTAAATATGATTTAGTATGTCGCTCATGTTTCCGTGTCAAAAAAGCTCTTTAATGTTCTTTTACCACAGAATGTTACTATTTTGGAGATGTCTAAATCAAGTTTTGAACTTCTAAATCAAGTTTTGAACTTCTAAATCAAGTTTTGAACTTCTAAATCAAGTTTTGAACTTCTAAATCAAGTTTTGAACTTCTAAA
>JBBSCU010000051.1:0-24791 GCA_038249935.1 Chroococcales cyanobacterium
GCAACTTCATCTAAATGGGCTGTATTCAGAGCTATACCCACTACAGGCGCAGTTCCAAAGGCACCACCAGCACTAGCGACAGTTTCGTAAAGCCGGATTACCTCTGCTAAAGGCGGAATTGGTACATGGGGATGATTACGTACATGAACTTGTCCCGCCCGATGGACTAATACCAGTTGAGTTGGTTGGGAACCACGAATTAAGGGTAGGGTTGCCGTTGAACCAGGGTGTAGAAGTGAACCTTGTCCTTCAATATGCAAGATATCGTAGTTTTTGCCGTAACGCATAACTATCTGTTCCACAGCACCAGCAGCAAAGTCTACCCGCACAGCATCTAAAGCCACACCATCACCCTCTAGCATCACACCAGTTTGACCTGTGGCCAGAAATTTAGAGCGCCAGCCCCGCAGTTTTGATGCCCAATGTAACTCTAAACTAGTTGACATTTTACCGATCGCCATGTCGGTTCCTACAGTCAAAACTCGCCGACAGGATAGGGTGCTTGCCATCCCACTAGCAACACTTATATTAGGTGGTTCTTTCCGCACGTCCCAAATTAATTGCCCAGGTTTGAGCAGTGCATTTAACTCTGGTATGTTTGCCATTGGTGTGTGCAAACCATTCACTAAAGACATCCCAACTTCTAAAGCGTCTTTGATTTCATGCCAGTAATCATCTGGTACAGCACCACCACCCGAGGCAATGCCAATTACTAATACTTCTGGTTTGTACTCCAGAGATGCGGCTACCGATGCCACAATTGGCACATCACGCTTGATACCTGTTAATTCTAGTAGGGATTTGCCAGCAGACTCGCGATCTATTACTGCTACTATTGGAGCCTGACTGTAGCGTAAGATTGATAAACCTGTTTTGCCCTGAGTCCCTGTAGTTCCTTCATGTAGCAGGATAGCTATTCTTTGATTAAGTGGTAGACGCACTATGTTGTACCCCCAAACCTGGTAAATCGTTTGGCAAAACTTTTCCTTCTTTTACCAATGCACCTGTAAAGGGATCATCGATTAAGTTAAGGTGACTGTCTAAATCTAGATAATCAGCTAGTGGTGCTAGCTGTAATGCTGCTGTATTGGCTAGCGAACTGTCAGAATAGCAACCGAACATTACTTGCAACCCGTAGGCTCGCGCTGTATGTACCATTCGCATTGCCTCGGTTAGTCCCCCTGATTTCATCAGTTTGATATTAATACCATCCACGTAGTTTGCCAAATGGGGAATATCAGAGCTTGTAAAGCAACTTTCATCGACAAAGATGGGCAAGGAAGAGTGTTTTTTAAGTTTTGCTAAACTTTCTTCCTGTCCCCTGATCAATGGCTGCTCTACATACTTTATACCTAAATTAGCCAGCCAATTGCACATGGCGATCGCATCTTCTAAACTCCAACCGCCGTTGGCATCAACAAATAATTCTGTTTCGGGTGCTTCTTCCCGCACTGCTAATAGCATTTTTTTATCTGCATCTATACCATCTGGACTACCTAGCTTGACTTTAAAAAGGCGGACATCGGTAAATTGTAACCAGTCTCGCGCTCTAGCTCTGGCACCTTCAGGCGAATTAATTCCAATTGTGACAGAAGTCGGGACTATTTGATTGCGATCGAGTCCCCAAATTTGCCACAGTGGTAAGCCTACACGCTTACCCAGCCAGTCGTGCATTGCTATATCTAAGGCTGCTCTTGCAGCAGAAGGAACCTGGTTTTGTGTTAAAACTTGCTCAATTTGCTGTCGCTGTAACGGGCTGAATGTTTGCAACAGTGGTACAACTTGCTGTAATGCGTCTTTTATTGTATCAGTTGATTGCCGATGATTACCCACACCAAATGGTGACGCTTCACCCCAGCCTTCGATACCATCATCTAAAATCTTTATCCATACATTCGTTGTCTGTGCCGTTGTGCCTCTACTAATAGTCAACGGGAATCTCTTATTTACTGTAAATACATTTACATTTATTTGCATACTTGTGTTGCATATTATGTTATTGCAAAAGCCAGTGTAAGTTCAAAGTTTAGATTATCGGATACATCTGTTATACTTTTTTACATTCATTGCTTGATTACTGAAGTTTTTGTTTATTTAGCCTATGAGCGACTTAAAAAAATGGACAACTTTAAAATCAAAAATGGTCTTAGACAATCCTTGGTGTAGGGTAAGGCAAGATGAAATAGAATTGCCCAATGGTAAAATTATAAATGATTATTTTGTCAGTATTAAACCAGACGTTGCGATGGTTTTACCGATCACCAGTAATAGAGAAATAATTTTTGTTCGGCAATACAGACACGCTGTAGGTGAATTTTTCTTAGAACTGCCAGCAGGGAATTTCGATCCCACAAAAGAGAGTGCAGAAGTTGCGGCAATTAGAGAACTGAACGAAGAGACTGGTTATATTCCCCAAGAATTTAGAAAAATCGGAACTCTATATGACAAGCCGAGTAAAGATACCAATCAAATACATTTATTTTTAGCAGAAAATGTCAGCAAAGTTGGAGAGCAACAACTAGATATTACCGAAGAGATTGAAGTTGTATTTATTCCTGTAGAATCAGTTTTAGATAAAATTATTCAAGGTGAAATATCTGTGGCGGGAACTGTAGCGGCTCTCTTCTTAGGTTTAAAGTTTATGAATTATTAATAAACAGTGACGATGAAACCCGAAATTATCACCGCAATTAGACTATATCCAGCTGATAGAATCGGTATGATTATACTAACGGAGAATTAATTCAAGCATCTCTTAAAGCAGTGCTAGCTATTGCGAATGCTCAAATTCAAAGGAAGCTTGCAGAGATCAGTCTCGATTTTGGATACCAGTTACCTATAATTTGTACCCCTTACGAACTATTAGGAGATTAAGCCATGTGGCAAGATGACATTCTAAATGAGATCCATGCACCCCCCATCCAAATAATTTTATGGATTTTTGCTTCAATGTCTGGTGCTTTCTCTAAAGCGACTGCAACCGTCGTCAACGGGCCAGTTACCATCTACACCGCCATCGTGATCCATTAATATAAGTTGTTTTGACATAAAAGGAGAATTTAATATGGATGAGTTTATGGAAGTTGCAATTCAAGAAGCAAAAGAAGGCAGACAAGAAGGTGGAATTCCCATTGGTTCGGTTCTCGTCAAGGATGGTAAGATTCTCGGCAGAGGACACAATAAACGTGTGCAAGACGGTGATCCTGTTACCCATGCCGAAATTGATTGTCTCCGCAATGCTGGGAGAGTTGGCAGCTACAGAGGTACAATACTCTATTCAACTTTAATGCCGTGTTATCTATGCGCTGGGGCAGTGGTGCAATTTGGCATTAAAAAAGTCATCGCTGGAGAATCGAGAACCTTTCCTGGTGCTAAAGAATTTATGGTATCTCATGGCGTGGAAGTAGTTGATCTCAATCTTGACGAATGTAAACAAATGATGAGCGAGTTTATTAAAACCAATCCCGAACTTTGGAATGAAGATATTGGGAAATGAAGTTCCGAAGGGGAATGTCCGAGTTCAAAGAGTCAACGACCGAGTTCAAAGAGTCAACGACCGAGTTCAAAGAGTGAACGACCGAGTTCAAAGAGTCAACGACCGAGTTCAAAGAGTGAACGACCGAGTTCAAAGAGTGAACGACCGAGTTCAAAGAGTGAACGACCGAGTTCAAAGAGTGAACGACCGAGTTCAAAGAGTCAACGACCGAGTTCAAAGAGTGAACGACCGAGTTCAAAGAGTCAACGACCGAGTTCAAAGAGTCAACGACCGAGTTCAAAGAGTCAACGACCGAGTTCAAAGGGTGAACGACGAAGTAATTAAGTGTTATTTCAGCTTTCAACCTTAATTATTTATCACGTATTACACCTTTTTCCTGAAGAAAAGCATCAAAGGTCAACCTATCTGTTAAAGAAGTTTGTGCGCCTAGTTTTGTCGCCGCCAAAGCACCCGCCGCCGCACCCCAAATAACCGCCTGATGTAGAGAAAGTCCTTCAAGAGGTTTGAAAAGGTTTGAAGTTTAGCAATTATTAATATTATTAAAGGAATTGGTTTGTCAGTCACTAGTAAAGATATGACCAGCATCAAAAAAAACAACAGCCCGATATAGTAATCCTATAACAATTAATATATCAGTAATACCTTGCTAATCAACAGCCTTGGTGCGCCCCATATAATTAAATTGCGTAGGCGTAGCCCGTCGTAGACATCGCAGTTTTATAGCCAAATAATTGGGAAAAAGCGCGTCAACGCATCCAGCAAATATGGTCTTCTCTTGAAGAATATAAAGATATGACTTCTTCTCCCCATTACATCCCTCAATCTGATCCGCCGCTTCCTCCTTGGGAAACGCTACCAACGATGTATGATTTACCAAGTGACAACCCAGAGGAACCCGGCTTGCCAGACGATTTTCACTTTTTACAACCCTTACTTTTATACTTAACTTTTCAGCCCATTAGCTGGAATCCAGAATTAATTTACAGTGCTGCTGACCTTAATCTCTACTATGATCTTCAGCATCCTTTATGGTATAAGCGTCCAGATTGGTTTGGTGTAGTAGGCGTAGGAAAATTGTACAAAGGACAGGACTTACGGTTAAGTTATGTAACTTGGCAAGAACCAGCGAATCCCTTTGTGGTTGTTGAATTATTATCTCCAGGTACGGAAGACGAAGATTTAGGCACAAGAAGAGAAAGTGCAGCAGATAAACCTCCTAGCAAATGGGAAGTTTATGAACGAATTTTGCGGATTCCCTACTATGTTGTTTTTAGTCGCTATACTGATGAACTCCAAGCTTTTCAGTTAGTAGGCGGTCATTATGAACCGATGAATTTGACTGATGGATGCCTACTAATGCCAGAGATAGATTTAAGTTTAGGCTTATGGCAGGGTTCATTTCGAGATATTGAACGGTTGTGGTTAAGGTGGTTCACTTTGGCGGGAGAATTAATTCCCGAACCCACAGAGGAAGCCGCTGCTGCAACTGAACGAGCTATGATTGCGGAACAAAAAGCTACAGAAGCTAGACAAGAAGCTATAGAAGCTAGACAAGAAACTGCTCAAGCCAAACAAAAAGCAGAACAATTAGCAGAGCGTCTGCGTCAGTTAGGTGTCAATCCTGATGATCTAGATGAATTATTGTAGCTTCAGGAGTCTTTTCTTATACGCGGCATAATTTTCTGCTCTTGAGAAATCACTATATTGAAAACTTCGATAGCCAATGCCGAAGCAGCTATCTAATAACAACATTAGCTCTCAGAAAGATTAATTTTTGAGTGCGATCGCATATTCCGCACTTAAAATACATATAATATTCTCCTCAGGAAGTTTATAGCAACCTCAGTTTTTCAGAAAAACTATGATGTCACGCTATGTACTCACTATTTTAAAACTCAGTGTCAATTGAGTTACTAGAGGTAAGATGTGATTCAGCAGTAAATTCAAAAAGCGATGCCTTGAACATTCGCAGATATCACCGCAGAGACTGGTATGTTCGGCTGCTAAAATACTAAATATTAGTAGTCTGATCAAACTACTCAGGCAAAAATTGTCTATTTGGTCACACAAGACCATCAAAAGATTGTAGAAAACTGTATTTCCTTGTTTTGACAGTAGTGCTAACCTCAATTTTAAGGATGTTATCAGCCTTTATCTGCTAGAGTTTCTGACTTTCAGCAAACTAGATAATTTATCAACAATAAAATCGCTAGGAGTGCGATGAGATGTCACAGTCCCATATAACAAGAGCAGAAATAGCTGCTGGAACTCTAATTGATAACCGCTATATTATCCAAAAACTTCTAGGACAAGGAGGATTGGGACGGACTTACTTGGCGTTTGACACTCGTCGCTTTAATGAAGCTTGTGTTCTCAAAGAGTTTGCACCCATTGGCACAGGGGAAAGTGGACTGGAACCATATCGCAACTTATTTAAAAGAGAGGCAAAAATTCTTCATCAATTGCAACATCCTCAAATTCCTAAGTTTTTAGCTTGCTTTGAAGGGGATGGTCGGCTATTCCTAGTACAAGAATATGTTGATGGTAAAACATATTCTAGGCTACTGGGAGAACTTCAAGGTCAAGGAAGAAATTTTTCTGAAGAGGAAGTTATACAGTGGCTAAAAAATCTGCTCCCTGTTTTGGAATATGTTCACCAGCACAACATTATCCATCGAGATATTTCTCCTGACAACATCATGTTACCTGATGGCAACGATTTGCCAGTGCTGATTGATTTCGGTGTTGGTAAGCAAATTGCCGATATAAATGAGAGGAGGAGTTCTAATCATCAAGTAACCTTTGTCGGCAAAATGTCCCTCGTTGGTAAAGTGGGATATGCTCCCCGCGAACAGATTAGCTTGGGTTTATGTTCTCCCTGTAGTGACCTTTATGCTTTGGGGGTAACAGCTATTGTACTACTTACAGGCAGAGATCCATCTTTACTAATGGATCAGTACTCGCTTGAATGGAACTGGCGTTGTTATACCTATATTAGTGATAATTTTGCTCTAGTACTCGATAGTATGTTGGCAGATAGACCTAACAAGCGATACCAAACAGCCAGGGAAGTAATCACAGATTTAGAGCGTATTGGACAAATAGAAGTGCCAATGTCTCAGGTAATGATGATTGATGATTTACCTCCCACAGTTTTTACTCCTGAATTTCAGGCTATGTCGGCAATATCGCCGTCATACAACCAACTTGGAGAAACAATCTTTAGTTCACCTGCTAGTCCACAAACTGGACGAATTCAACAACAACCACAACAACTCTTACTGCAACCAGCATTTATCAAACATTGTCAGCAAGAGTTAGCTTACCACATTGGGCCAATGGCAAATCTGATTATAGAAGAAATATTAGCTCAAGATCCTTACATTTCACCTGAGCAATTTATTGAACTCATAGCTAGGGAAATTCCTAACTTTCAAGCAGCTTTTGAATTCAAAAAAAGCTTATTTTCATAGATATTTAAACACCACTAATTTAGGGATAAGATTTAATTTTTTAGTTTCCTGTACCTCCTTGAGTGCGTTTGATTCTTTTCATTGCCATTTCTAGACTTAACTGCATCCGTTTAAAGGCTTTAGCTAAATTACCAATTTCATCATTAGACATCTGCTCAAATTCAACTTCCATATGTCCAGTACTGACTTCCTCAGCTATGCGAGTCATGCGTTTGAGAGGCATAACAACTTGTTGATTCAAGAAAAAGTTAACTAACAGGATAGTCGCTATAAATATAGTTGATACAATTAGGATAATTAGTAAAGAAGACTGATTGGCTTTGTTAATGACGTTATTCGCTGGTACTGATATAATCTGAGCGCCAACAATTTCATTCAGCTTCCACCCAAATCCATTTGCTGCACCATAAAGAGTAATCATACTTTGAGGTGCAGCTTCAGGTGTGCTATGACACTTCAGACAGCTTTCTTCAGAAACCGGCAGCGGACGAGCAACATAAAAGATATCTCCACCAGGAATTGAGCGAAATCCACTTACTTCTTTAAGGTCTGATTTATTTCTAAACCTTTCTACAATTTCTGTCTCAAAACCGTCAGCTTTATCCCGAAGATTTGTCGGATTAAGAGTTGCTTCTTTATAAAAAAAGTCACTGTAGTCTGTTGTTTTGCGTAAAATTTCAAATACCTCCCGTGCTGAATATCCAGGCACAGTTTGCGGTAAAAACTCAGTTTCTAACTTATCAGCTAGCTTTGGATTAATTTGAGTACTGGTGTATTTACGAACAGAAGTCATTGTTTGCATGAGCATGAATGCTGTTGAACTAATATCTTGTCTAGCATTCTGCCTAAGCAGAGAAGAAAGAGCCAATCCACTCAAGCTCAAACCGAATGTCAAAATTACCAATAGCAGAATTGTAAATTTTTGTTTCAGATTTAGATTCTTTAGCATAATTTTAGATTATTCACAAGTGAAATTATTATTACCAAATATGGCTAAAATCGTCCTTTAGTCTAGCATAAGCAATCAGTTAAAGATTTTGGTTAAAAGGTTATTTTAACTAAAACTATTAAGGTATACCCAACTTTGATACTATTAATTATTTAGTAATTATTGAGGTTAATGAAAATGCTCTTTAAGTAACTAAGTTCCAGAAAGCTACAACAGCAATTTGTGTTGGCTGTTCTGATACAGTGACAAAATAAATACCAGGAATCGTCAAATATTACTAATGGTGTGGAATCCAGGAAAGTCTTTATTCGGGGGGCGCTATATTATCGAAAGTCAATTAGGCGAAGGCGGAATTGGCATTACTTATCTTGCCATAAATCAACGGAATCAACTGCGAGTAATTAAAACCCTCAAAGAAGAAATCTTGAATCATCCCGCCTGGATACTCCACCGAAACAAGTTACGGCAAGACTTCCGTGATGAAGCAGTTCGGTTAGCTGTGTGTCACCATCCTCACATAGTACAGATAGAAACCATCTTTGATGATGGAAATTTGCCTTGTATGGTGATGGAGTACATCGAAGGCGAAGACTTAGGACAGTATCTGAGACGGATGGGGGTGCTACCAGAAGCAGAAGCGCTGCTGTATATCCGGCAAATTGGCGACGCTTTGACCTTAATTCACTCTAAAGGACTGCTGCATCGGGATCTCAAACCACGTAACATCATGGTTCGCATCGATAAATCAGAAGCAGTGCTGATTGACTTTGGCATCGCTAGAGAATTTATTCCCAATATGATCCAAAGGCATACAGTATACCGCACTCCTGGTTTTGCCCCACCTGAGCAGTATGAATCAGAAGCGCCACGAGGAGAATACATTGATATCTACGCCCTAGCCGCTACTTTGTATAATTTACTTACCGCAGTTATACCGACGAGTGCAGACGATCGCCATCATAATATTAATTTAGAACCACCACAATATTTTAATCCTAAGATCAGTAACAGAGTAAATCAGGCTATTATGTGCGGGATGGATTTAGATTCAACCTATCGTCCCCAGTCTGTGCGGGAGTGGTTGGATTTATTAGACCATGATCCTGGGGACGATGTAACAGTAATATCATCTACCTTAGTAGTAACGCCTATACTTAAACTACCTCCACCTGTTGTATTACATCGGCAGAACTGGCAATGTGTACAAACACTTAAGGGTCATTCTAGTATGGTTCATGCGATCGCCATTAGCCCAGACGGACAATTTATTGCTAGTGGCAGCAATGACAAGACTATAAAACTTTGGCAACTAGGTACTGGCAAGCTAGTGCGTCAACTAGGTCGTTGGTCTTCTGGTCATTCCAATATGGTTCATTCCATCGCCTTTAGCTCAATCTCCCCAAACTTTTCTTATCAATGGGAGTCCGGTAAATCTGTAGGAGTTGCAGATATAAATTGGGGAATCTTGGCTAGTGGTAGTTGGGATAATACTATCAAATTGTGGGATATAAACACAGGCAAAGAAATTCGTACCCTCATTGGTCATGCTAATTGGGTGAATTCCGTTGCCTTTAGTTCAGATGGCAAGTTTCTAGCAAGTGGTAGTGCTGACTGCACAATTAAACTGTGGCAGGTACACACAGGCATAGAAATCCAAACTTTCATCGGTCATTCCGACTCAGTTTCGTCAGTCGCCTACTCTCCAAAAACGCCTGCAACGAACAGCAATGATAGACAGCTTGTGGCTAGTAGCAGTAACGACTACACCATCAAACTGTGGCAAGTACACACAGGCAGAAACATTTGCACACTTACAGGTCATTCCTTCTTCGTCAACTGTATCGCCTTCAGCCAGGATGGGGAAATTATCGCTAGTGGCAGTGCTGACAACACGATTAAACTGTGGGATGTCAACACACGTAGAGAAATTCGCACTCTCATTGGTCATGCTGATTCAGTTTGGTCAGTCGCTTTTAGCCAGAATGGGCAACTTCTCGCTAGTGGCAGTTGGGACAACACTATCAAGCTGTGGCACGTTCACAGTGGCAGAGAAATCGGCACACTTACAGGTCATTCTAATTATGTTAGATGCGTTACTTTTAGTGCCGATGGTCAAACCCTAGTTAGCGGTGGTGATGACGATACTATCAAGATTTGGCGACGGGGATCATAAATAATTTATAATTTATACCGTTGAGGATGACGTGGAAGAAAGTAGTCAAAATATTCTTAAAAATAATGCGTAAGGAAAATGCATAATCAGGTCAATTTGCTATCATAGTGTTACGTGTAATTGAACCACCGCTAGATAGAATTAGATTAAACAACATCAAACAAATTCAATACATATTAAATTAAGGATAGGCTCAAAATCATGAAAATATTTGCACTAATACCCAGAAATTTTAACCTAAGCAAGAAACTGATCACCTTAATGCTCACAATTTTTTTGGGAGGGATTATTGTCAGTAGCCTTGTTTATTATAATATTCTCCTTGGGAATGTTGAAAATGAACTAAATACACAATCTAATGTGCTCATCTCAACTATGGACTCTGTTCGTAAGTATAACCAGGATCACGTGAATCCTCTGTTAAAGAAGCAATCAGAAGAGAAGCTTTTATTAGAGTCTATTCCTTCCTACGCTGTACGTGGAGTATTTGATACTCTTACCAATAGCTACAAAGATAAATACGGAAAATATCGTTATAAAGATGCGATGATTAACCCGACTAATCCCAAGGATATAGCTACAGACGAGGAGATAAAGATTATAGAGAAATTAAGCCAACAAGATAAATTAGCGGGACAAAATATGGATCAAGGTTTTCTCATGATAAATGGGGAAAACAAATTCTATAGTGCTCGTCCTATCAAAATCACTCAAAGTAATTGCTTGATCTGTCATACCACTCTAGAGAAATCTCCTAAATCATTACAGATTTTATATGAACAAAGTAAATATGGAGCTAATCAAGGATTTGGCTGGGAATTGAACAAAATTATCGGTACTAAGATTATTTACGTTCCTGCCGATGAAATATATAAAATTACCAATAAAAATTTTATCATCATCTTCGGAATTTTTACCGCAATTTTTGCTGTGACTATATTTTTAGCAACTCTATGGCTGAAACAATATGTTGTTCAACCTCTTAATCGAATAACTCAAGTTGCCGAGGCAGTAAGTTTAGGCGACATGGATGTTGAATTCAAGAAATACTCAAATGATGAAATAGGGCGTTTAGCCGATGCTTTTACGCGCATGAAAACAAGTTTAGAAATTACCCTCAAAAGGCTTGTCAAAAAAAGAGATCGCAATGACGATGAGTCATCGTAGATTTTCCTTGAACTGTTTTGCATTTTGAGGATTGGGAATTTCGCTAGATAGTAACTCGACCAGTTGTTGTGGTACTATTCGTGGATGTTCAGCGAGAGTATCCTCCAGAATAAAACGTGCTACTGGTCCAATATAACGGGCGAGTTCTCGTTGACAACGCTCTAAAAATGTTGGGTCAAGAGCAGTAGATGTTTCAGTTGTTGGTTGAGGTTTTGGAGCCATTTCAATGCTATTTGAAAAAGCTTCTGGCTCTTGCTGCAACTGTTGGATAGGCTCTTTTATCAGTGGTGTCAATTGAGCTTCAATGGGGGCTATATCCTCGTCTTTAACTTCTAAAGACTGCTGAAAACTATTAACTTTTTCTCGCTGTTTTTTTAACTCTAGCTGTTTGTCTCTTTCCGCTTCCTGTTGTCGTTGTCTTTGGGAATCTTCTTCTTTCACTTGATTTTGATCGTTAGCTTTTGCCTGAGCGAGAATCCGTTTTTCAATTGGCTCGGCATCCTCAGATTTTATCCCTAAATCCCTTTGCCGAAGCTTCAAAGCTTCTTTGCTTTTATCACTAAGGTGATACTCCTGTTGAATTATCTTAAAGAAAGTTTTTTCATATCTTTGCAGATTTTCCTTATACTTTCTATAAGGCTCAAAAGCGCGGGCTTTTAATTCGTCAGCCTCTTCAGAAGTCAATCTCAATTCTTCTCGAATTTCATCTAACGTATCTTGTGCAGGGATAGATATCTCTCCATCAAAAGATAAAATCTCCTCAACCTTCTTAAGATATCGATCTTGTGCTATTTCCTTCTCCTTTAATTCTTGCTGGCGCTGCTCAAACAAACGTTCAACTACTGTACGAATTCCCTGAACCACATCCAATAAGGCTTCGTTTGCATTTGTCCAAGTAGTTATCGGCTTTGCATTCTTGGGAAAAGCTTGGTATTTGCTGAAAGGAAGCCATGTCCAGTCACAGGGTTCTAAGATAATAGGGACAACTATCGCTTCTCCAGCCTCATGCCGCTTAATTGCCTGTTCCATTTCAATTTCAGAGCAATAATTTGAGAAAATAAAATCAGGGCTAATCAACAGCAAGATTATGTCAGCTTTGTTCAGGTTATCATCGATTTGCTTTGCCCACTCCATCCCTGCTTCAATCTTGCGATCGTGCCAAGCCTCTATCACTTTTTGCCGCTTTAGGGAAGCTAAGTGCTTATCTAATTGCTGCCGAAGTTCTTCATCTCTATGTGAGTAGGAAATAAAAAGTTCAACAGATTTACCTGCCATATTATTACAACTCCATAAGGTGCAAAATTTAAGCTGTCCGTTCGCTTATTTCGATCTAAGTTTTCAAATTACTGACAGTGTTTCAAACTTTCTCAAAATTGTGTAGGCTAGCCCGTTGTAAACATTGCTACTAGCTAGTTCACTTGAACTATAAATAACGAATAAAGAGGGAGATGAAGATTTTCCGACAAAACTTGAAACCCTTGTCAGGTATAGGTATTATGAAATTAGAACATATATATTTTTAAAAATGAGCGAACGGACAGGTTTAAGTTCCTCAGATCAAGCATAACTATATATACCAAATGATATCTATTTTGCTAGGTTTTAGCTACATATTCACTTGATGACAATTCGGAAAAGTACAGAATTCATAATATTTTTGCTGAGTGTGGTTCAATACTTTTAAATCTACAGATAGAACTGCGATCGCATAAAATTTGTGAAAATAATGACGACACCCGTGATTTTTGAACAATAAATTTTATGGGCTTTGGTATTGGTGATTTATTCTGGATTTTCCTCCTTTTAACTTCTTTGCAACCCCTTTGGCAACCGGGCGCGTCACCCACGACTATCCCATCACTATTGAAGAAGCAACAGAAATGGGGCTGCCCGTAACCGTCGGACTGCCCCATTCTATTTATGATCTTCATGGATTTGTATCCACAGCCACAAGGAGGGCGACCCTCCGTCCAGTACATTCCTATGGCTTGGAATGACCGCCGCCCAAATCTACCCACGCCCAAGGGCAGACCCTTAGAAGAACCAAATCAGATGACTTGAGGAGTTTTGGGGTAGAAGTTTTTTGTGGCGATTAGGGTGTAGATGTCGGTGTAGCTGTCGGAGTAGCGGTTGGTGTAGCTGTCGGTTTAGCGGTTGGTGTAGCGGTTGGTGTAGCCATCGGTTTAGCCGTTGGCGTAGCTGTCGGAGTAGCGGTTGGTGTAGCCATCGGTTTAGCTGTCGGAGTAGCCGTTGGCGTAGCTGTCGGAGTAGCCGTAGGCTTACTGAAGACTGTCTTTGCTTCTTCATTCAGCTTTTGGCGGAGTGCTAAATTAGCAATTCCCGTTTCTTGCAACTGATATTTCTTTTGATACTCCTTCACCGCTGCTTCCGTCCGGGAACCATAAAAATTATCCCGGGGGAGGGGAGGATTTGGCTTCAGCACTGCATTCAAATTTGCTTGCAGAATTTGAATAATGGTGGCAGCATAATTTTGGGTTTTTGTCCCTGCTATCCCATCAACTGGTTTTAGCTTATAACCCGTCTGAAATTCACGAACTGCCTTTTTAGTTTCCTCATCCCTCAAGGAAGTATTTGTTACCTTGACGTTATAGCCTAATCCCCGCAACACAGCACGGAATTGCTGTGGCGTATAGCTACGTTGAGCATCTGCGAAACCTGTGTCTACAACTACTAAGCTAGCAGTTATCAGGCAGGTAGCAGCAAAAGTTGCGCTTGATTTTCCAAACCCACACCACATATTTAAAACTCCTTTGGCTTAAATCAGCAGGATTTTAATCCTTAATAGCTGCATTTTAAGTTTGTTTAATAACTTTTTTCGCAATTATTTAATGATTTTTGAATAATTTATGAGCTATATTTTGTAAAACAAAAATATACATACATAATGATTTTTGTCATCAATCAAAAGAAGTATCTTATATTAGCTGAGAGAATTAGTTGCAAAGACCCAGAAGTTAATAAATGATAGAGTTTATATTCAAAATATCCAAGACTTGTATAATTTAAAACAAAAAATGAAAAATATAAAATCTTCTAAGCAGCAGAACTTGTGGTTTGAAAGATTGATGGGAATTACTGCCATAGTAAATTTATGTTTAGTTTTGTTTGATTTAAGTTACGTACCTTGGCGGGATTTATACTTGCGAAAACTTCCCCAAATTACCCAGATTTATGATCCAATTAAAGGTATTGAACCTCATCGAGACACAAAAAACTATCTCGAAACAGTAGACGCACTAGAAGAACAGGTAAACCAAACAGGGTTACAATCGCCTCAGGCAAAAGGCAAGCTAATCCAAATAAGTCGTCTTAGCAGCGAGATGATTGACAGCAACCCGTTTGCAGGAGTGAATAAGAGTGGTACTCTGGAAAAAATTAAAAATCGGATGCGCGATCGCATCAATAACAAAAACAAATCTGCAAAACAATCCTTTGCCACTTTTTGGAGTCAGTCGTACCTATCACAAAATGGCTGGGTTCAAGAAATTAATTTTTTCAACGATAGAATCCGCCCTTTGATTGCCACTAACTACTACCGCCAAATCGGGGAAAGTGGGGAATTTGTTGATGATTTCTGGATCATTGACTTACCCTTTGTGATTTTATTTGGCGTAGAATTGCTGGGGCGTACCTTCTTGCTCAAACGCCGCCGTCCTGATTTAAGCTGGTTTGAAGCCCTATTGTGGCGTTGGTACGATTTATTTTTACTACTACCATTTTGGCGGTTGTTGCGAATTCTACCTGTATTAGTTCGCCTCGATCAAGCACAGTTATTGGATCTTCAGCCAGTGCGAAAGCAAATTCATCAGGGGATTGTCGCCAATTTTGCCGAAGAACTCACAGAAGTAGTAGTGGTGAGGGTAATCAATCAGGTTCAAGGTTCAATTCAGCGTGGTGAGTTGACGCACTGGCTTTCGCAACAAGAAAATTTACGTCCCTACATAGATATTAATAATGTCAATGAAGTAGAAGCGATCGCAAGTCTTTTGGTAAAAACAATTGTCTACCAAGTGCTACCCGAAATCCAACCTGCGATCGTTGCCATTTTGCGCCACAATATCGAAACCGTCTTTCATCAAGTCCCTGTTTACCGCAACCTTCAAAACCTCCCTGGAGTCGGACAAGCCCAAACCCAGTTAAGCGAACAACTAGCAACCCAAATTACAACTAATCTTTACAAAACTTTAGTTAGCGCTGTTGAAGACCCTGTTGGCGCAAAACTCACCAGTAAACTAGTAGAAAGCTTTAGCCAAGCCTTGGGAGCGCAAATAAAGGAAAAACACGTACTTTCGGAAATTCAGAGTTTACTTTTTGACTTCTTAGAGGAAATTAAGATTAACTACGTCCAGCGTTTGTCTCAAGAAGATATAGACCAAATTATCGAGCAAACCAGGCAGTTACGAACAAAAGCATCAGTTCCAGTCGTAGTTGATAAAAGCACCGCTCTCACAAAAAGACGGCAAGGATAGAGGCATGAGGGAGACAAGGAGGACAAAAGGAATAAGTAATGCCCAATGCGCGACTATAAAAGAAATGCGCTAAACTCGAAATAGGCGAATCATCATTGGTTCGTCACAAGACTTCTTGGAAGATATATCTATCGCAGGAAGTGGGTCGATGCCCACTTTTTTTATTGAATTTTCTCATGGCTCATCCCTTAGTCCCACAAATTATTGATTTGGCAACACCAGTGGCAGAAGAACTGGGATTGGAAGTGGTTGGCGTGGTTTTTCACACTAACCAAAATCCACCAGTATTGCGGGTAGACATTCGCAATCCTCAGGAAAACACTGGGTTGAATGATTGTGAGAGAATGAGTCGTGCTTTAGAAGCTTCCTTAGATACTGCCCAAATCGTTCCAGATGCCTATGTTTTAGAAGTGTCCAGTCCTGGTATTTCGCGGCAACTGGTAACAGACAGGGAGTTTATTTCCTTTAAAGGATTTCCTGTCATCATCTTCACTTCCCCACCCTACGACGGACAACAAGAGTGGATTGGTCAGTTGATTCGCCGGGATGAGACAGCACTTTACTTAAACCAAAAAGGTCGTGTAGTCGAAATTCCCTGCGCCCTAATTACTAAGGTGCAGCTAGACGAGCGCCGATAAACAAAGGGCTAGGGCTTAGGAGTTAGAGACTAGAGCAGCTTGCCTAGAGATTAAAGGCTAGGAGCTAGATGTTAGGAACTAAGGGCTAGAGATTAGGGACTAGTGTAAAGCTATTCTCTAATCTCTAGCTCTATCTAATGCGTAGTTTTCACTCCCCACTCCCGTACAGACGCGATTAATCGCGTCTCTCCCACTCCCTAATTTTTAAAGGAGATTGCTTATGTCAATGGTTACTTTACCTGGATTAAAAGAATTAATTGAAAGTATAAGCCGCGATCGCAATTTACCACGGCTTGCAGTTCAATCAGCTATTAGAGAAGCACTACTCAAAGGCTATGAACGTTATCGCCGCGCCCAAAATTTAGAGCGCAAACAGTTTGACGAAGATTATTTTGAGAATTTTGAAGTAGAACTCGATATTGAAGGAGAAGGATTTCGCGTTCTTTCCACCAAAACCATTGTCGAAGAAGTCAATAACACAGACCATCAGATTTCCCTAGACGAAGTTCAACAAGTAGCTCCCGAAGCCCAGTTAGGGGACTCGGTGGTGCTGGATGTTACCCCCGATCAAGGAGAATTTGGTCGGATGGCGGCGATGCAAACCAAGCAGGTACTGGCGCAAAAATTACGGGATCAACAGCGCCAGATGGTGCAAGAAGAGTTCCAAGACTTAGAAGGAACTGTTCTGCAATCAAGAGTCCTGCGGTTTGAGCGGCAATCAGTGGTTCTAGCAGTCACCAGTAACTTTGGTCAGCCAGAAGTAGAAGCCGAATTACCAAAGCGGGAACAACTGCCTAACGATAATTATCGGGCAAATGCCACCTTCAAAATATACCTTAAAAAAGTCTCCCAAGGTCAGCAACGGGGGCCACAGCTACTTGTATCTCGTGCTGATGCTGGTTTGGTGGTTTATCTTTTCGCCAACGAAGTCCCAGAAATTGAAGATGAAGTGGTACGGATTGTTGCCGTAGCTAGGGAAGCAAACCCCCCCTCCCGTTATGTAGGTCCACGGACTAAAATAGCAGTAGATACTCTTGATCGCGATGTAGATCCAGTTGGCGCTTGTATCGGAGCCAGGGGATCGCGAATTCAAGTGGTAGTCAACGAATTACGCGGTGAAAAAATAGATGTAATTCGTTGGTCACCAGATCCAGCAACGTACATTGCCAATGCTTTGAGTCCAGCCCGGGTGGATGAAGTGCGTCTTATGGACCCAGAAAGCCGCCAAACTCACGTATTAGTGGCTGAAGACCAACTGAGTTTAGCCATTGGGAAAGAAGGACAAAATGTCCGTTTAGCAGCGCGCCTGACTGGTTGGAAAATTGACATCAAAGATAAAGCTAAGTATGACTATGCAGGAGAGGATGCCAAATTTACAGCTGTCAGAGCAAAATATCAATCAGAGGAAGATGAGCTTGACTTTGAGGACGAATTAGAGGATGAAAATCAGGAGGAATTAGAAGAGGAGGATACTTTTGAGAATAACAATGATGAGTAATTTATTAATTTTGTGAAGTTTTGATAATGTTGATTGTAGTCTCAGTTTTAAGGATTATTTTTTCCAAGGACACTTGGTATAAGTAAAAAATAGTAATAATAAACTTCTTTTTACACCCAAAATCTGGACTGAAATCACACAAAACCGATGAAACCAAATTATCGGCGCTGTATTAGTTGTCGCAAAGTAGCCTCAAAAGATGAGTTTTGGCGGATTGTCCGCGTCTTTCCGTCAGGAAAGGTACAATTAGATCACGGCATGGGCCGTTCTGCCTATATTTGTCCGCAAGCGAGTTGCTTACAAGCGGCTCAAAAGAAAAATCGACTAGGGCGATCGCTACATGCATCAGTGCCAGAAACACTGTACCAAAGCTTGTCGCAACGTCTAGCCCACATCAATACCCAAAATTATATTTAGTTGGAACAACCTAGTAGCGTCATCACCAGAGGAATTGTGCGAAAGCCGAAGTCGTGTTTTCATCACACCCTCTGTTGATCGTTAAGGTTAGTGCCAAAATAGTAAATGGGTGTAAAAGGCATTCGACTCTTCAATAATAAAGAGGGGCGAGGCAACATTCCCAGAACAATATGTAATGGATTGTATTGTGGAAGACTGAGAACCAACAAAACAAGAAACTACAAAATGGCAACCTGGTAGCGCTCAGGCGCAGTTCGGCAGTCAAGGGTTCCTCTAAAAATCTTTTATTTAAAAAATTTTTATGGATGTCCCTCAACCATCATTCTTGGTGGAGATGCCATTATTAAACCGAAACATCTCTCTTTCCTGATTGGAGGCACCGGCAAAAACTAAACGGCAACCTAAAAACAGTAATCCAAGGATGGAGATGTCGCAAACCAGGCAACCGTCCGCTAAAACTGTAAATTAAAGGGGAAGAGTGGATGAACAACGGCAAAGTTAGAATCTATGAATTATCAAAGGAATTGAATTTGGATAACAAAGAGCTACTAGCAATTTGCGACCAGCTCAGCATCTCGGTCAAAAGCCATAGCAGCACGATTTCCGAATCCGAGGCAGAAAACATCCGCACGGCAGCCGAAAAACTCGCAGCTACGAATGTGTCGGCCAAAAAGGAACTAGGTACAGCCAGCCCTAAGCCAAATTCACCACCGAACGGCGGACGTAACCGACCTGCTGCACCCCACAAACAGCAAATTTTGGAAATACGCAAACCCAAAATATTGAGAAATACTACTTCCAACGCCCCAGAGGCGTCAGTTGCTAACAATACCCAAGCTGCCTTGTCTGAAGCTAATCCTCCCTCTCCTCCACGGCCTTTTGCTACACCAGTCTCATCCATGAAGCCGGCGGCACCAACTCGACCCGTACCCCGGAATCAATCTGAGACTCAAGAGCAGCCTACTGTAACAGACCTGGAACAAACGCCCAATCCAAATCAGCCCTCGGAAAAAATAGCAGGGGAAAAACCGGAAAAAATAGTTCCAACCAGGTCAAAACCGGAAAAACCTCAAAAACCGCAATTAGTTGCCCCACCAGCAAGACCTGCGGCAGAAGAAGCTCAGGTGTCTGAGCCGGAGCTATCTCAGGCGGGAGACAAACCGGTTCTCAAACGCGAACGCCCCCGGACTGTCGAAGGCGATCGCGATCAAGTCAAGCCAAGAGTTGCTAAACTGCCAACTGACCAGTCCCCACCAGCTGCACCACAAAGACAGGCTCGCCCTACCCCCTCACCCACTAGACCGGAGCAGAGGGCAAGTAGACCATCACCACTAGGAGAGGGGCAACGACCCAGGCCAGCCCGTCCTGGTGAAGCTGTAGCAGCAATGCCGACCGCTACTCCACCAAGACATATGTCAGGAATGGCGGGTAAATCTGACGGATTAGGTGATGAGCCAGTTGCACCCGATCTCCTCGATTTAAAACGCCCAAGTCCGCCTCGCCCGACCAAAGGTGGCAAAAAGTGGGTAGAAGAGGAAATTATTGACGAAGTTAAAGAGAAGGCCAAGGCTGGGGTCAAAGGTAAGCGGATCAAGCCAATACTTGATGATGACTTTGAAGAAGATTTGCTGGATGAGGACGATCTAGACGCACCAACTACCGTCCTAGTCAGCCTTTCCATCGCCCGTCCTCCCAAGCCCAAAGCGACTCGACCTGTGCAGATGCCAGGTGCAACCCTTGCTAGCTCCCCAACTGCCAGAACAAGAGGTAAAAAATCTGGTTCCAAGTCTGGTTCTAGCCGTGATCACCACAACAACCGTCGCCAAGAAGCTGAAACAAAGCGCGATCGCCCAGAAAAAGTGGTAATCACAGGCCCGTTGACTGTACAAGAACTATCTGACGTTTTAGCCGTTGCCGATACAGAGATTGTAAAAATCCTCTTCCTTAAAGGCATGGCGGTGAGTATCACCCAAAATCTGGATATTCCGACAATTACCCTGGTAGGAAAAGAACTAGAAATAGAAGTTGAAACCGTCGAGCGAGAAGCAGAAGCTCGAAAAGTTACGGAAATGGTCGGCGCAGAAGACCGAGAATATCTCCACCGCCGTCCGCCAGTCGTGACAATTATGGGTCACGTAGACCACGGTAAAACAACCCTACTCGACTCGATTCGCAAAACCAAAGTGGCTGCTGGCGAAGCTGGTGGTATCACTCAACACATTGGTGCGTACCATGTGGAAGTAGAACATGAAGGCAAACCACAGCAGATAGTCTTCTTAGATACCCCCGGTCACGAAGCCTTTACCGCTATGCGAGCTAGAGGAGCCAGGGTAACAGACATTGCTGTGTTAGTAGTGGCTGCTGATGATGGTGTCCGTCCCCAAACTATTGAAGCCATTAGCCACGCCCAAGCTGCGGGAGTGCCAATTGTTGTAGCAATCAACAAAATTGACAAAGAAGCAGCACAGCCAGAGCGGGTGAAACAAGAACTCACTCAGTATGGTCTGACCGCAGAAGACTGGGGTGGTGAGACAATCATGGTTCCCGTGAGCGCTATCAGAGGCGAAAACCTAGATACGCTCTTAGAGATGATTCTGCTGGTAGCAGAAGTGGGAGAACTGTCTGCCAACCCAGACCGTTCCGCCAAAGGAACTGTGATTGAAGCACATCTGGATAAAGCCAAGGGAGCAGTTGCTACCCTGCTGATTCAGAATGGTACCCTCCATGTGGGAGATATGCTCGTAGCCGGCTCCGCCTTTGGTAAGGTACGGGCAATGGTTAATGACAGAGGAGCAAGAGTCGATATCGCCTCTCCTTCCTTTGCTGTGGAGGTGTTGGGCTTAAGTGATGTGCCAGCAGCAGGTGATGAGTTCGAGGTCTTCTATAACGAAAAAGAAGCAAGAACCCTCGCTAGCGATCGCGCAGACAGACAACGCCTATCCCGCTTGTTACAAGGACGTGTTACCCTTACAACCTTATCGGCTCAAGCCCAAGAAGGCGAGTTGAAAGAACTCAACTTGATCTTGAAGGGAGACGTGCAAGGTTCTGTGGAAGCCATTGTGGGAGCGATCAAGCAAATCCCCCAAAACGAAGTTCAAATTCGGATGCTATTGGCTACTGCTGGGGAAATCACCGAGACGGATATCGACTTAGCATCTGCCAGTAACGCTGTAATTATTGGCTTCAATACCACCTTCGCCAGTGGGGCTAGACAAGCCGCCGATGAAGCGGGTGTAGATGTCCGGGAATACAACGTGATCTACAAACTCCTGGAAGATATCCAAGATGCCTTGGAAGGTCTTTTGGAACCAGAGTTGGTGGAAGAACCATTGGGTCAAACCGAAGTACGTGCCGTCTTCCCAGTTGGCCGTGGTGCTGTTGCAGGTTGCTATGTTCAATCTGGCAAGTTAGTTCGTAACTGCAAAGTTAGGATAAGACGCGGCGGTAAGGTACTCTACGAAGGCGTGCTTGATTCCCTAAAACGGATGAAAGAGGATGCCCGTGAGGTCAACGCCGGTTATGAATGCGGTGTCGGCATGGATAAATTCAATGATTGGGTTGAAGGTGACATTATCGAAGCCTACCAGATGGTTACTAAGCGCCGAACTCTTACCTTAACAAGATAGTGTTGAGGGTAAAATACTTAGAAGTTAGGAGTGATTAGTTAGAAGC
Organism: Chroococcales cyanobacterium; assembly: GCA_038249935.1. GTDB lineage: Bacteria > Cyanobacteriota > Cyanobacteriia > Cyanobacteriales > Nostocaceae > Nostoc. Next base: position 21,974 of record JBBSCU010000051.1, read on the forward strand.
GTTTAACTTCTAACTAACTCCTGACTCCTAACTCCTAACTTTAAATAATATGCCTTCATTTCGCTCTGAACCTATTTTGTGGATTCACGTCGCTGGGTTGGCGACATTGCCTGTTTTTTTAGTACTCTGCTTATTGTTCCTGTCTGTAGGCGAGCCATTCTTGCCCGTCTGGATGGAACTATTCTTGGTTGCCGCCATTGGTATTATGCCGCTGCTATGGATGCAGTTGCGTCGCCCTTTTTATATATTTGGTCTTTTAGGAATAGCCCTAAAGCCAGAAAACCTGACTGAGCGGCAACGGAAAATTCTCTGTTTAATTAATACAAAGTTAAATCGTATCCTAGCTCTAGTGGCAGCAGTATTGTCGGTTTGGATGCTGTGGTATCTCTACCAAATTGCCCCATTAGTCGCAAATACAGCTAAATTTTTACCACAATGGCGCAGCCTTGGGCTATTGTTTGCGGGGTTAGCCTTTCTAGGTAGCAATCTATTTTTACAAATTCCTGTGAGTGTAATGCGGGTTTTGGTGACTAATGACACAGAATTCGCGGCTATAGAACCATTATCTTTAGAAAAGATTAAACAGGATTTCACAATTTTAGGGGTACGAGTTAATCAAATCTTGCCCCGATTGTTGCAATCTCTATTTAGGATTAATACAGATTTATAGCAGCCCCCAAAGCAATATTATTTTACTTTAGAAAGCCGACAAATAAGCAGCAGGGGGAGCAGGGCAAAATTTATAACTCTTGACTACTGACTGTTAAAATTAAAACAAAGGAATGAGGAATTATGGCTCAAATTCCAGCTTCTAGCGATCGCCAATTTTCTGCTGATACTGAAATTTGGTATAGCCTCAAATGTGCGATTTCCACTAGTTCCGGTTTTCAACGCTGGCAACTAGAACGCGATGCTCAATTACAAGGACTTCGCTTGGAACAGCAGGTACAACGGTATTTACGAGAAACTTTAGAAACTTTAGCTTACTAAAAATTAAGTAAATCTTGTAAGCTTGTTTGCAAGCGACGGAGTTGACGGTACGCGCTCTCCAAGCGATGCCTACGGCGGTAAACTACGCCATCAACTTCTACTTTGTTTGTGGGATAATTCTTAATAATTTCGATCAGCGACACCTGTACGTCTTGACTCGCGGAAAGTACCAAAGCAGATCGCAAAGCCTGTCGATCTACTCGCCGAGACGGTGTATAAATAACTTGACTAATTTGCTCCAAAATAATATTACCAATCCGGCTATTCAGCACTTTATCTAAAAATAATTGTAGGCACAGATGGAAAAATTCTCAAGTGCAGCAAAAAGATAATCTAGAGCTACTCTCATCCTTCCCATAGGCGATCGCACTCTAATCTAATAATTAAATTGACTGCAACCATCCTAAAAAATCTCCTGTACTCGCAACATATTTTTGTATTCCTGCTGCACTCAATATTTCCTTAATCTCTTTTGTACCAAAGTCTTTAGAATTTCCACTCAACAAAATTTTCTGATCATTTAAAGATTTTTTTGGAGATGTTTTGGCATGATTAAGAATACAATGTAAAATTAAGTTATCTGTAGGATCAGGAATAAATTGTTCATTAAGGCTGGTAATGAGTATAGATGATTCTAAATTTATTAATTCCACATTATTAGCAGCCCATTCAAGAACTTTAACAAGTCGAATATTAATATCATTAATTCTCGCTTTGCTCTCAATGATTGCTTTTTCAAGGGATTTTTGAATTTCTTTAGAGTTTTGAGAATTTATATCTCTTTGTAGTTTATTTCTTTCTGCATCCAAATCATCTTTAAAACGATTGCTATTGTTACGTTCATCCTCTAGTACAGAAAGAGCTTCCATACAACAAATTGAAGGAGTACTAATTTTTATTAATGAGATTTTATCGGGATACTTAGAATCCACTAAATCATCAGTATCTTTATCCTGATTCTTAGCAAAAGTAATGAAAAAATTAGTTTCAATATAGAGCGTAATCACTAGATTTGCTCTCCTTTACTGTGCTGCATCTGCAAGCTTTTCCACAAAGCCTATCTGCGTTAATTCTTGGTATTTAGGTGGATTATCTGTTTTCCAGTTGTAGGCTAAATCTCTCAACCATCCCTCAACTAATGTTTCTAGATAATACTCAAATATCCTTTTGTTGCTAAATTTTGAATCGTATTCAGATAAAACTTCATAAGTTGGAAAGGTATATATAGTTTCTAAATTTTTACCATCCCATTTAAAAATATTAATGTTTTCACGGGTAGCGGTCATAGCAAAAGGAATTATGATTCGATTATGTTCATACTCGAACTTGAGAATTTCTTCTACTTTTGCGGTAATATCTTCTATAATGTCTCTGGCTCTAACTTTTGAGACTAAAAGCTTTTGTCCGTTTTTATCCCAGGCTGTAATGTCGGATACTTCTATTGTTTTGCCACTGAGTTGTTCAATTTCCATTTTTCAAATCCTCATGACATTGACCATTTTAAATAACATATTAATTATAGGTTATGGGCGATCGCACTCAACACTACAATAAGCGATCGCATGATGTTCTATGTGTATTATGTATATACCGCTTTCTGTTGCTTACGCTGTTACCATTTCCGGGACTGAATCAGGGGATGCTGGCTCGAAATGTAACACCATAATTTGCTCTGGGCGTAAACCAGCAGATTCATAAGTGCGTCCGTTGCGATCGCTAAATTCAACCTCAAATGCAGCACCGCCAGCTAATAATTCTACTACTGTGCCAACTTGACCACGGTACAAGTTGTATTCAGGTAGATCAACTGTCAGTGCTACTACATCCA